>NZ_JBHWDS010000085.1:0-21028 GCF_042734615.1 Kitasatospora sp. NPDC059646
CCCCCGCTCCGATCGGAGCGGGGGCCGGGCCGTTCCGCCGTGCGGTGCTACTGGACGTCGCACTCCTGGGCGCGCAGCGCGCGGGCCAGGTCGTCGCGGCACTCCAGGACCAGGCGGCGCAGGGCCGGGGCGGCGTCCTGGTGGGCCGTCAGCCAGGCGTCGGTGGCGGCCAGCGTCGCGGGCGTGGTCTGGTAGCGGGGGAAGAAGCCGCCGACGATCCGCATCGCGATCTCGATCGAGCGCTCGGCCCAGATCGACTCCAGCATCCCGAAGTACGGCTCGGAGTAGGGGGCGGTCAGCTCGCGCTGCCCGGCCTGGTTGAAGCCGGCGATCTGCGCCTCGACCAGCGCGTTGGGCAGCTCGTCGGAGTCGACCACGGCGGCCCAGGCGGCGGCCTTGGCGTCCGCGGTGGGCCGGGCGGCCAGGCACTGGGTGTGCTGGCGGCGGCCGCTGGCGGTGTTGTCGCGGGCCAGCTCGGCGGACAGCTCCTCGGTGCCGGCCGCGCCGTGGGTGGCGAGGGCCAGCCAGAAGCTCCAGCGCAGTTCCTGGTCGACCGCCAGGCCGTCGATCCGGCCGGTGCCGTCCAGCAGGCCGCGCAGCAGCTGCAGGTGGTCGGCGCGCTCGGCGGTCTCGGCGAAGAAGCGGGCCCAGGCCAGCTGGTGGTCGCTGCCGGGCGAGGCCAGGTTCAGCTCGCGCAGCGCGACCTCGGCGAGCGCGGTGCCGTACTCGCCGCGGTGGGCCGGGTCGGCGTACAGCTCCAGCGCGGTGCCGGCCTGCTGGTGCAGGGACTGCAGGACGCCGATGTCGGACTCCCGGCCGGCGAAGCGCTGCACCAGGTCGAGGTAGTCGCGGGTGGGCATCAGCCCGTCGCGGGTCAGGTTCCACACCGCGGACCAGGCCAGCGCCCGGGCCAGGCCGGTCTCGCCGGTGAGGTCGCCGAGGCCGGTGCGCAGGGTCTCCAGCGAGCGCCCGTCGAAGCGGACCTTGCAGTACGTCAGGTCGTCGTCGTTGACCAGCACCAGCGCGGGCAGCGAGCGGCCGGCCGCGTCGGCGACCACGGTGCGGGCACCGGTGAGGTCCAGCTCGTAGCGGTCGGTGCGGCGCAGCGCGCCGTCCTCGGCGAGGTCGTACAGGCCGACCGCGATCCGGTGCGGGCGCAGCACGTCGCCGTCCTGACGGATCGCCAGTTCGGTGATCCGGCCCTCGGCGTCGTGGGTGAGCTCGGGGGTGAGGGTGTTGACGCCGGAGGTCTGCAGCCAGGCGGCGGACCAGGCGCGCAGGTCGCGGCCGCTGGTCTCCTCCAGGGCGTCCAGCAGGTCGCCGAGGACGGTGTTGCCGAAGGCGTGCTTCTTGAAATAGCGGCGGGCGCCCTCGAAGAACGCGTCCCGGCCGACGTAGGCGACCAGCTGCTTGAGGACGGACGCGCCCTTGGCGTAGGTGATGCCGTCGAAGTTGAGCTTGGCGTCCTCGAGGTCGCGGATGTCCGCGGTGATCGGGTGGGTGGTGGGGAACTGGTCCTGCCGGTACGCCCAGGCCTTGCGGCGGTTGGCGAAGGTGATCCAGGCGGAGCGGTACTTGGTGGCCTCGATCTGTGCGAACGAGCCCATGAAGTCGGCGAACGACTCCTTCAGCCACAGGTCGTCCCACCACTTCATGGTGACCAGGTCGCCGAACCACATGTGCGCCATCTCGTGCAGGATCACGTTGGCGCGGGCCTCGTACGCGGCCTCGGTGACCTTGGAGCGGTAGATGAACTCCTCGCGGAAGGTCACGCAGCCCGGGTTCTCCATCGCGCCGATGTTGTACTCGGGGACGAAGCACTGGTCGTACTTGCCGAAGGGGTACGGGTAGTCGAACTCGTCGTGGAAGAAGTCCAGGCCCTGCTTGGTGACGGTGAGGATCTCGTCCGCGTCGAAGTACGGGGCCAGCGAGCGGCGGCAGGTGGCGGCCAGCGGGACCTCCAGCACGCTGCCGTCGGGCAGTTCGCGGGAGTAGTGGTCGCGCACCACGTGGTACGGGCCGGCCACCACGGCGGTCAGGTAGGTGGAGATCGGCTTCGTCGGCGCGAACTCCCAGGTGCGGGTGTCGCCGTCCTCGGCAATGCGCTCGTGCACCGCGTTGGCGTACACGTCCCAGGCCGCCGGGGCGGTCACCGTGAAGCTGAACGGGGCCTTCAGGTCGGGCTGTTCGAAGTTGGCGAACACCCGGCGGGCGTCGGCCGGCTCGTAGTGGGTGTACAGGTAGGTCTCGCCGTCCACCGGGTCGACGAAGCGGTGCAGGCCCTCGCCGGTGCGGCTGTACGCGCACTCGGCGACCACCGTCAGCTCGTTGTGCGCGGCGAGCTCCGGCAGCGCGACCCGGGCGCCGTCGAACACCTCGGCCGGGTCCAGCCGACGGCCGTTCAGCTCGACGGAGACCACCTCGGGGGCGAGCAGGTCGGCGAAGCTCGACGCGCCCGGGGAGGTGCAGTCGAACGAAATCCGGGTGGTGGAACGGAAGGTGGGCCGGCCGGGGTCGGCCGCCGCACTCACGTCCAGGTGGACGCGGTAGCTGTCCACCCGGATGATCCCGGCCCGGTCGCGGGCCTCCTCACGGCTCAGGTTCTTGCCCGGCACGGCGGTACTCCTCTGTACGGAACACACGGCTTCGGAGTGTTCATGGCACTCCTTCCGGGGCATCCTTTCACGCCCTCCCGGCTGTGCCATTGCACCGCTCGAGGAATCACCGGGGGCGGGCCCGGGTTGCAGCTCCCGGGGGCGCCGCCCCCGCGACTCCCGACCGCCGCACCGAAGGACGCCGCCCGTGACCGCCGCAGACAGGCGCAAGACCGCCGACTTCTGGTTCGACCCGATCTGCCCCTGGGCATGGATGACCTCCCGCTGGATGCTGGAGGTCGAGAAGCTCCGCCCGGTGGACGTCCGCTGGCACGTGATGAGCCTGTCCGTCCTCAACGAGAAGCGGGACGACCTGCCCGAGCAGTACCGCGCGATGCTGGCCGCCGGCTGGGGCCCGGTCCGGGTGCTCGTCGCCGCCGCCGAGGCGCACGGCGAGGAGGTGCTCGGCCGGCTCTACACCGAGCTCGGGCTGCGCTTCCACAACCAGGGCCTGCCCAACACCCGGGAGACCCTGGTCGCCGCCCTCACCGCCGCCGGCCTGCCCGCCGAACTCGCGGACGCCGCCGACACCGACGCGTACGACGAGAAGCTGCGCGCCTCCCACGCGGAGGGCATCGGCCTGGTCGGCGAGGACGTCGGCACCCCGGTCATCGCGGTCGACGGGCCGGACGGCGAGCGGATCGCCTTCTTCGGGCCGGTCGTCACCCCCGCCCCGCGCGGCGAGGCCGCCGCCCGGCTCTGGGACGGGACGCTGCTGGTGGCGTCCACGCCCGGGTTCTACGAGATCAAGCGGACGCGGACCGCGGGGCCCTCGTTCGAGTAGCCCGTCCGGCACGGAACCCCGCGACCCGGCCCGGGGTCGCGGGGTTCCGTGCGCTCAGGACGCCGTCCGACGGTTCCTCAGGAGGCCGGCGGCGGCCAGCGCCAGGGTCAGCCCGGCGGTGAAGTAGAGCTGGATGCGGTTCGCGGAGTCGAGGGTCATCAGCACCAGGATGAACCCCATCGCGGCCAGCGCGAGGTACGTCAGGTACGGGAACGCCCACATCCGGACCGGGAGTTGCGAGGCCGGCAGGTGGCGGCGCATGCGGAGCTGGGCGACGGCGATGAAGGCCCAGACCACCAGGACCGCGGCGCCCACCATGTTGAGCAGCCAGGAGAACACGGTCTCCGGCCACCAGTAGGACAGCAGTACGGCCAGGAAGCCGAACGTGCAGGAGGCCAGCACCGCGCGGCGCGGGACCCCGCCGGACAGCCGGGCCAGCGCGCGCGGGCCGTGGCCGCGGGCGACCAGCGAGTGCACCATCCGCGAGGAGCCGTAGATGTTGGCGTTCATCGCGGAGAGCAGCGCGATCAGCACCACCACGTTCATCAGCTGCGCGGCCCCCGGGATGCCCAGGGTGCTCAGCACCGCGACGTACGGGCCGGGCCGGACCACCGACGGGTCGTCCCACGGGACCAGGGTGACGATCACGGCCATCGAGCCGACGTAGAACAGGGCGATCCGCCACATCGCGGTGCGCACCGCGACGGCCACGCTGCGCCGGGGGTTCTCGGACTCGGCGGCGGCGATGGTGACGGTCTCCAGGCCGCCGTACGCGAAGACCGAGGCGAGCAGGCCGGTGACCAGACCGCTCGCCCCGTTCGGCAGGAAGCCGTGGTGGCCGGTCAGGTTGGCGGCGCCGGGCGAGGCGGTGCCCGGCAGCAGGCCCAGCACGGCGAGGACGCCGATCACCAGGAAGGCGCTGATCGCCAGCACCTTGATCGCGGCGAACCAGAACTCGAACTCGCCGAAGTTCCGCACCGCCGCCAGGTTGGTCAGGCAGAAGAACGCCATGAAGACCGCCACCCAGGCCCAGGACGGCACGGCGGGCAGCCAGCCGGAGACGATGCCGGCCGCACCGATCGCCTCCACCGCGACGCCCACACACAGCAGGATCCAGAACAGCCAGCCGACGGTGAAGCCCGCCCACGGGCCGATCTCCCGGTCGGCGTGCACCGAGAAGGAACCGGAGGCGGGGCGGGCGGCGGACATCTCGCCGAGCATCCGCATCACCAGCATCACCAGCAGCCCGGAGGCGGCGAAGGCGAGCACCACGGCGGGCCCGGCGGCGGCGATCCCGGAGCCGGAGCCGACGAACAGCCCGGCGCCGATCACGCCGCCGAGCGCGATCATCGAGAGGTGGCGCTGCTTGAGCCCGTGGGCCAGGCCGGAGTCCTCGGCGGTGCCGGCGGCGTCCGGCGCGGCGGACGCGGTGGCGGAGGAGGGGGTTCGGGTCATGCGGAGGGTTTTCCAGACTGTGCGGGAGCCCGACCATTTCGGAAGGATCTGTCCACTATTCGGCAGATGACGTGAACGCCCCAACCAGGACCGGCATCCGGACGCCCCTCCGACGGACAGTGACCGCCGCACCACCGTGTGCACACGGTGAGGGCTTGGTCACAGGCCGGACCCGACAAGGCGGGGGCGGTCGGCTTTGTCGCGGCCGACGCGGCGGCGGAGACCTGACGCGGCGTAGGTTCAGGTGATCACCCCATCGGATACCCGGGAGCAGCCATGGCCATCGCCGCGTCGATACCGTCCACCGCCGTCCTCGCCGACCTGCTGCCGCAGGCCTCCACCCGGATCGGCGCGCGGGCCCGCGACCTGGCCCTGGTGGCCGGCGGCGCGGCCCTGACCGGCCTCGCCGCCCAGCTGTCCGTCCCGGTGCCGGGCTCGCCGGTGCCGGTCACCGGGCAGACCTTCGCCGCGCTGCTGGTCGGCACCGCGCTCGGCGCCCGCCGCGGCGCCGCCGCGCTCGGCCTGTACCTGGCGGCCGGCGCGGCCGGCCTGCCCTGGTTCGCCGAGGGCAGCTCCGGCGCCGGCCTGGCCACCTTCGGCTACGTCATCGGCTTCGTGCTGGCCGCCGCCCTCACCGGTGCGCTGGCCCGCCGCGGCGCCGACCGCGACCCGCTCCACACGGCCGGCGCGATGGCCCTCGGCAGCCTGGTGATCTACGCGGTCGGCGTGCCGTACCTGGCGTTCGCCCTGGACGTCCCGCTGGCCAGGGCCGCCGAGCTGGGCATGTACCCGTACCTGATCGGCGACGCGCTGAAGATGGTGCTCGCGATGGGCGCCCTGCCGCTCGCCTGGAAGCTGGCCGGCCGCCGCTGACGACCCGTCCGGAACCGGGCCCGCCGCCCCTGCCGGGGTGCGGGCCCGGAGGCATGTCACACTCGTGTCCATGCGCGTCTACCTGGGCTCCGACCACGCCGGATACGAACTGAAGAACCACCTCGTCGAGTGGCTGAAGGGGGCCGGGCACGAGCCGGTCGACTGCGGCCCGCACATCTACGACGCCGAGGACGACTACCCGCCGTTCTGCCTGCGGGCGGCCGAGCGCACCGCCGCCGACCCGGAGGCGCTGGGCGTGGTGATCGGCGGTTCCGGCAACGGCGAGGCGATCGCCGCCAACAAGGTCAAGGGCGTCCGCGCCGCGCTGGCCTGGAGCGAGCAGACCGCCGCCCTCGGCCGCGAGCACAACAACGCCAACGTGATCTCGGTCGGCGGCCGGATGCACACCCTGGACGAGGCCACCAGGTTCGTCGAGATCTTCCTCAACACCCCGTACAGCGGCGAGCCGCGGCACACCCGCCGGATCGAGATGCTGTCCGAGTACGAGACCACCGGCGAGCTGCCGCCCGTCCCGGCCCACCACCCGCAGGGCTGATCCGCCCGCAACGCACCGCGCCCGCCCGGGAGTTGCCCGGGCGGGCGCGGTGCGTTCCGGCGCGGAGCGGTCAGAAGCCGTGCGGCAGCCAGGGCTCCAGGCCCGAACGGAACGCCGCCGACACCGGCTCCAGGACGCCCGGCCGCAACTCCCGCACCAGGCCCGCCGCGGCCAGCGCCGCCAGCGAGCCGCCACCCAGGTAGACCGAGCCCAACTCCCGCACGTCCAGCTCCAGATCGGCCGGACCGTCGGTCGGCACGCAGGAGGCCGGCTTGCCCGGCGCCGCCGTCAGCCGCCAGCGGCCCGCGTTCCACGGGCAGAACGCGTCGGTGACCTCCAGCACCGCGTCCACCGGCAGGGCCCAGCCGCGCGCCTCCAGCGCCCTCGGCAGGTCCACCAGCCGCACGAACATGCCGTCGACCAGACGCGGCGTCAGGTGCCGGACGTCCGACACCAGGTGCAGCAGCGGGTCGTCGGCCGGCAGGTTGTGCGCCTCCACCCGCTCGGTCAGGTCGAGGTCCAGCAGGAACTCCCACAGCCGGGCGTACACCCAGGGCTGCTCCGCCTGCACCGCGCGGACCCGGACCACGCCGGCCGCGCCGCGGTCGTTCCAGTCGCCCTTCACCGCGTACCGCGCGTAGCCCAGCAGTTCGCCGGTCTCCGGGTCCTCCGCCAGCACCGACTGCAGCGCGGAGAAGCCGCCGCGGGAACCGGGCGCGTCCAGCACCGGGACCTTCTCCCAGCCGGGCTGCCGCACCAGGGTGCCCGGACGGCGGGTGGCGAGGCGGGCGTACAGCTCCTCGCAGCGGGCCAGCTCGGCGACCGGATCGGCCAGCCGCAGCACCAACTCCCCGCGCTGCTCCGGGGTGTGCACCTTCACCCGGCCGCGGTCCATCGACACCACCGCCTTGCGGGTGGCCTGGCCGTAGCCGAACCGGCCGTAGATCGGCGGCTCGGACGCCGTCAGCACCGCCAGGCACTCGCCGGCCGCCCGCACGTCGTCCAACTGGCGGCGCATCAGGGCCGTCAGCACGCCCCGCCGCCGGTGGGTGGGCAGCACGCCCACCATCGTCACGCCCGCCGCCGGGAGCACCGCGCCGCCCGGCACCACCACCCGGAAGCCGACCGCCCCGGCGGTGCCGACGATCCGCTCGCCCTCGCAGACCGCCAGCGAGCGCCCGACCTCCGTCAACTCGTGCCACAGCGCCCGCTCCTCGGGCTCCTCCTCGGTGCCGCCGAAGGCCACGGTCAGCACGCCGTACCAGGAGTCCCACTCCTCGGCGCGCAACGGCCGGACGGTCAGCTCGGGGTGTCGAATCGTCATGGGGCCCTCCCTATCACCCGATCCGGGCGCACGCGACCGATTTGTCACGCCCTCGGCGTGCCCCCGGATCCGGCGCGCGCGGCCGAAACCCACCGGAGCGTGCCGACTTCGTTGCACTCGGTGCCACCCGGGCCGTCGACGCGCGCACCGGCGGTGGATAAGGTCGGTCCCCATGGCCGGCAGCGCGCGTCCCAGTGCGACGGGCCGGGACGGCGGGCCGTCCCGCGAGCCCGTGACGGCCCGGCTGCGCGCGGCGCTGTACCGGGCCCGGCGCAGGCTGCGCCGCACCGGGGTCGACTACTTCCGCGGCGACGGCGCCGACTGGTGGGCGTTCGCCGCGCTCGCCCTCGCGGTGCCCGTCCTGGTACTGCTGAACATCCTGCTGCCGGACTGGGCCCCGCCCACCGCCCTGGTGCTGCCGGTGCTGGCCGGCGCCCTGCTGCTGCGCCCCGGCACCCTGGTGCTGCTGTACGCCGTCGCGGCCGCCGGGCTGATCACCGAGTCCCTGGTGCACACCGGGGAGCGCGTCGCCAGCGACCGGCCCGAGGCCTACGCGCACGGCGTCACCCCCGGAGCCGCGCTGGTGGTCGGCGCGGTCGGCGTCGCCGGACTGCTGGTCGCCCAGTTCCGCCGCCGGATCGGCGTGCCCTGGCGCGGCGGCTCCACCATGCTGTTCGACCTGCGCGAGCGGATCCGGGTCCAGGGCCGCGTCCCGCGCCTGCCCGACGGCTGGCACACCGACACCGCGCTGCGCCCGGCCGGCGGCCAGTCCTTCTCCGGCGACTTCATGGTCGCCGCCCGCACCGGCCCCGGCGGCCGGATGCTGGAGGCCGTCCTCGCCGACGTCTCCGGCAAGGGCATGGACGCCGGCAGCCGAGCCCTGCTGCTGTCCGGCGCCTTCGGCGGACTGCTCGGCTCGCTGCCCGCCCACGACTTCCTCCCCGCCGCCAACGGCTACCTGCTGCGCCAGGACTGGGCGGAGGGCTTCGCCACCGCCGTCCACCTGGTGGTCGACCTGGACACCGGCGAGTACGAACTGCTCTCCGCCGGGCACCTGCCCGGCATGCACCGGCTGGCCGGCGCCGGGCACTGGGAGGTCAAGGAGGCCGAGGGCCCGCTGCTCGGCGTCTACGACGAGGCCAAGTTCGAAGGGGTGCGCGGCGTCCTGGGCCCCGGCGACGTGCTGATGCTGTGCACCGACGGCATGGTGGAGATCCCCGGCCGCGACCTCGCCGAGGGCATGGACCGGTTGATGGGGGAGGCCGACCGGCTGGTGGCCGCCGCCCCGGTGCCGGTCCGGTCCGGCGCCGCGGTCCGGTTGATCGACACCGTCGCCAAGCACGTCAACGACGACCGCGCGGTCATGCTGATCTGGCGCCGCTGAACCGCCGTCGTGCGCAGATGCGGTGAGCGCGGAGTGCCCACGGAGTGTCAAACCCGGGCGTTGATCTTCGGCCAATTCCGGCGCGCCGCCCGGCCCGTGGCCCGCTCCCGGATCTGCCTGCCGGTTTGCCGCGCCGGCCGGGGCGGACCACCGCCCGCCGACGGGCCGTCAGAACCCGGTTGCTATCGTCGCGGTCGGCGAAAATCAGTCCTACCAGGCGGGTTGGGAGCCCGGGCAACCGGGCAAGTCCTTTACGCAGTCCGCACGAGCGACCACACTGAGTCCGGATGGAGTGGTGGGGACACGGGGGGCAGGGGCCGGTTTCCGCCTGGGAGCCATCGACGGTTTCCACCCGAACCCCCGCCACGAATCGAGGAAGTGAGTCCCGGTGGCCTTCTCCGTCTCCGCGCTTGTCCTGTTCGGCATCATCGTCGCGATCTTCATTCGCAACAAGCAGCTGAAGACCGGGCACGCCATCGTCGCCGCCCTGTTCGGCTTCATGCTCAGCCAGTCGACCATGGCCGGCCCGATCCAGCAGTTCCTCACCTCGGTGTCCAAGGCCATCGCGTCGATCGCGGGCTGACGCCCCGTCGGCTCCCCGGCGGCACTCCACGACGGGCGGGAGGCTCCCTCGCACCGTCCCTTCGGCCTGCCCGCGGGTGACCAGGGTCACCCGGCCGGTCACGCCGGGTCCGCGCCCGAACGCGCACGGTGGCCGAAGTCGCCCACCGTGCGGGGCTCGTAGGCGCACCGTCATGATCCCGTACGCACACCGCAGCGAGCCGGTGGGCGCAGCGTGACCTGGTGGACCGTCAGCCCCTTCCCGATCTCGGGAGCGGGGCCGATCGGCGTTTGCCAGCCTCCCGAGCCGTGGGTTTTGCTTCCTCCGCAGCCCGGCCATGGTCCGGGCGGGCCACCGGACGGAACGCCTAGTCCTGCCGTCGTCCGGTGCCGACCAGAAACCACGCCACGGCAGGAGCGGGGGAACCACAGGTAGGACGCCGGGCCCGGACACACCGGGAACGGCTCGGGGTGAAGCCGCAGTTCTGCGGCCGGGCAACTCTCGCCCGAACCCGACAGCTCACCTCGCAGGCGTCGGAGAGGAACGCTTCATGTCCGCTCAGGGCAAGCACCGCAAGCCGCGCCTGACCACCATCGTCCGCATCGCCATCGCCACCGGCGTGGCCGGCGCCGCGGTCGGCCTCCCGGTCACCGCCGCCTCCGCGCACACCACCGACCACCAGGGCGGCGCCCAGCAGTGGTCCAACGTCTCGGTGGACGCCAAGCCGGTCGCCGACCACGCCGACGGCGCCCAGCGCGCCGCCGCGCACAGCTACCGGGTCGCCGCCGGCGACACCCTGTCCAAGATCGCCGACGCCCAGCACGTCGACGGCGGCTGGGAGAAGCTGTACCAGGACAACCGTTCCGTGGTCGGCGGCAACCCCGACCTCATCTACCCGGGCCAGCACCTGACCATCAACGGCCAGGCCGCCGCCCCCGCCGCCAAGGCCCCGGCCGCGTCCGCCTCCTCGGACACCGCCGCCAAGGCCGCGGCGCCGAAGGCCGCCCCCAAGCAGGCCGACACCACCGCGTCGACCACCGCGAAGACGGCCGCCACCGGCACCGCCAAGACCCAGCAGGCGGCCCCGAAGGCCTCCACCACCACCACCACGACCGCGGCGACCACCAGCTCGTCCGCCGCCTACGTCGCCCCGGCGCCGGGCAAGGTCACCACCGGTTACAAGGTGGCCGGCTCCAACTGGTCCAGCGGCTACCACACCGGCATCGACTTCCCGGTCGCTACCGGCACCAGCCTCAAGGCCGTCGCCGCCGGCACCGTGGTCTCCGCCGGCAACGGCGGCGCCTACGGCAACCAGGTCATCATCAAGCTGGCCGACGGCAAGTACGCCCAGTACGCCCACCTCTCCTCGATCTCCGTCTCGGCCGGCCAGTCCGTGACGGCGGGTCAGCAGATCGGTCTCTCCGGCGCGACCGGCAACGTGACCGGCCCGCACCTGCACTTCGAGATCCGCACCACCCCGGACTACGGCTCCGACATCGACCCGGTCGCCTACCTGGCGGCCCACGGCGTCAACGTCTGATCGTCGCCCACCCCTCGAAGGCCCCGGACAGCCCCGCTGTCCGGGGCCTTCGGGCTGCCGGGGCGGCGGGCCCGGAGGCCCGGGAACGGCGACGGCCCCGACTGCGTGGGCAGTCGGGGCCGTCGGCCGCGTGGAGCGGGTGACGAGAATCGAACTCGCGTGACCAGTTTGGAAGACTGGGGCTCTACCATTGAGCTACACCCGCAAAGGAGTGCCCGCACCGCGCGCCGCGGTGACGGGGACGCGGACAGCCTACCTGCTCGGGCCGGTGGAATGCACACTCCTTCCGCGTTGTCGGCTCGCCGATATCGCCCCGGTCGGAGGCGGGCCGACGTGTACTCTTCTGCTCGGCACCACGGGGTGTGGCGCAGGTTGGTAGCGCGTCCGCTTTGGGAGCGGAAGGCCGTCGGTTCGAATCCGGTCACCCCGACCGTGCGGCAGGGTCCCGTCGGTGGCGGGGCCCTGTTGTCGTCTGTCGCCGCGGGCGCGGGCGTTGGAGGTCGCGCGGACCCGGAGCCGGTGCCGGGCACAGTCGCTTTCGTGGTACCGGTAGGATGGACCGCTGGCGGTAGTACGGACAGCATTGCAGCCCCAACCGCCTATCGCCCTGACCGCAAGCCCCCTAGGAGACCCAACCGTGAAGAGCGCCGTCGAGACTCTGAACCCGACCCGGGTTCGACTCACCGTCGAGGTGCCCTTCGAGGAGCTCAAGCCCAGCCTCGACGCGGCGTACAAGAAGATCAACCAGCAGGTCACCGTCCCGGGCTTCCGCAAGGGCAAGATCCCGAACCGGGTCATCGACCAGCGCTTCGGCCGGGGCGCTGTGCTGGAGGAGGCCGTCAACGACGCGCTTCCGCGCTTCTACACGCAGGCCGTCGACGAGGGCCAGATCGACGTGCTGGGCCAGCCCGACATCACGGACATCGCCGGTGTCGAGAACCTGGTCGACGGCGGTGACCTGAAGTTCACCGCCGAGGTCGACGTGCGCCCCGAGGTCACCCTGCCGGACTTCGCCGAGATCGCCGTCGTGGTGGACCCGGTCGAGGTCACCGACGAGGACATCGAGAAGTCGCTGCAGCAGCTGCGCGAGCGCTTCAGCTCCGTGAAGGACGTCGAGCGCGCCGCCGCCGAGGGCGACGTCGTGGTCATCGACCTGGAGGCCAAGGTCGACGGTGAGGTGCCGGAGGACGGCACCGCCACCGGCGTGAGCTACGAGATCGGCTCCGGCCGCCTGCTGGACGGCATCGACGAGGCCGTCGTCGGCCTGTCCGCCGGCGAGTCCAAGACCTTCACCACCACCCTCAAGGGCGGCACGCAGGTCGGCAAGGACTCCGAGGTCACCGTCACCGTGACCACCGTCCAGGAGAAGGAACTCCCCGAGCTGGACGACGAGTTCGCGCAGCTGGCCAGCGAGTTCGACACCCTGGAGGAGCTGCGCGAGGACTCGCGCAAGCGCCTCGAGCGGATGAAGGAGTTCGACCAGGCCACCCAGGCCCAGGAGAAGGTCCTCGACGAGCTGCTGCAGCGCGTCGAGATGGAGTACCCGGAGAAGCTGCTCGCGGACGAGATCGGCACCCGCAAGCACAACCTGGAGCACCACCAGCTGGAGCCGATGGGCCTGACCCTCGACACCTACCTCGCCTCCCAGGACAAGTCCCGCGAGGACTTCGAGAAGGAGACCGAGGAGCAGGCGAAGAAGGGCATCAAGACCCAGTTCGTGCTGGACCAGATCGTCAAGAACGAGGAGCTGGGCGTCAACCAGGAGGAGCTCACCGAGCACCTCATCCGTCGCGCCGCCGGCTCCGGCCTGACCCCGGACCAGTTCGCCCAGCAGGTCGTCCAGGGCGGCCAGGTGCAGCTGCTGGTCGGCGAGGTCGCCCGCGGCAAGGCGCTGGCCCTGGTCGTCGAGGCCGCCAAGGTCACCGACACCAACGGTGAGGTCGTCTCGTTCGAGGACGACGAGGAGGAGGCGGCCGAGGCCGTCGTCGCCGAGGCCGAGGCCGAGGAGGCCAAGGAGGCCTGAGCCTCCTGACCGTCGGGAATCCGACGGTGCGTCAGACCGGGAACGGGCCCGGGCACCGCACGGTGCCCGGGCCCGTTCCCGTTCGGCCTGCTCACCCTGCGCTCACAGCGAACAGTTCTGCGTGGGGGATTCAGCGGCGGGGCCTGCGCGTTAGGGTCGGTGGACAGCGACACACACGCAGATCGACTGAGCAGGTGGCTAAGTGACGTTCCCGCAGATGCAGATGCCTGGCCCGATGGCACCGCACGCCGCCGGCGGCGACGTGGGCGGCGGCCTGGGCGACCAGGTCTACAACCGGCTGCTCAACGAGCGCATCATCTTCCTCGGCCAGCAGGTCGACGACGACATCGCCAACAAGATCACCGCCCAGCTCCTGCTGCTCGCGGCGGACCCCGAGAAGGACATCTACCTCTACATCAACTCCCCGGGTGGATCCATCTCGGCGGGCATGGCGATCTACGACACCATGCAGTACATCAAGAACGACGTGGTCACCATCGCCATGGGCATGGCCGCCTCGATGGGCCAGTTCCTGCTGACCGCGGGCGCGAAGGGCAAGCGCTTCTCGCTGCCGAACGCCAACATCCTGATGCACCAGCCCTCCGCGGGCCTCGGCGGCTCCGCCACCGACATCCGGATCCAGGCCGAGCAGCTGCTGCGCACCAAGAAGCGGATGTCGGAGCTGATCGCCCACCACAGCGGCCAGTCCTTCGAGCAGATCACCGCGGACTCCGACCGTGACCGCTGGTTCACGCCGGAGGAGGCCAAGGCGTACGGCCTGATCGACGACATCATGCACAGCGCCGCGGACGTCCCCGGCGGCGGCGGCACCGGCGCCGGCCTGGCCGGCTGACCGGCATCGGAACCCAGACCGCACGCTTCGGAGGACCAGAGAACATGAACATCCCCAGCCTGTCCGGTGCCAAGGCCCGCCTGGAGGACATGCGGGCCGAGGGCCGCTACATCGTCCCGCGGTTCGTCGAGCGCACCTCGCAGGGCATCCGCGAGTACGACCCGTACGCCAAGCTGTTCGAGGAGCGCATCATCTTCCTCGGCTCGCAGGTGGACGACGTCTCCGCGAACGACATCATGGCGCAGCTGATCTGCCTGGAGTCGATGGACCCGGACCGCGACATCTCGGTCTACATCAACTCCCCGGGCGGCTCGTTCACCGCGCTGACGGCGATCTACGACACCATGCAGTTCGTGAAGCCGGACATCCAGACGGTCTGCATGGGCCAGGCCGCCTCGGCCGCCGCGGTCATCCTGGCCGCCGGCACCCCCGGCAAGCGGATGGCGCTGCCGAACGCCCGGGTGCTGATCCACCAGCCGTACACCGAGACCGGCCGCGGCCAGGTGTCGGACCTGGAGATCCAAGCCAAGGAGATCTTCCGGATGCGCGAGCAGCTGGAGACCATGCTGGCCAAGCACTCCAACAAGGAGGTCGAGCAGGTCCGCGAGGACATCGAGCGCGACAAGATCCTGACCGCCGAGGAGGCGCTGGAGTACGGGCTGATCGACCAGATCGTCTCGACCCGGAAGAACTCGTTCACCGACTGAACCCTCGCCCCGGGGCGGTGCGTACGTGACGTACGCCCCGCCCCGGGGCGTTCCGGTCGGGGCCTCCGCACCGGCACAATGGCTGTCGGGTCATGCACCCGCGACGGCATCTGTTCGGTATCAATTCGCCCAGGGCGTAGGGCAGACCGGTCGAAGTCGGCGGAAACAGCGGCTCGGCAGAGTACCGTCGGATACCAGACCGACCGCCGACGGCGCAGCCGGTCTCACAGCACCAGGCCCCGACCCCCGCGGGGCCCCTGGCGAAGGGGAAGCACCTCGTGGCACGCATCGGAGACGGTGGCGACCTGCTCAAGTGCTCGTTCTGCGGCAAGTCGCAGAAGCAGGTGAAGAAGCTGATCGCCGGGCCAGGCGTGTACATCTGCGACGAGTGCATCGACCTGTGCAACGAGATCATCGAGGAGGAGCTCGCCGAGAGCTCCGAGGTGCGCTTCGAGGAACTCCCGAAGCCCCGCGAGATCTACGAGTTCCTGGACCAGTACGTGGTCGGCCAGGACCTCGCCAAGAAGGCGCTGTCGGTCGCGGTCTACAACCACTACAAGCGCGTCCAGGCCGGCGAGGCCGGCCGCTCCGGCTCCGGCCGGGACGACGCGATCGAGCTGGCCAAGTCCAACATCCTGCTGCTGGGCCCGACCGGCTCCGGCAAGACGCTGCTCGCGCAGACCCTGGCCCGGATGCTCAACGTGCCGTTCGCGATCGCGGACGCCACCGCGCTGACCGAGGCCGGCTACGTCGGCGAGGACGTCGAGAACATCCTGCTGAAGCTGATCCAGGCGGCCGACTACGACGTCAAGAAGGCCGAGACCGGGATCATCTACATCGACGAGATCGACAAGGTCGCCCGCAAGAGCGAGAACCCGTCGATCACCCGGGACGTCTCCGGCGAGGGCGTGCAGCAGGCGCTGCTGAAGATCCTGGAGGGCACCACCGCCTCGGTGCCGCCGCAGGGCGGCCGGAAGCACCCGCACCAGGAGTTCATCCAGATCGACACCACCAACGTGCTGTTCATCGTGGGCGGCGCGTTCGCCGGCCTGGAGCGGATCATCGAGGGCCGGGCGGGCGCCAAGGGCATCGGCTTCGGCGCCACCATCCGCTCCAAGCGCGAGCTGGACGCCTCGGACCACTTCCGCCAGGTGATGCCGGAGGACCTGGTGAAGTTCGGGATGATCCCGGAGTTCATCGGCCGGCTGCCCGTCATCACCAGCGTGCACAACCTGGACCGCGAGGCGCTGCTCCAGATCCTCACCGAGCCGAAGAACGCGCTGGTGAAGCAGTACCGCAAGCTGTTCGAACTGGACGGCGTGGAGCTGGAGTTCACCCGGGACGCGCTGGAGGCGATCGCCGACCAGGCGATCCTGCGCGGCACCGGCGCCCGCGGGCTGCGGGCCATCATGGAGGAGGTGCTGATGTCCGTGATGTACGAGGTCCCGTCCCGTCAGGACGTCGCCCGCGTGGTGGTCACCGGGGACGTGGTCTCCAAGCACGCCATCCCCACACTGGTCCCGCGCGACATGATCAAGCGCGAGCGCCGGGAGAAGAGCGCCTGACGCTCCGTCAATCCCGCGACGACGAAGGGGCCCCGCACCGGTGAACGGTGCGGGGCCCCTTCGGTCGTCCGGCGCGCGTCGCGCGGACCGCCGTGCGGCCGAGGCTACTTGGGAACCTCGGAGAGCTTGCGCAGCTCCTGGGTGTCGGCGACGACCTGGTCCTTGGTGACGCCCTTGTCGCTGGAGCCGTCGAGCTCCAGGACGACCACCACGGAGGAGCTGTCGGCCCACACGCAGATGCCGCCGTGCTGGCCGGCGATGTCGGTGGTGCCGCAGGACAGCCGGCCGCCGAGCGGGCCCGGGTCGATGTCGCTGCGGTCGCTGACGCCGCCGGCGCCGCCCGCGCTGAAGCTGCTGAACGCGGCGTCGACCTGCTTCGACGGGAACAGCACGTGGCCGGTCATGCCGGACACCAGCAGCATCTTCTGCTCGTCCGAGGACCGGTAGATGGTGGAGACCGGCTCGGCCTGGGTGAACGAGGACTTGTCCTCGGCGAGGCCGCTCTGCAGACCGCTGGACAGGCGCTTGGCGTCCTCGTCCTCCGGGTCGCTGGTCATGTCGTGGAACGACTGCGGCAGGACCACCTTGTTCTTGCCGGTGTCCGAGGCCGTGTCGTAGATCAGGTAGCCGACCACGCCCGCGCCGCCGAGGATCACCGCGGCCACCACGCCGAGGCCGATCCACAGGCCCTTGCGGGACTTCTTCCGCATCGGGACGCCGGGCGGGTAGCCGCCCGGGTTCGGGAAGCCCTGCGGCGGCACCGCGCCGCCGCCCCAGGCCTGCTGCTGGGGCGCCGGGGCGCCCGGGTAGCCGTAGCCGCCCTGGGGCGCGGCGGGCGCGCCCTGCGGGGGTATCGGGCCGTCCTGCGGCGGGCCGAAGCCGGGCTGGGGCGGGCCGAACTGGTTGTCGGACACGGGGAGTTACTCCGTTCGAGCGTGAAGTGCGCTGCTGTGGGGGCTACTTGGCGACGGTCGCGGCGTCGCGGATCTGCCGGGTGCGGGACGCGGCGTCGGAGGTGGTGACGGTGGTCTTGCCGGTGTTGTCCATCGAGACGAACGCGACCACGCCGATGGTGGAGTGGCTGGCGAACAGGCAGATCGGGACGCCCAGCGTGGTCTTGCCGGACTCCTGGGACACGACGCCGCAGCGCAGCACCGCGCCCGGGTCCTTCGGGTCGCCCGCGTCGACGTTCGACGGCTCCTGCTTCCAGTTCGGCTTGTCCGAACCGTCGCCGCTGTCGCCCTCGTTGAGCTTCTGGATGGCGGTGTCCAGCGCCTTGCCCGGGTCCGGGACGCTGCCCCAGCTGCCGCTGAAGCTGGCCACGTCGGTCGGGGTCTTCTGGTAGGTCGCGGTCAGCGAGCCCTCGAAGGTGCCGACGCCGTCCAGGCCCTTCAGCTCGCCCTTCTCGGAGGACGACTTCTTGGTGTAGCCGGCCACGCTCTCCGGCACCGTCAGCTTGTACTTGCCCGCGGTGTCCGAGCCCTTGGAGCCGCTCAGCGCCCAGTAGGCGATGCCGCCGCCGGCCGCCAGCACCAGGACCAGCACCAGGGCGATGATCCCGCCCTTGCCCTTGGACTGGGCGGGCGGCGCCGGGTAGCCGCCGTAACCGGGCTGGCCGGGCTGCTGCGGCACGCCGCCCCACTGCTGCTGCGGCTGCGCGGGCGGCTGCGGGTAGCCGTAGCCCTGCTGCGGGGCCGGCGGCTGGGGCGCGCCGTACCCGGGCTGGCCGGCGGGCGGCTGCGGGGCGCCGTAGGCCGGCGGCTGCGGAGCGCCGTACGCGGGCGGCTGGGGTGCGCCGTAGCCGGGCTGGCCGGCGGGCGGCTGGGGGGCGCCGTAGCCGGGCTGCGGCGGGGGAGCGCCGTACGGCTGCTGCGGCTGCCCCTGCGGATACTGCTGCGGTCCCTGGCCCTGGCCGTACATATGTCTTTTCTCCCCCGCCGCCTCAGTGCGCGGCCCCGTCCGGTCGACTATGCGGGCACGCTACCGTACAGCCCCCCCAGCGCGCCCGACCGGTCATGCACTGTCGGGTTCACAACCGCGGCCCCGGCTTCCGTAAACTGTGCGTCGTGACCGACACGACGAACCAGCGCCCCGCGAGCTCCAGGCCCGGGGACGAAGCAGCCACCCTCCCGACGACCTACGCCCCGGCCGAGGTAGAGGGCGAGCTGTACGAGCGCTGGGTGGAGCGCGGTTACTTCACCGCCGACGCGAAGAGCGAGAAGCCCGCGTACACCATCGTCATCCCGCCGCCGAACGTCACCGGCGCGCTGCACCTGGGCCACGCGTTCCAGCACACGCTGATGGACGCGCTGACCCGCCGCAAGCGGATGCTGGGCTTCGAGGCGCTCTGGCTCCCGGGCATGGACCACGCGGGCATCGCCACCCAGAACAAGGTGGAGCAGCAGCTCGCCGAGTCCGGCCTGTCCCGGCACGACCTGGGCCGGGAGGCCTTCGTCGAGAAGGTCTGGGAGTGGAAGGAGAACTACGGCGGCCGGATCCTCGGCCAGATGCGCCGCCTCGGCGACGGCGTCGACTGGTCGCGCGAGCGCTTCACCATGGACGAGGGCCTGTCGCAGGCCGTCCAGACCATCTTCAAGAAGCTCTTCGACGACGGCCTGATCTACCGCGCCGAGCGCATCATCAACTGGTGCCCGCGCTGCCTGACCGCGCTGTCCGACGTCGAGGTGGACCACAAGGACCTCCCGGGCGAGCTGGTCTCGATCCGCTACGGCGACGGCGAGGACTCGATCGTGGTCGCCACCACCCGCGCCGAGACGCTGCTCGGCGACACCGCGGTGGCCGTCCACCCGACCGACCAGCGCTACGCGCACCTGGTCGGCCGGACCATCAAGCTGCCGCTGACGGACCGTGAGATCCCGGTCGTCGCCGACGAGCACGTCGACCCGGAGTTCGGCACCGGCGCCGTCAAGGTGACCCCGGCGCACGACCCCAACGACTTCGCCATCGGCCAGCGGCACAACCTGCCCAACCTGACCGTGATGGACGAGCGCGGCGTGATCACCGTGCACGGCCCGTTCCTCGGACTGGACCGGCTGGAGGCCCGCTCCGCCGTGGTCGGCGCGCTGCGCGAGCAGGGGCGCATCGTCGCCGAGAAGCGCCCCTACGACCACGCGGTCGGCCACTGCTCGCGCTGCCACACGGTGGTCGAGCCGCGGCTGTCGCTGCAGTGGTGGGTCAAGGTCGAGCCGCTGGCCAAGGCCGCCGGCGACGCGGTCCGCGACGGCCGGGTCGAGATCCACCCGAAGGAGCTGGAGCGCCGCTACTTCGACTGGGTCGACAACATGTACGACTGGTGCATCTCGCGCCAGCTCTGGTGGGGCCACCGGATCCCGGTCTGGTACGGCCCGAACGGCGAGGTCGTCTGCGTCGGCCCGAACGAGGAGCCGCCCACCGGCGAGGGCTGGGAGCAGGACCCGGACGTCCTGGACACCTGGTTCTCCTCCGGCCTGTGGCC
This sequence comes from Kitasatospora sp. NPDC059646, assembly GCF_042734615.1. Classification (NCBI taxonomy): domain Bacteria; kingdom Bacillati; phylum Actinomycetota; class Actinomycetes; order Kitasatosporales; family Streptomycetaceae; genus Kitasatospora; species Kitasatospora sp. NPDC059646. Next base: position 19,756 of record NZ_JBHWDS010000085.1, read on the forward strand.
GTTCTCCACGCTCGGCTGGCCGGAGAAGACCCCCGAGCTGGAGAAGTTCTACCCGACCGACGTCCTGGTCACCGGCCACGACATCATCTTCTTCTGGGTCGCCCGGATGATGATGTTCGGCCTGTACGCGATGGACGGCGAGATCCCGTTCAAGACGGTCGCGCTGACCGGCCTGGTCCGCGACGAGTTCGGCAAGAAGATGTCGAAGTCGTCCGGCACCGCCGTGGACCCGCTGGACTGGATGGACGCCTACGGCACCGACGCGGTCCGCTTCACGCTGGCCCGCGGCGCCAACCCCGGCGCGGACGTGCCGATCGGCGAGGACTGGGTCAAGGGCTCGCGGAACTTCTGCAACAAGATCTGGAACGCCACCCGGTTCGCGCTGATGAACGGCGCCACCGTCCAGGGCCCGCTGCCGGCGCCCGAGGAGCTCACCGCCGCGGACCGCTGGATCCTGTCCCGGCTGAACGCCACCGTGGCCGAAGTCGACGCGCTGTACGAGGACTTCGAGTTCGCGAAGGTCTCCGACACGCTGTTCCACTTCGCCTGGGACGAGGTCTTCGACTGGTACGTCGAGCTGTCCAAGACCACCCTCGGCAAGGGCGGCGCGCAGGCCGACCACGCCCGCCGCGTCCTCGGCGAGGTGCTGGACGTGACGCTGCGCCTGCTGCACCCGATCGTCCCGTTCGTCACCGACGCGCTGTGGACGGCGCTCACCGGCGCCGAGTCCGTGGTGATCGCCGCGTGGCCGAAGGACTCCGGCTACCGGGACGCCGACGCAGAGTCGGAGATCGCGCAGCTCCAGCAGCTGATCGCGGAGATCCGCCGGTTCCGCGACGCCCAGGGCCTGCGCGACACCCAGAAGGTCCCGGCCCAGCTGGAGCTGGCCGGCCACCGGCTGGAGGTGCACGAGGCGGCGATCCGCTCGCTGCTGCGGCTGACGCTGCCGGACGAGGGCTTCCACGCCACCGCCTCGCTGCCGATCGCCGGCACCACCGTGTCGCTCGACCTGTCCGGCACCATCGACGTGGCCGCCGAGCGCAAGCGCCTGCAGAAGGACCTCGCGGCCGCCGAGAAGGAGAAGGCGCAGACCACCGGCAAGCTCGGCAACGAGGCCTTCCTGGCCAAGGCGCCGGACGAGGTGGTCGCCAAGATCCGGGTCCGGCTGGAGACCGCCGAGGCGGACATCGCCCGGATCACCGCCCAGCTCGCGGCGCTGCCGCAGGGCTGACCGCGCGTCAGGAAGGGCCGCCGCCCCCGCACTCGGGGGCAC
>NZ_JBHWDS010000086.1:0-20196 GCF_042734615.1 Kitasatospora sp. NPDC059646
GAGCGGGGCTCCGGCCCGGCCGCCGCCGTTGCCGCGCGGTCCGGGCGATCACTCCAGGACCACGATCACCACGGTGCGCGAGCAGGTGCTCTGGCCGCCGCAGATGACGGTGGACGCGCCGCAGACGGCGGTCTGCATCAGCGAGCAGCCGCTGGCGTCCTGGGGGGTGAAGTGGGTGTCCTCGGCGAGGAGTTTCTCCAGCCGGGAGGTGGTGCCCTCGGAGGACTTCTCCGGAGGCGGGTCGTTGGCCTGCATGGCGATCAGGCTCCTTCGGTCGGGGGTTTCGGGTCCTTCGGGTGCGCTCACTCCATGGCGACGATCACCACGGTGCTCACGCAGGTGTTGCCGGCGCAGATGATGGTGCCCGGCGGGGTGCAGACGATGGTGCGCGGCGGGTTGCAGCCGGTGGAGTCGGCGCGGCTGAACGGGGTGTCGTTCTCCGCGAGGAGCGCCTCCAGCCGGGAGAGGTTGCCGGCGGCGGGTTCCGGGGGCTCGGGAGGGGCCTTCTCGGATTCTTCGGTCATCGGGGGCGCACTCCTTCGGTCGCGGGTTCGGGGATCCACAGGCGGGGGCCGCCGTGGCGGAGTCGGAGCAGGAAGGCGAGCACGCCGGAGAGTCCGGTGCCGTAGCCGGTGGTGACGGTGCGTCCGCTCTCGTCGGGGACGAGGTGCCGGCCGTCCCGGAGCACCGCGCGCCACTGGAGGGCGTCGTACAGGTCCTCGGCCCACTGGCGGTAGCGGCGCTCGCCGGTCGCCTCGGCCAGGTCGAGCAGGAACTCGCCGTTCCCCGCCAGCCCGTGGCAGGACCCGGCGGACGCGTGCCGGCGGGCGCGGCGGACGGCGAGCGCGGCCCCGGCGGCCAGCTCGTGGGCCCGCCCGTCCCCGGTCTCCCGGGCGTACCGGATCAGGAAGGTGCCGATGCCGGAGGAGCCGGAGCACCAGTGCGGCAGGTGCAGCGGCGCCGTGCCGGGCGGCTCCTCGCCGACGGGCCACCAGGCCGCGCCGTCCTCGACGACGGCGGTACGGAACAGCGCGTCGGCAGCCTGCCCGGCGGCCTCCAGGCAGCGCCCGTCCGGGAGTTGACGGCCCGCCAGCAGCAGGAACAGGCCGATGCCGGCGACGCCGTGGGCGTAGCCGAGGTGGGCGAGGCCGCGCAGTGCGGAGTCGAAGGCGTCCGGCACGGGCCAGCGGACGCCGTCCGGGGTGTGCCGGGCGCCGTCGAGGACGGAGGCGGCGCAGGCGCGGGCCCGGTCGGCGAACCGGGCGTCGCCGGTGCGCTGCCGGAGCGCGAGGTGGGCCAGGCCGCTGCCGGCGGCACCGTGGCAGACGTCGGGGTTGGGCCAGCGGGTGGGGAGTCGGGCGGCCAGGTCGAGGGCGCGGTCGGCGAGCGCCGGGTCGTGCAGGGTGGTGGCCGCGTCGTACAGCGCCCAGGCGGTGCCGGCGTGGCCGAAGTACAGTCCGGGCAGCAGTCGTTGACGGCCCGTCATCCGCGCGTCCAGCCAGCCGGCGGCCGAGGCGAGGGCGGGCGGCAGGGCGGGGTCGGGGTCGGGCAGGGTCCGGTGGGCGCGGTCGAGGACGGCGAGGACGCCCGCTGCGCCGTGCTGGACGGCGCGGGGGTCGCAGGCGCGCAGGTCGTCCGGGGCGGGCCACAGCCGGGCGGGGTCGGCGGGGTCCATGGTGGCGAGGGTGTGGGCGAGCCCGTCACGCAGGATCCGCTCGGCGGACACGGGGGGCGGCGGCGGGGGCGGGGGCGCGGCCGGCGGGTGGGCGAGGAACGCGCGGGCCCGCGCGGGCGTCCAGCGCAGCCGCGGGTCGTCGGCGGTCAGGGCGGTGATGAGCGGCAGCAGCCGGCGGGCGGCCGGGTTGTCGGCGGCGAGCGCGGCCAGCCAGTCGGTCAGGCGGCGGTGCCGGGGGCGGTCGTCGTCGGCGAGGGCGGGGTGGATGCCGGTGGCGAGGAAGAACAGGGTGGCGCCGAGCCCGTACCCGGTGGTGCCGGCGACCGGGACGGAGGGGTCGGCGAGTTGCTCGGGGGCCGCGTAGCCGGGGGTGTACATCGGGGTGCTGCGGCGGCCGGGTTCGACCAGGCCTTCGAGGTCGACCAGGCGGATCCGCCCGTCCGGTCCGACCATCAGGTTGCCCGGGTTCAGATCGAGCCAGACCAGTCCTTCGCGGGTGATCGCCTCCGCGGCGGCGACGATCTGCCGGGCCAGGTCGGTGGCGGCGTCGAGCGGGGTGCCGCGGTCCCGCGCCACACGGTCGCCGACCCACTGCTCCAGCGTGACGCCGGGGATCTCGGACTGGGCGAGGAACAGGTCGCCGTCCTGCTCGACCAGGCCGATCGGGCGCGGTGCCAGGCCGCTCGCCGCGAGCGCCCCGAGTGCCGCGGCCTCGCCGCGCAGCAGGTCGCGGACGTCGGTGCCGTCGGCGCTCACGGCGACGTGCCGGCGTGCCTGTTTGAGGATCACCGGGGCCCCGGTGGCGCGGTCGACGGCGCGGTAGACCCCGCCGCGGTAGGCGTGCCGGATCGCCCCGCTGACCTCGAACCGCCCGCCCACCAGCAGCTCCGACGTCTCGTCGGCGGGCTGCGCGCCGAGCGGGTCGCTCGTCCAGGCCGGCGGCTCGAACCACGGCGGGGGGCGGTCGGGGACGAGCGTGCCGTCCGGTGCGGCCAGCACCGGTTCGAAGCTGCCGTCGTTGTTCAGCCGGGGCGGCGCGGCGAACACGCCGTAGCGGTAGGAGACGATGCCGCCCGGGCGCACCGGCCGGTCGGACAGCACGGCGGGGCCGGGCAGGCCGTCCAGGGTGCGGGCGAGGTCCTCGGCGACGGCCCGGAAGTGCGGGTCGTCGTCCGGGTAGGCGGTGAGGAACTTCCCGCCCGCCGCGCGCTCGCAGCGGGTGGCGGTGAGCCGCTCGACCTCGCGGGTGTCGGCGGCGTGCTTGAACGCGCAGGACCGGGCGGCGAGGACGGCGGCCGCGCGCCGCAGGACCTCCGTCGCCGAGAGCGGTGTCGCCGAGACGTGGATCTTCCAGCCCTGGGCGCGCGGGCGGTAGTGCGGCGGGAAGTGCTGGATCCACGGCGGTGCGTCGACCTGCGGCCAGTCCGGTCCGGTCCGGTCGAGGACGGATCGGACCAGGGTGCTGAACGGCGCGTCCCTGTGGTGATCCATGGCCTTCCACCCGTTGCGGGGAGGGCTGGCTGTCCCGCGGTTCCCACGCGGCGAAGTGTCGGTTCCACGCTACCGACGGCCCGGGGCCCGGACGAGCCCCGGCGGTCTGCCGGCGTCAGGCGGCGCGCCGGCGCGGCGTGAGGACCGCATGGGTGCCGAGGCCGAACAGCAGGCCCCAGAACGCGGAGCCGATGCCGAGCAGGGTGCCGCCGGAGGCGGTGGCCAGCAGGGTCACGACGGCGGCGTCCCGGCCGGGTTCGGGGGCGAGGGCGGCGGCGAGGCTGTTCTGCAGGGAGGCGAGCAGGGCGACGCCGGCGACCACGGCGACCAGTTCCTTCGGCAGGCCGGTGAACAGCCCGACCAGGATGCCGCCGAAGCTGCCGACCAGGACGTACAGCGCGCCGGCGGACATGCCGGCGACGTAGCGGCGGCGCGGGTCGGGGTGGGCCTCGGGGCCGGAGCAGATCGCGGCGGTGATGGCGGCGAGGTTGACGCCGGGCGAGCCGAACGGGGCGAGCAGGACGGAGGCCGCGCCGGTGGCGCCGATCAGCAGCCGGTCGTCGGCGCGGTAACCGAAGGCGCGCAGCACGCCGAGGCCGGGGGCGTTCTGCGAGGCGAGCGCGACGATGGTGAGCGGCAGGGCGAGGCCGACCAGGGCGGGCCAGGAGAACGCGGGGGCGGTGAGGACCGGCACGGTGGGCCCGCCGGCGCCGGGGTGCAGCGGGAGTCCGGCGGTCGCGGCGGCGAGCAGGCCGCCGGCGGCGAGGGCGATCACCACGGCGTAGCGCGGGGCGAGCCGCTTGGCGATCAGGAACGCGGCGAAGCTGCCGACCACCAGGACGGGTGCGCCGTGCACGGCACCGAAGATGCCCGTGCCGAAGGAGAACAGGATGCCGGCCAGCATGGCGTGCACGATGCCCTCGGGGACGGCGGCGATCAGGCGGCCGAACCAGCCGGTGACGCCGAGCAGGGTGACCGCGACGGCGCTCACCAGGTAGGCGCCGACCGCCTGTTGGTACGGGTAGTGGCCGAGGGCGGTGATCAGCAGGGCGGCGCCGGGGGTGGACCAGGCGGTGACGACGGGGGTGCGGGTCCACCAGCTGAGGGCGAACCCGGTGACGCCGCTGCCGATCGCCACCGCCCAGATCCAGGAGGCGGTGTGCGCGGCGTCCAGCCGTCCGGCGGCGGCCGCGGCGAGCACCACCACCAGGGGTCCGGAGAAGGACACCGCGACGCACACCAGGCCCGCCAGCAGGGCCGGCCCCGACAGGTCGCGGCGCAGGGTTCGGCGGGGCCGGTCCTCGGCCGCCGGGGCGGCGGGCCGGACCGTCAGGTCGTCAGTCATTCGGGCAGTATCCCCGCGCCGCCGGCGGCCGGTGGCGACGGGTCGGGATCCGGACCGCACGGCTGAACAGTATCGGACCGGAACTACTGACAGGGCGGATTTGCCTAAGGCGTTTAGGTAGCTGCATGATGCGGATAGGCAACCGAGGGAGAGGCCATGACCGTCGAGGCGGACACGACGAAGACCGGGCAGGACTGGATCACCACCCCCGTCACCGCACGGCTGCTGCGCGGCCACCTCGATCTGGAGGAGACCGCGCACGGCCTGCTGCCGCACCGGCTGCCGACCCGGGCCCGGCGGCAGGTCCCGGACCGGCAGCTGGCGGTGGCGGAGGCGCAGCCGTCGGGGGTGCGGGTGGCGTTCCGGACGGCGGCGACCCGGATCGAGCTGGACACGCTGCCGACCCGCCGCGCCTACCGGGGCTTCCCGCCGCCCGCGGACGGGGTGTACGACCTGCTGGTGGACGGGCGGCTGACGGCGCAGGCGACCGTGGCGGGCGGGCGGCTGCGCACGGTCGTCGACCTGGTGACGCAGGCCGCCGAGCTGACCGAGGGCCCGGTCGGCACGGCCCGGTTCGGCGGGCTGCCGGCGCGGGCGAAGGACGTCGAGATCTGGCTGCCGCACACCGAGGTGACCGAGCTGGTCGCGCTGCGCACCGACGCCCCGGTCGAGCCGCTGCCGGAGCGCGGCCGGCCGGTCTGGCTGCACCACGGCAGTTCGATCAGCCACGGCTCCAACGCTTCCCACCCGACCGGCACGTGGCCCGCACTGGCGGCGGCGCGCGGCGGCGTGGAGCTGGTCAACCTGGGGTTCGGCGGCGGTGCGCTGCTCGACCCGTTCACCGCCCGGGCGATCCGGGACACCCCGGCGGACCTGATCAGCCTGAAGATCGGCATCAACGTGGTGAACACCGACGCGATGCGGCTGCGCGCGTTCGGCCCGGCGGTGCACGGCTTCCTGGACACCGTCCGGGAGGGCCACCCGCGCACGCCGCTGCTGGTGGTCTCGCCCGTGCTGTGCCCGGTGCACGAGGACACGCCGGGCCCGCTGCTGCCGGACTTCACCGACGGGGTGCTGAGCTTCCGGGCCACCGGCGACCCGGCCGAGCGCGCGGCCGGGCGGCTGACGCTGAACGTGATCCGGGAGGAGCTGGCCCGGATCGTCGGCCTGCGGGCCGTGGACGACCCGCACCTGCACCATCTGGACGGCCGCGACCTGTACGGCGAGCGGGACTACCTGGAACTCCCGCTGCCCGACGGCCTCCACCCGGACGGGGCCGCGCACCGCCGGATCGGCGAGCGCTTCGCCCGGCTCGCGTTCGGCCCGGGCGGCGCCTTCGCGCCCGTGTCCTGACGGCCCGTCAGGCGGCGGCCGCCCACCGGAAGCCGTCGGGGTCGGTGAAGTCCGCGCCGGCCGCGCCGTTGACGGTGAGCCGGTGCGAGCCATCGCCGTCGGGGGCGACGCCCACCTCCTTGGCGAGGGCGCGCCGGCGGTGGAGGGCGAGCTTGACGGGGCCGGTCCCGGCGTCGAACTCGGCGTAGCTGCGGCCGAAGCTCCTGGCGACGGCGAGGCCCTTCTCGACGTAGAAGCGCCTGGTGGCGGCGAAGTCGGTGACGCCGAGCAGCAGCACGAAGTCGTCGATGCGGCGGGTGGCCGGGCCGGTGTCCTTCTTGGCGGAGGTGGCGATCTTCCAGATCGCGCCGTCGGGGGCCCGGACGGCCGAGCCGTAGCCCCACAGCGACCGGTGGGCGGGCTTGAGGACGGTCGCGCCGGCCTCCGTCGCGGACGCGGTGAAGCTGTCCACGTCGGCGGGCCGGGGCACGGTGAGCGCCAGGGTGAAGCCGCGGAACCCGGTGGACGGGTCGGTGCCGGCGCGCACCCGCAGCCGGGTCGCGTCCAGGTCGAAGGCGGCGGCGTAGAAGCGCTCGGCGGACTCGGGGTCGGCCGCGTCGAGGGTGACGGTGTCGATGGTTGCCATGCCTCGACGGTAGGTGCGGCGGCCCGGCCCGGGCTTCTCGATTCCTGACCGGTCGCGGGCCGCCGGCGCGGGCGGTCAGGGGCGCTCGGGCGGGCGCGGGGTGACCAGGCCGGATTCGTAGGCGGCGATGACGGCCTGCGCGCGGTCGCGGACGTCGAGCTTGGCGAACAGCCCGGTGATGTGGTTCTTCACCGTGGACGGGCTGATCTCCATCGCCTCGGCGATCGCCGCGTTGTCGAGGCCGGTCGCCATCAGCCGCCACACCTCCTGCTCGCGCGGGGTGAGGCCGTCGGCGACGGGGACGGCGGCCGCGGCCGGGGCGGGCTGCGCGGCCCGGACGTGGGTGGCGATGAGGCGGGTGAGCAGCCGGGGCGCCACCACGGCCTCGCCGGCGTGCACGGTGCGGATCCCGGTGGCGAGGTCCTCCGGGGAGACGTCCTTGGGCAGGAAGCCGTGCGCGCCGGCCCGCAGCGCGGAGACCACGTACTCGTCCAGGTCGAAGGTGGACAGTGCGAGCACCCGGCAGTCCGGCAGCGTGCGGGCGAGCCGCTCGGTGGCGGCGACGCCGTCGAGGACGGGCATCCGCAGGTCCATCACCAGCACGTCGGGGCGCAGCCGGTGGGCGAGTTCGACGGCCTGTTCGCCGTTCTCGGCCTCGCCGACCACCTCGAAGGACGGGTTCGGGGAGAGGATCAGCGACAGTCCGCGCCGCACCAGCGGCTGGTCGTCGGCTATCAGGACGCGGATCGCGGGGGCGCTCATACGAATACCTCGCCGTGCTGGACGGCGGCCTCGGCCGTCTCGTCGGGGGTCAGGGGAAGTTCGGCCAGCACGGCGAACCCGCCGTCGGGATGCGGGCCGGTGCTCAGGGTGCCGCCGTGCAGGGCGACGCGTTCGCGCATGCCGATCAGGCCGTGGCCGCCGCCCTCGCCGGACCCGCCGACGGCCGCGCCGCCCGCGCCGTCGTCCCGGACGGACACCACCACGACGTCCTGACGGTACGTCAGGACGACGCGGGCCCGGGCCGGGCCGGCGTACTTGCGGGCGTTGGTCAGCGCCTCCTGGACGATCCGGAACACCGTCAGGCCGAGGGTCGGCGGCAGCGGGTGCGGGGTGCCGTGGACGGTCAGTTCGGTGGGCAGCCCGGCCCGGCAGGAGTCGTCGACCAGCCGGCCGAGGTCGTCCGCGCCGGGCTGCGGCGCGGACGGGGAGGCGTCCGGTTCGTCGCCGGCCCGCAGCACGTCCAGCAGTTGGCGCATCTCGCGCAGCGCGAGCCGCCCGGACGCCTCCAGGGTGACCAGGGCGTCCCGGACCACCTCGGGGTCGGCGAGGTTGGCCCGGGCGCCGCCGGCCATCAGCTGCATGGTGGTGATGTGGTGGGCCACGATGTCGTGCAGCTCCCGGGCGATGCGCCGCCGTTCCTCGGCCACCGCCCGATCGGCGAGCAGCCGCCGGTTGGCGGCCACCTCGCGCTGCCAGCGGGCGAACACCAGGCCCGCGCCGACCACCAGCAGGGAGGAGAGCGGCGCGGCGAGCACGGCGTCCCAGCCGGGTCTCCGGAAGTGGCTCTGGGTCGCCACCGTCAGCACCGAGGTGAGGACGGCCACCGCGGCGGTCGCCCCGATCCGGCAGTGGCGGGCGACGGTGTACAGCGCCACCGTCAGCACCGCGCCGAAGTGGATGCCGACCGGCTCGACCAGGTTGCACGCCGCCTGCAGCGGCAGCACACCGGCGATCATCGCCAGCGGCCGGGTGCGGCGGAGCAGCAGCGGCAGCCCGGAGACCAGGGCGAGCAGGAAGCCGGGCACGGTCGCACCGCCCCCGACCGCGGCGATCAGCAGGTAGCCGACCGCGTCCAGCACGCTGGCGGTGACCACCACCAGGGCGTCGGCCTGGCTCCACGGCAGGCCGTCCGATGTGCCGCGCCGGTCCCCGCCCGCGCTCGCGTCCTCCTGGTGCCCGGCCATGTCCCGTCTCCCCGTTGCCCGGTCGGCCCGGGTCGCTGATCAGCAGTGATGCCGTCATTCTCGCACCGCGTCGAGGGGCCGGACGTGGGCCCCGGGAACGGTGCGGGCTGGGAGCGCGGTCCCAGGGCGCCGGCGGGCGCCGGGAGCCGGGACCTCGGTGCGGATCGTCCGCGGCCACGACGCCCGGCCGCGATTGTGCTGATGAGCTGTGAGCAGGCCGGAAACTCCCGGCGCCGGGACCGACATTCGGGTCCGCAACACCGTAGACGGAAGGGTTCTCGTGATCCGCGCACTGACCGGATTCGCCACCAGAAACGCCTGGAAGGTCATCGTCCTGTGGCTGGTGGCGGGCGTCGGCCTGACCCTGCTCGGCCCGATGCTGTTCAACCGGGTCGTCCAGTCGCAGTCCGGGGACTTCCTGCCCCGCAGCTACGACTCGGCCGCGGCGCTGCGGATCGCCGAGGACCACTTCGGCCTGGACCCGGACGCCACGGTGGTCACCGTGCTGGTCGCCCGCGCCGACGGCAAGCCGCTCACCGACGGCGACCAGAAGCGCATCGAGGCCGAGGCGGCCCGGCTCGGCGAGCGGCGCGTCGTCATGCCGCGCAAGGAGGACGACCCGGCGTTCCTGGTTCCCGACCACTCCCAGACGCCGAAGGTCGCCCCGGCGATGCTCGCTCCCGACCGCGGCTTCGAACTGCTCGCCGTCGAACTGACCGGCGACGCGGGCAACGAGGGCGTGCAGGACGTCTTCCGGGCGTTCCGGGACACCGCCCGCGCCGAGTTCGCCGAGGCCGGGATGCGCACCGGCTTCACCGGCGGCCTGGCGGAGGCCGCCGACAGCGCCGACGCCAACGAGACGGCGGCGATGGTCGGCGGGGCGCTGCTGATGGGCCTGATCGTGCTGCTCAACGTCCTCGTCTTCCGCAGCGTGCTGGCGGCAGTCCTGCCGCTGCTCGCCGTCTCCATCGTCGGCGGCGCGGCCGGTGGCGCGGTGGCCGGGGCGGCGGCGCTCGCCGGCCTGAAGCTCGCCCCGTCCACGCAGAGCCTGATCTCCGTGGTGCTGCTCGGCATCGGCGTCGACTACCTGCTGTTCCTGCTGTTCCGCTTCCGCGAGCACCTGCGCGCCCACCCGAACCAGCCCGTCCGCGAGGCCGCCGCCGAGGTCTCCGCCCGGGTCGGCACCGCGATCACCTCCGCCGCGCTGACCATCGTCGCCGCGTTCGCCACCCTGGGCGTGGCGAGCTTCGGCCAGTTCCGTTCGCTCGGCCCCGCCGTGGCGGTCGCCGTCCTGGTCATGCTGCTGGGCAGCCTCACCCTGATGCCCGCTCTCCTCGCCGCCTGCGGGCGGGGCATGTTCTGGCCGTCCCGGGCGCTGCGCCGGGAGCCGCGGGCGGGCCTGGCGGGCCGCTTCGGCGAGCTGGTCGCCCGCCGGCCGGTCGCGCTGCTGCTCGCCTCCGTCGCGCTGCTGGGCGCGCTGACGGCCGGTGTCGCGGGCATCACCATGGACTACGGCCAGGGCAGTTCCGCCTCCAGGACCCCCGCCGCGGCCACGGCTGCGGAGATCTCCCGCGCCCTGCCGGCGGGCGTCTCCGACCCGACCACGGTGTACGTCACCGCCGCCGACGGCGGCGCGGTCTCCGCGGACCGCCTCGGCGGGCTGTCGGGCGCGCTGTCCCGCGTGGAGGGCGTCGGCCAGATCGGCCGGACCGCCGTCAGCCCCGACGGGCGGGCCGCCCGCATCGACCTGTACCCGACCGCCGACCCGCAGAGCCAGCAGGCCCGTGACCTGGCTTCCGGCCCGATCCGCGCCGCCGTCGCCGCGAACACGCCCGCCGGTCTGAACGCACACGTCGGCGGAACGGCGGCGATCCTCGCCGACATGTCCACGGCCGTCGACCACGACCTCGCCCTGGTCTTCCCGGTCGCCGCCGCGCTCATCGCCCTCATCCTGCTGCTGCTCCTGCGCAGCGTGCTGGCCCCCGTCGTGCTGATGCTCGCCGTCGGCGCCGGCTTCGCCGCGACCCTCGGCGCCTCCACCCTGGTCTTCCAGCACCTGCTGTCCGAGCCCGGCGTCAGCTTCACCCTGCCGCTGGTGCTGTTCCTGTTCGTCGTCGCCCTCGGCACCGACTACAACATCCTGATCACCGACCGCATCCGCGAGGAGATGCAGCAGCCGGGTCCGGCCCGCGCCGCCGTGGCCCGCGCGGTCCGCCACACCACTCCCGCCATCGCCACCGCGGGCCTCGTGCTGGCCGGCTCCTTCGCCACCCTGGCCGCCACGCCCGGCACCGAACAGGTCGCCTTCGCCCTCACCCTCGGCATCCTGCTCTCCGCCGGCGTCCTCTCCCTCGTCCTGGTCCCCGCCCTCGCCGCCCTGCTCGGCCGCTCCCTGTGGTGGCCGCTGCGCACGGCCCCCCGGCGCAGCGGGGCCCCGGCCCCGGAGCGCGTGCCGGTGCCGTGACGCCGCTGCGACGCCCGGACCGCGAGCCTTCGCGGTCCGGGCGTCGCGCCGTTTCAGGACGGCTCGCGCAGCGCCCGGTCGACCAGCAGCGCCGCGGCGCCGGTGTACCCGGCCGGGTCGAGCAGCGCGGCCGCCTCGCCGTCGGTGAACGCGCCCGCGAGTTCGGGCAGTTCGGGGAGGACGCCGAGCAGCGGCCGGCCCTGCTCGGCGGCCAGCGCCGAGGCCCGGGACAGCGCCTGCCGGGCCGCCGCCTTCCCGATCCTGGGGGCGAGGACCGCCGCCAGTCGCTCCGTCACCACCTGACCGTCGGTCAGTTCCAGGTTGGCGCGCATCCGGTCGGGGCGGACAGTCAGGCCCTCGGCGAGTTCGACGGCGGTGTGGACGGCGCCGCCGGCCAGCCGCAGGCATTCGCGCAGCAGCAGCCACTCGGCGTGCCAGGCGCCGCCGGAGCGTTCGTCCTCGGTGGTCAGGCACTGCGTCAGCCCGGCTGCCAGCACCGGCACTTGGAGGGCCGCGGAGCGGATCAGGGTGGCCAGCACCGGGTTGCGCTTGTGCGGCATCGCGGAGGACGCGCCGCGCCCGGCGGGGCCGGGTTCGGCGGCCTCGCCCACCTCGGTGCGGGCCAGCACCTGGACGTCCACGGCGATCTTGCCGAGGGCGGCGGCGGTGTGGGCGAGCGCGGCGGCCAGGTCGGCGATCGGGGTGCGCAGCGCGTGCCAGGGCAGCCGGGGGCGGGCGAGTCCGGTCTCCTCGGCGTAGGCGGCGGTGAGCCGGTCCAGGTAGTCGCCGAGGTCGGCGTCGGCGACGCCGCCGTCGATCCTGGCGTACTCCAGGTAGCCGGCCAGGGTGCCGGCCGCGCCGCCGAGCGAGACGGGCAGGCCGCCCTCGCGGACGCGGCGCAGCCGCTCGGCGGAGTCGAGCACCAGCTGCCGCCAGCCGGCGGCCTTGAGGCCGAAGGTGGTGGGCACGGCGTGCAGGGTGAGGGTGCGGCCGGCCATCGCGGTGTCGCGGTGCTCGCGGGCGAGGCCGGCCAGCGCGTCGGCGGTGCGGTCCAGGTCGGCGAGGACCAGGTCCAGGGCGCGGGCGGCGACCAGCATCGCGCCGGTGTCCAGGACGTCCTGGCTGGTGGAGCCGCGGTGCACGTACTCGGCGGCGGCCGGGTCGTCGGCGGCGACCTGCGCGGTGAACGCCTGGACCAGGCCGACCACCGGGTTGGCGGTCTCCCGGGCGGCCAGCGCGAGTCGGCGGACGTCGAGCCGCTCGGCCCGGGCGGCGGCGGTGATCGCGGCGGCGGCCGGGCCGGGCAGGGTGCCGAGCCGGGCCTGCGCGCGGGCCAGCGCGGCCTCCGCGTCCAGCATCGCCTGCAGCCAGGCGGCGTCGCCGGTGGCGGCCTCCACCGGCGTCCCGGCGCGCACCGGGGACAGCAGTCCGGCGTCGATCGCCGGTTCGTCCTTCGTCGTCGACTCGCTCATGCCACGCCCTCCTTGACGGTCCGAGGGGCATTCTCCGCGAGCAGCGCGAGCACCGCTCCGGCGATCGCGTCGGAGTCCTCGACGGTGACGGAGCCGACGCCGGGCCGGATGCCCGCGGCGGTCACCCAGTGGACGGACTCGGTGGGGACGCCGTGCACGAAGCGCCGCGGGTGGGCCCGCCCGTCGGCGTCGACCAGCCGGAACGGCCGGCCGGTGACGGCGACGCCGCCGGTCTCGTAGGCGGTGCCGCACTCGCCGGGGATGGCGTACGGGCGGCACTGGCGGGTCGTCAGCAGGTGGCGCAGCAGCGGGTCGTCGGTGCGGCGCAGGTCGGTCTCGGGCAGCCGGGCCTCGATCAGGGTGCCGACCCGGTGGCGGGCGCCGGGGATCCGGCGGGAGCCGATCTCGAACGCGGAGCCGTCGGCGTCCGCGGTCACCGTCATGCCGGGCCCGGTGATCTCGACCACGCCGGCCTCGATCAGGGCGATCAGCTCCTCGATCCGGGAGACCGGCGGGCCGATCGACAGGAAGGCGTTCAACGGCGTGTACCAGCCCTCGAGTTCGTCGCGGTGCGAGGTGCCCTCCAGGCCGCTGTGGTCGACGGCCAGGCGGATCTCGTTGCGCAGGTCGCGCAGGACGTCGAGGGCGGCCTTCAGCGGGCCGCTGACGTTGCCGGCCCGGGCCTCGGCGACGTCCTGGCGCAGGTGGGCCAGCAGCCAGTCGCGGTACTCGGCGGCGGACGCGAAGACGCGGTCGCCGTACGGTTCGGCGAGCCGGTCCCAGTCCCAGCGGTCGGCCGGGGCGACGTCCGCGGCGTCGAGCAGCTCCTGCTTGGCGGCGGGGTCGTGGGCCGCCGCCAGGTAGCGGTCGGTGAACTCCTCGACGCCCGGGCGCCCGGCCAGCAGGGCGGCGTAGTAGACGCTCTCCACCTCGGTGGCGATCAGCGGCCACAGGTCGGCGCCGAACCGGATCCACCGGCCCTGCGCGGCGAGCTCCCGCAGCTCCGCCGCCTTGCGGGCCGTCAGCAGCCGCGGCTGGTAGCGGCCGTAGGCGCCCTTCTCGTTCTCGCCGCGGGCGTGGTAGGGGATGCCGCGGCGCGAGCCGGCGACGATCCGCGGCTCCCGGCCGGAGGGGTGGTAGACCAGGCCGGCGTCGGTGCGTTCGAAGCGGCCGCCGCGGCCGACGGTCAGCACGGCCTGGTAGTCGAAGTAGTTGAGGCCGAGGCCGCGCAGCCCGACGGCCTCGCCGGCCGGGATGCGGTGGTGGTCCGTGTCGGCCGGGTTGGCGGAGCGCAGGTAGGCCAGGCCGTGCTCGGCGGCGAAGGCGGCCAGCCGGGACTCCTCGGCGCTCGGGCGGGTCGGCAGGTGGCCCTGGGCCAGCACCACGGCGTCGAGCCCGTCCAGCCGGGTGCCGTCGGCCAGCAGCAGCACCTGGCGGCCCTGGTCGCCGTCGTCGTCCAGGGCGACGGCGCGGCTGGCGTGCACCCGCAGCTCCAGGTGGTCGGGCGCCTCGGCGACCAGGCGGGCGAACACCCACTCCAGGTACTGCCCGTAGAACGACCGGCTCGGGTAGCTGTCCGGGCCGAGCCGCCGGGCCTCGGCGAGCACCGGCTCGTCGCCCGGGGCGGGGATCGCCCCGGCGGCCACCTCGCGCGCCCAGTCGTACAGCGACGGGCCCTCCTCGATCGGGCCGGTCAGGTTCACGCTGGCGTCCGAGTACACCGTGACCTGCGAGGCGACGGTGTTCATCAGCAGCTCGCGGGACTGGTCGGTCCGCCACACCATGCCGGGCCCGGGCCGGTACGGGTCCACCACGTGGACGGTGACCCGCCCGGCGGACGCGCACTTCCGCTCCCGGGCGCACAGGCGCTCCAGGACCGACAGGCCGCGGGGGCCGGCGCCGACGACGGCCACGGCTGAGGTACTGCTGCTCTTCACGGGTGATCTCCGCTCGACGAAGAGTGACGGGACGGGAACGGCTCCCGGCCGCGCCGGGGCAGCGCGCGCCGCGGACCGTGACGCGGTCCGGGGCAGCGCGCGGTGACCCTCGGCGGGGCCCGGCGGCGGCCGGGAGCGAGGTGCGCGGAACGGCTCGGCGGCACCCGCGGACGACGGCCCCGCCCGGGGACACCGGGCGGCTCGACTACGGCGGGTGCGCGGAGCTCACGGCGCGACCGGCAGCGTGCTGCCCACCGGTGGGCCGGAGAAAGCGAACGCGCGGACGACCACGCTGCCGGGCGCCGGAGGGCGCCGGCCGGTCGTTCCGCGGCGGAGGTTCAGTGCAGGGGGCTCGGAATGAGGTCGCGGCCCACGTCCGCGCGGACGGAGCAGTCCTCCACGCCACGCGCCGACGCCCGCTGCGTGGCAGCGTCGGCCGCGGCTGCGATCACTCGCAGACTGCGACCGGACTCCCGGAGCGCCATCGGATTCCCCCAGTAGAAGCAGCCGCGCACGCGGCGGTTTACTGAACGGCCATCGGACCCTGCACAGCTGACGGGGTTTCGGTCCAGGATCCCCTGTCGCCCACTCTGCGAGCCGCCCGCCCCGCGGGACAACTCCCCCGATCCCTCGGATAGGCGCACTGCCGCTAAGCGAAGGATCCAAAACCGGACGAACTCCCCCTCGCTAGGCCCGCTCCGCGGCGCTCCGCAGCAGGCAGAACTCGTTGCCCTCGGGGTCGGCGAGCACCGCCCAGCCCGTCCCGTCCGCGTTCCGGCGGTCGGCGACCAGCACCGCGCCGAGGGCCAGCAGCCGCTCCACCTCGCCGTCCCGCGAGGTCTCCGGCCGCAGGCACAGGTGCACCCGGTTCTTCACCGTCTTCGGCTCGGGCACCTGGTTGAAGTACAGCACCGGCCCGCCCTCCCCCAGCTCCACCTGCGTCTCCCGGTCGCCCGGAGCCGCCCCCGGCTCCATCGGACGCCCGGTCACCGCGGCCCAGAACCGGGCCAGTTCGTACGCGTCGGCACAGTCGATCGCCACGTTCTGCACTACCGAGACCATGCGCGCGAGTCTCCCGGAAACCTCCCCCCGGGGCCACTGCCGTCGGGCGACCCCCGCTGTCAGCGCTGTTCGTCGTCCGGGGTGGTCCAGGAGTCGGCGCGGGGGCCGTTGGGGCGGCCGGGGGTGACGGGCGGGCGGCGGTGGGCGCGGCGGTGGCTGCCCCAGGCGAAGGCGCCGATCAGGAGGGCGGCGATGATCAGTGCGGGGACGAGGACGACGAGCAGTGAGGGGCCGGTGGACTCGGCAGCGAGGATCAGGTCGGCGGTCATGGTCCGCTCCTTCCGGTCGGCGGGTCCGCTGCGCGGGCAGCGGGGTGTGCGCCCTCGCCTACCCGGGGCCCGGCGGGGCATGCCCGGCCGAACGGTGGAACGGCCCGACGGCGCAGGTCGGGAGCGCAGGCAGGGGCGGGTCAGCCGCAGAGGCGGGCGAGTCCGGCGTCGAGGTCCAGGTGGTCGGCCTCGGTGCCGGCCGGGACGAGGGCGAACGAGTCGAGGAGGAACCCGGTGACGGCGTCGCCCGGGATGCTGATCACGGCCTGGCCGGTGCGGCTGCGCAGGGTGACGTGCACGGTGGCGTCCGGGCCGGGGGCGACCACGACGTCGCCCTGGCCGGCGGGCGCGTGCCGGCCCTCGTTCAGCAGGTCGCGGGCGAACCACCACTCGACGGGGTCGTCCTCGGCGCGCAGCGGCGGGAAGACCAGGCAGACCGCGTACGGCTCGGTGGAGTCGAAGCGCAGCCGGGCCTCGACGGCGGTCTCGGGGTAGGGGCTGTGCGGCAGGGTGACCCGGGTGGTCCAGGCGGCTGAGACGGCCATGCGGGGTGCTCTCCTTCGGTCTCGGCGGTGCGGCGGTCGGTGGTGGGGTTCCTCGGTGGCTGCGGGCGGCTACCCCGCTGCCGGCCGTCCAGCGCCTCGCACTCCAAACCTTCACAAGCCGGCGGGTGCTCCCGTTCGGGCCTCGGACCTGTTACCGTCGTAGCAGTTGCAGTTGTGGTTCCCATGGTTTCTGTGTGCGCCTGCTGGTTCTTCCGCGGGCGCTGTTTTTTTGCCGTGTAATTCCGGCGGGCCATCAGTGCGGCGACATCGAGCCTGCGCAGTGCGGGTCTCGGCGCCTTGTGAGGAGATTTTCTATGGCTTTTGGCACCGTGAAGTGGTTCAACTCGGAAAAGGGCTTCGGCTTCATCGCTCAGGAGGACGGCGGCGCGGACGTGTTCGCCCACTTCTCGAACATCAACGCCACCGGCTTCCGTGAGCTGCTCGAGGGCCAGAAGGTCGAGTTCGACGTCACGCAGGGCCAGAAGGGCCTGCAGGCGGAGAACATCCGTCCGATCGCTTTCTGACACCTGCTGCCCGCAGGAGTGCCCGAAGGGCCCGCACCGCGTCCGCGCGGTGCGGGCCCTTCCGCGTTCCCGGGCGGCGGCCGGCCTCAGGCGCCGCCGCCGCGCAACGGGTCGGCGGCTTCAAGGGCACCCGGCTGGACCTCGACGTGGCCGACCTGCGCTTCCACGGGCCGGACACCGCCGCCGTCGTCACCGGCGGCGACGTCCGCAAGCACGGGCGAAGCCGCGCCGCCCCGCAAGGTCGCCGGCTGCCCGGTGGCGCGCGACGCCGACGGGCGTCAGCGGTCGGCCGGCCCGGCGACCGGGTGCTGCTCCAGGAAGTCCTCGTACACCGCGACCTTGTGGCGGACGATGTCCAGCGAGCGCTGCAGCTCGGCGAGCCGGTCGAGGACGCGGGTCTCGTGGGCGCGCAGCAGGGCGAGCCGGTCGGGTTCGGTACCGGCGCCGGCGCGGGCCAGCTCGGTGTAGCGGCGGATGTCGGGGATCGGCATGCCGGAGGCGCGCAGCACGATGCACAGGTTGAGCCACTCGACGTCGCCCTCGGTGTACCGGCGCCCGCCGCCGGCCGTGCGCCGCACGGGTTCGGCGAGGATCCCCTCCCGCTCGTAGAAGCGCAGGGCGTGCACGCTCAGGCCGGTGCGTTCGGCGACCTGGCCGATGGTCAGGCCGGTGACCGGGAAGGGCGGGGTGTCCATCGGATCAGCATAGGAGTTGATCTAGAGCGGACTCTACTTCGTACAGTGGCCGTCGGCGCGCCGCACAACGACCGACGGACCTAAGGGGATTGACCATGCGATACCGCACTCTCGGGGGCACCGGCATCGAGGTGAGCGCGCACTGCCTGGGCACCATGATGCTGGGGTCGGTGGGCAACCCGGACCACCAGGAGGGCATCCGGCTGGTGCACACGGCGCTGGAGCATGGGATCAACTTCGTCGACACGGCGGACATGTACTCGGCGGGCGAGTCCGAGGAGATCGTCGGCAAGGCCCTGCAGGGGCGGCGGGACGACGTGGTGCTGGCCACCAAGGTGCACTTCCCGATGGGCGAGGGGCCGAACCGGGGCGGGAATTCCCGGCGGTGGATCGTGCGCGCGGTGGAGGACAGCCTGCGGCGGCTGCGGACCGACTGGATCGACCTGTACCAGGTGCACCGGCCGGACCACCGGACGGACGTCGAGGAGACCCTGGCGGTGCTGGGCGACCTGGTCCGGCAGGGGAAGATCCGGGCGTTCGGGTGTTCGACGTTCCCGGCGGAGGAGATCGTCGAGGCGCACTGGGTGGCGGAGCGGCGGGCGCTGCCCCGGTTCCGGACCGAGCAGCCGCCGTACTCGCTGCTGGCGCGCGGCGTCGAGTCCTCGGTGCTGCCGGTGGCGCGGCGGTACGGCATGGGTGTGCTGACCTGGAGTCCGCTGGCCTCGGGGTTCCTGACGGGGCGTTACCGCAAGGGCGGTGCGATCGACCTGTCCTCGGGGCGGCCCGCACTGCACCCGCACCGGTTCGATCCGACCCTGCCGGCGACCCTCCGCAAGCTGGAGGCGGTGGAGCAGTTCGTGGCGCTCGCCGACGAGTTGGGCTGCTCGCTGCCCGAGCTCGCGGTGGCGTTCCCGCTGGCGCACCCGGCGGTCACCTCGGTGATCATCGGCCCGCGCACGGTGGAGCAGCTGACCGGCCTGTTGAAGGGCGCGTCGCTGGTGCTGGACGACGCGGCGCTGGACCGGATCGACGCGATCGTCCCGCCCGGCACCGACGTGTACCGACCGGACGGCGTGTGGACCTCCCCCGCGCTCGCCCCGGCCGCCCTGCGCCGCCCTGCCGTGGACCGGGCCGCCGCCGGGAGTTGAGCGCGCCGGGCCCCGCCCCCTGCGACGGGGGCGGGGCGGGCGGCCGTCAGAAGGCCGAGGTGTAGGCGGTGAGGAAGGGCGCGGCGGTGGGAGCTCCGCCGGGGTTGAAGCAGATCGGGTTCAGCTGCACGTTGCCGGAGCTGCGGGCCCAGGGCAGGGCGAGCTGGCACCAGCCGGGGCCGCTGCCGTACGCGGTGACCTGGGCGTGGTCGGAGGGCACGGCGATCGCGGGCAGGGTGACGGTGGACGGGACGCCGACGGCCAGCGAGTTGCTGCCGGCGACGGAGTTGAAGTTGGTGCCGGGCGGCACCGAGCCGTTGTACCAGAGGTAGCCGAAGGACTTCGGCGGGATCGCGGGTCCGTGCACGGCGCGCTTCACCGAGTAGCTGAGCGTCCACTCGGTGTCGTAGGGCGCGTTCGCGGCGTCGAAACAGGCGACCAGGAAGGTCTGGCCGGTGCTGGACGGGTACCAGTCGGCGACCTTGCAGCGGGCGCCCTGGGCCGGGTCGACGGCGGTGACCTCGACGTTGCCGAGGTTGCCGGAGGCGCCGAGGCCGGGCAGCCAGGCCTTCCAGATGCCGGTGGAGCCGTGGCTGGAGAGGTTGCTGCCGCCGGCGGAGTTGTACTGGCTGATCAGCGTGCCGGCCGGGGTGGAGTCCAGGTAGCCGTAGTTGCCGCCGGACGAGCCGAGCGCGCCGCTGCTGCTGGTGTACAGCACGGTGAACGGCGAGTTGTCGGGCGCGCCGGTCGGCCCGTAGCAGGCCACCTTGACGTCGAGGCCGGTGCCGGCGGTGCCCCAGCCGGCCAGCTGGCACCAGGTGCCGGTGCGGTTGACGGCGGTGACGTGGGCGACGCCGCCGGGTCCGGCGATCAGCGGGAAGTGCACCACGTACGCGCCGAGGCCGGTCTGGTCGACCTTGACGGGGTTGCTCCCCGGGGACGCCCAACTCCCCCACTGGCGCGACGGGTCGGGGACGTAGGACGGCGGCGGGGTCGGGTTGTCCAGGTAGGCGAAGCCCCAGCGGTCGGGGACGGCGGCGTGCGCGGGGCCGGCGGCCGGGACGGCGGCGGCGAGCAGCGCCGCCAGCAGGGCCAGGACCAGCAGGGCGGCCCGGACGGGACGGGCGGGCGGTGCCTCGGATCTCGCGTGCATGGGCGATCAACCCCCAAGGAGGAGAGGACGGTTGCGGCCGTTGTGCGCGCGCCCCGCCCGGAGCTGCGGGCGGGGCGGAGGGACCGGGGGCGCCCCGCGGGAGCCGGCGGTGCGGCGCGGGGAGGCCGGTGGCCCCACATGCTAGGCGCGGCCCCGGCCGCCCGCCCAGCGCCCTGACCCGATCCCGTACGTCCGGCTACGGCCTGCGGCCGTTCGCACGGCGGCCGTTCGCGTCAGCCGACGGAGCGCCGGGTACCGGTTGTGGCGTAGGCGTGTCCGGTCACCCGGGCGGCGGTGTCCGCCGGGGCGGGTGGCGGCGGCGCCGGAACGGGCGGTTCGGGCCGGCGCTGTCGGGCGGCGTCGTGGGCGCGGTGGCTGCGCGGGCGCGCTGCGCCGATCGCGGCCGGCTCCGCTCCGTGGCGCGGCGGCGCGTCCTGCCCGCCGGCCGGCCCGGCGTGCACGGCGCGGCCG
>NZ_JBHWDS010000087.1:0-19759 GCF_042734615.1 Kitasatospora sp. NPDC059646
ACCACCGAGTTGCGCAGGCAGACCCACTGGTAGCCGCCGTCCCGGCGGGAGAGTCTCAGTTCGGCCCGGCCGCCCTCGGCGCTGGTGCGCAGCAGCAGTTCCAGGTCGTCGGGGTGGACCAGGTCGACGAAGCGCTGCTGGCGCAGGGTGGCCCGGGGCCGGCCGAGCAGCCGGCAGAGCGCGTCGTTGACGCGGGTGAGCTGGCCGCAGCCGTCGCCGTGCAGTTCGGTGATGGCCATGCCGCTGGGCGCGTACTCGAAGGCCTGCCGGAAGGACTCCTCGCTGGCCCGCAGGGCCTGCTGCTCCTTCTCCAGGCGGGCCAGGGCGCGCTGCATCTCGGCCCGCAGCCGGGCGTTGCCGATGGCGATGGAGGCCTGCAGCGAGAACATCTCCAGGGCCTCGCGGGTCCACGCGCCGGGGCGTTTGCCGCTGCGCGGGCGGTCCACCGAGAGGATGCCGAGCAGGTCGCCGCCGGCGCTGTACATGGGGGCGAGCAGGACGTCGGCGGGGTGCCAGTCGTTGTCGTAGACGGGCAGCGGGCCGTCGCCGGTCCAGGCGGGAATGTCGGTGCCGATGGCCCAGCCGCGGTCGTGCGGGAGGAAGCGCAGGGTGCCCCAGTGGTCGGCGACCTGGAGCATCCGGTCCCAGGACTCGCGGGAGCCGACCTGGCCGAGCAGGACGGCGGGGCCGCCGAAGGCGGTCTCCTCGATCTCCCAGACGGCGGCGATCACCAGGTCGCCGTCGGGGCGGACCAGGCTGACGGCGGCGGCGTCGAACCCGAGCCCGTGGACCGCGCCCTCGACGACCGCCTGCAGGGTTCCCGCCAGGCTCCGGGCAGCGTTGAGGTCCGCCACGACCCGGTGCAAGGTGCGGAGGGTCGCGAGGCGGACGTAGGGCTCCGACTCGGCTTCCATGCGGGGGCTCCCCGGCTGCTTCGGATAGTTCTTGAAAGGTTGTCGTCCGATTGCCAGAAGAACTGAATCACAGCGAGCACTCCGATAGGCACGCTCGGTCAGCAATAGCCTGTGAGTGTGACTCAAATCACATAATGATCAAGTGATGATCGTATTCGGAAACTCCGGGGAACACCAGGACGCCCACCGGGCGACTTCCGCCCGCACGCTCGGCCCTGCGACCGACCCGGCCTACGACCAGGGCCCGATACCGGCGCGCCCGACCGGGGACTACCGTGCGGTACGTGTACAGCTCCCCGCAGTCCCCCACGTCCCCCGCCGCTCCCGCCCCGGTCGCGGAGGCCGGCGCCACCCCCGAGGAGTTCCGCGCCGCCCTCGGCCAACTGGCGGCCGGCGTCTCGCTGGTGACCGTGCACGACGCCGAGGACGACGAGGACGCCGGCATGACCGCCACCTCGTTCCTGTCGGTGTCGCTGGAGCCGCCGCTGGTACTGGTCTCGGTCCGCCAGGACTCCCGGATGGACGACCTGCTGGCCCGGGCCGAGACCTGGGCGGTCTCGCTGCTCGCCGAGGAGCACCGCACCCTGGCCTCGCGCTTCGCCATGAAGGGCCGGCTGAGCGACCGGCTGCTGTTCGCCGACACCGCCTGGCACCGCGGCCCGCACTCCGGCGCCCCGCTGATCGACGGCGCGCTGGCCACCGTGGAGTGCCGCACCGAGCAGCGCATCCCGGCCGGCGACCACACCCTGGTGCTCGGCCGGGTGCTCGCCGCGCGGGTGCCCGCCCCGGCCGGCCGGCCGCTGGTGTACTTCCGGGCCGGCTACCGCCAGCTCGGCTGAGCGGCCGTCACTCCGGCCGGATCCGGCCGCGCCCCTGCTTCAGCGAGGCGCGGTGCCGCTTGTTCTCCAGCCGGCGCTCGACCATGCCGCGGCTCGGCCTGGTGGCCCGCCGGGCCTTCGGCGGCGGCGCCGTCGCCTCGCCGAGCAGGGAGGCCAGCCGGGCCGCGGCGACCTCGCGGTTGCGCCACTGCGAGCGGTGCTCGGAGGCGCGCACCGTCAGCACCCCGTCGACCAGCCGGGAGGCCAGCCGCTCCAGGGCGCGCTCCTTCCACACCGGCGGCAGCGCGTCGGAGGCCGCCAGGTCCCAGCGCAGCTCGACCTTGCTGTCGGAGGTGTTGACGTGCTGGCCGCCGGGGCCGGAGGAACGGGAGAAGCGCCAGACGAGCTCGGCATCGGGGACGACCACCGAACCCCGTACGCGCACGGGCTCTGTCATGCCGCCCATCATCCCGCCCGGGCAGGGCCGCCGTCACCTGGTTAACCCGGCACAATGGCGGGCGTGATCGAGCTCGGCTACTCCCTGTCCAACCGCTTCCCCGACCCCCCGCAGACCGACTACCGCACCGCCCCGGTCCGGGCGCTGCGGCACGACCTGTTCGCCGGCGACGTCTACCTGGAGACCGACGAGGGCGCCGGCGTGGAGACCCGCTGGGGCTGGGTGCCGGTGCTGGACTTCGCCTGGGCGCTGTGCGACATCGTCGAACGCCTGGACGACGACCCGCGCGGCAGCCGGGAGGCCCGGGTCCGCACCGAGGACCTCGACTTCACCCAGAACACCGAACTGCTGCGCTTCGCCCGCCGGTTCGGCTGGGTGGAGATCACCGCCACCTGGCGGCCGGACGACGAGCCGCTGGTGGTCCGGCACGCCGAACTCCGCCGGGAGGCCCGGGACTTCCTCCAGGACGTGCTGGCCGACCTGACGGAGCTGCACGAGGACCTGGCCGACAATCCGAACATCTGGACCGTGCAGGGCCGGTACCCGAGAATCTGACCCGGCGTCGGGCGGGGCCGGACGGGGGAAAGAACCGTCCGTCCACCAAGTGGTGGAACCAAAGGCCGCCCGTCCCGCGTTCTCTGGGCAAAACCGACCGAAGGGACACCACAGACCATGCCCGTGAGCCTCTCCAAGGGTGGCAACGTCTCGCTGACCAAGGAGGCCCCCGGCCTGACCGCGGTCACCGTCGGCCTCGGCTGGGACGTCCGCACCACCACCGGCACCGAGTTCGACCTGGACGCCAGCGCGATCGTCCTGAACGGCGAGGGCAAGGTCTACTCGGACCGCCACTTCGTCTTCTTCAACAACACCAGCACCCCGGACAGCACCGTCGTCCACACCGGCGACAACCGCACCGGCGAGGGCGACGGCGACGACGAGCAGGTCAACGTCAACCTGGCCGCGCTGCCCGCCGACGTCACCCGGATCACCTTCCCGGTGTCGATCTACGACGGCAACAACCGCGGCCAGAGCTTCGGCCAGGTCCGCAACGCCTACATCCGGGTGCTCAACCAGGCCGGCGGCACCGAGATCGCCCGCTACGACCTGTCCGAGGACGCGGCCACCGAGACCGCGATGATCTTCGGCGAGCTGTACCGCAACGGCGCCGAGTGGAAGTTCCGCGCCATCGGCCAGGGCTACGCCTCCGGCCTGGCCGGCATCGCCCAGGACTTCGGCGTCAACGTCTGAGCCGCCGTCACCACGTGAAAGGGCCCCCGCTCCGACCGGAGCGGGGGCCCTTTCACACCGTCACGCCTTCACACCGTCACGGCCGGCCGGCCCGCAGCTCGGGCAGCTCCAGCAGCTCGGTCTCGTCGTGCGCGGTCAGGTCGACCACCTCGGGCTCGGTGTCGGACTCCGCGTGCTGGTGGCTCGGCGCCTGCTCCACCGCGCGGTGCGCGGGCTGCCCGGCGTCCACCGGCGCCGTCTCCAGCACCGCGTAGCGCTCGCTGTCGGCCACCGCCTCGTCGCCCACCACGTCCGCCAGGTCGCCGACCGCCGGGGCCGGCGCGGCCGCCCGCAGCGCGGCCCGGGCGCTGCCCGGACGGCCGAAGAAGCTGAACGCCGCCGCCCGCGGCCGCTGCGGGGCCGCCGGGGCCGCCTGCTCGCCGTCCTGCGGGCGCGGGGCGGGCAGCGCCGGGCCGACCGGGCGCAGCGCCGCCGAACCGGTGGCCTGCACCGGCTCCGGCATCTTCGGCCGGAGCTCGACCTGGGCCCGCTCGTCCACCACGCGGCGTGCCTCGGCGACCGCCGCCTGCCGCTCCAGGTGCCGCATCGCGGCCTGGGCGCGGACGTACGCGGCGGGCGTGACGGGGTGCTTGGGGCGGGACGCCTCCAGCGCCTGCCGGGCCGCCTCCGCCTCCTTCAGCGCCTGCTCGGCGACCAGCACGGCCCGCTCGCGCAGCAGCCGGGCGATCTCGGTCTCCGCCTTCGCCAGCCGGGACTTCTCGGCGGTCAGCCGCCGCCCGAAGCGGGTGGCCCGCTCCTCGGCGACCTCGGCCGCGTACTCGGCCTCGGCGATCTGCTCCTCGTAGCGCTCCTCGGCGCGCAGCCGGCGCTCCATGGCGACCTCGGCGGCGGTCCGGGCGGCCCGGTCGCGCTGCCGCAGCACCAGCGCCAGGCCGACCACCGCGACGACCGCGGCGACCCCGACCGAGCGGGCCACGATCTGGTCCGGACTGGCCACCAGCGCGGCCACCGCCGCGACCACGAGCACACCGGAGGCGACCGGCGGCAGCGACCGGCCCAGGACGGAGGAATGACGGTGGCGTCCGCGAGGCATGGCTAGAAACTAGCGTGCGAATCGCGGCCCTGTCAGCCTCGCCCCCCATTCCGCCCTTGACACGCCGACAGAAACACGTGCCGCATCCGCACCGGCACCGCCGGTGACCAGTGGGGCGGGGCGGTCAGCGCGACGAGGCGGCGGTGCCGCGCGGGTGGTCGGGGTCGTCGTGGTCCTCGGGCAGCCTGCAGATGTGCTGCAGCCACAGCGCCACCGCGATCACCGCCGCGCCGGCCAGCACCGCGAACAGCGCCGTCGCGGCCTGCGAGCGGCGGGCGGGCACGTCCAGCGAGCCGAGCAGGAACACGCCGACGCCGCCGTAGACGCCGGTCACCACCGCGGACACCAGCGCACTGGCCTGCCCCAGCACCAGCGCCCGCGCCGCGTGCAGCGGATCGACCCGCTTCGCGCCGGGCTGCCGCTCCCGGATCGCCTTCAGCCGCGACCGCAGCGAGATCGCCGCGGCCAGCAGCACCACGGCGATCGCCGCCAGCACGAACGGCGCGTACGCGGGCACCCCGGGCAGCGTGCCCAGCGAGTCCCACAGCCGGGCGCCGCCCCAGGACAGCACCCCCGTGATCGCGGCGATGCCGAGCAGCAGGCGGAGACGGAGCGGCTTCACGCGGACGGGCTTCCTTCCCAGTGGTTCGACCCGGTCTGGTACGGCCCCGGGGTCCGACGGGGCACGGCGACCAGCCCACCGTACCGGCCGGGCCGCACCCGCAGGGAGCTACGCCCCTGCCCCGTCGGAAGTTCCCGGGCGGCTCACTCCGGCAGGCGCAGCTGCAGGTCCGCGCGCAGCCGCACGCCCTGCGCCTCGGGGCCGCCGAGGCCGGCCAGCAGTTCGGTGACCGGGCCGTGGCCGGGCACCTCGGCCTGCGGGTCGGCGTCCTGCCAGGGGGCCAGCACGAAGGCCCGCTCGTGGGCGCGCGGGTGCGGCAGCGTCAGCTGCGGGTCGTCGCTGCGGACGCCCTCGTAGGCGAGGATGTCGACGTCCAGGGTGCGGGCGCCCCAGCGGACGGTGCGGACCCGGCCGAAGGCGTCCTCCACGGCGTTGGCCCGCTCCAGCAGGTCCCGCGGCGGCAGCGAGGTGCGCAGCACCGCGACGGCGTTGAAGTAGCTCGGCTGGTCGGCGGGGCCGCCGACGGCGTCCGTCTCGTACACCGCGGACAGCGCGGTGACCCGCACGCCCGGGGTGTCCTCCAGGGCGTCGACGGCGCCCTGGAGGGTCTCCAGGCGGTTGCCCAGGTTGCTGCCGAGGGCGACCGCGGCGGTCCGCGACTCGTGCAGGGTGGATTCCACGCGGTCCACCTTGCCCTGCAGGTCGAACGTGGTCGGCGTGGCGGTCGGGTCTGTGGTGGCCATGGGAGTTCCCTCCGCTCGGGCTCCACCGGGCGCCATCAGGCGCGGCCCCGGCGGATCGTGATGGTGACGTCGTCGAACGGGACGGTGATCGGGGCGTCGGGCTTGTGCACGACGACCTCGACCTCCTCGACCACCTCGTGCCGCAGGCACTGGTCGGCGATCCGCTGGGCCAGCGTCTCGATCAGGTCGACCGGGTCGCCCGCGATCACCGCGGTGACCTCCTCCGCGATCACGCCGTAGTGGGCGGTGCGGGTCAGGTCGTCACTCGCGGCGGCCGGCCGGGTGTCCAGGAACAGCGTCAGGTCGACGACGAAGGTCTGCCCCTCGATCCGCTCCCGTTCGAAGACGCCGTGGTGGCCGCGGGCACGGAGCCCACGCAGGGTGACGCGGTCCAGCACAAGAATCACTGCTCCCAGCTGACGGCCCCGCCGGGGCGGGGACCGGCGGGCACCGTCGCCCGCCGCCCCTCGAATCTACCTTCGAGGACCGACCGCCCCGGACCGCCTCCCCGGCCGCCCACCCGATCGGACCGGCCACCGCGGCCCTTGACGGACGGCGGTTCAGTCGTCCTCGTCGTCCTCGTCGTCGCCGCTGGTGAGCACCGGCGACCCGTGGTGCGACCACAGCTTCCAGCCGTCCGCGGTGCGCCGGAACACGTTCGTCGACACGACCTTCCCGCCCACCAGCGGCCCCAGTTCGCCCTCCTCCTCGGGCTCGCCGCCGGACAGGATGTTCTCCGTGCAGGTGACGAGCGCCACATCGCCCTGCACGTCCACCTCGACATCCGTCAGGAAGAACTGGATGTACTCGGTGTTCGCCATGATCAGCATGTACGACCTGGTCACCTGGGCCCGGCCGACCAGCGCCGGCCAGCCCGGGTGCACGCAGAACACGCCGCCCTTGTCGTCCGCCTCGCCCGGCCCCAGCCAGATCGACTCGACGGCGTCCAGGTCGCCGTTCTCCAGTGCCTCGTACAGCGCCTGATTGGCCGCCAGCACGGCCTCCTCGTCCGGTTCCAGCGCCGCCGCCCGGTCGTTGCCGCTCACTGCCTCCGCCACGCCTACCCCCTCTGCGCCGCCTGCTCCCAGGCCGCGACGACTCGTACGGCGTCAGCCGTGCCGGACACGTCATGGACCCGTACCGCCCAGGCACCCGCCTTCGCCGACAGCACCGAGACCGCCGCCGTCGCGTCGTCCCGCTGCCGCGCCGGGCGCAGCTCCCCGGTTTCCGGGTTGGCCAGCAGCGTACCCAGGAAGCGCTTGCGCGAAGCCGCGACCAGGACCGGCCGCCCCAGCGCCGTCAGCGCGTCCAGCCGGCCCAGCAGCGCCCAGTTGTGCGCGCTCGTCTTGGCGAAGCCCAGGCCCGGGTCCAGGATCAGCTGGTCCTCCTTCACCCCGGCCGCGAGCAGGTCCTCGACCCGGTCGGTCAGCTCCCGCACCACGTCGGCGACCACGTCCCGGTACACCGCCTGCGCGTACATGTCCGCCGACTGCCCGCGCCAGTGCATCACCACGAACGGCGCTCCGGTCTCGGCGACCACGGCTGCCATCTCCGGGTCGGCGAGTCCTCCGGACACGTCGTTGACGATCTTCGCGCCCGCCTGCACCGCGGCCCGCGCCACGCGGGCCCGCATGGTGTCCACCGAGACCACCGCGCCGGCCCGGGCCAGCTCGGTGACCACCGGCACCACCCGGCGCAGCTCCTCGTCCTCCGTCACCCGGACCGCCCCGGGACGGGTCGACTCCCCGCCCACGTCGACCAGGTCGGCCCCCCGCGCCACCAGGTCCAGCCCGTGCGCGACCGCCTTCGCCGGGTCCAGCCACATCCCGCCGTCCGAGAACGAGTCCGGCGTGACGTTCACCACCCCCATCACCGCACAACGGTCGAGGACGGGCAGGCCAGGGAGGTTTTCGCTCATACGACCCATTATCGGCCGCACGGACGGGGCCGCGTGGGGCGGCCTCCCGCCCCGCGCGGCCCCGTCCGTGCGGCCGTGCGCGTTCCTACGCCGCCTTGCCGAGCTCGGCCGGAGCCGCCGGCATGAGCCCCTGCCGCTGGCGCTTGCGCCCGAACCGCGGCATGCCCAGCGTGATGAACGCCTCCGCCTGCATCGCGGCGAAGCCGATCCGCGGCAGGTCGCGGGTGTGCTGGTAGACCAGGAACCGGGGCTCCCAGGTGGGCTGGAACTTCGCGTTGAACTTGTACAGCGACTCGATCTGGAACCAGCGCGACAGGAAGACCAGCAGTCCGCGCCAGGCGCGCAGCACCGGCCCGGCGCCGATCCGCTCGCCGCGGGCGAGCGCCGAGCGGAACATCGCGAAGTTCAGCGAGACCCGCCGGATGCCCATCGCGCCGACCTCCTGGAGGGCGGCGACGATCAGCAGCTCGTTGAGGCCCGGGTCGGCCTCGCGGTCGCGGCGCATCAGTTCCAGCGAGATGCCGTCCTCGCCCCAGGGGACGAAGTGCAGCACCGCCTTCAGGTCGTCGCCGGAGCCGCTCTCCCCCTCCTCGGGCGCCTTGTGCGCCGTGACGACCACGCACTCGTCGTCGCCGGCGTCGCCGAAGCGGCCGAGGGCCATCGAGAAGCCGCGCTCGGTGTCGGTGCCGCGCCAGCGGGCCGCGGCATCGGCGATCTGGCGCTTCTCCTCCAGGGTGAGGTCGCCGACCCGGCGGACCTTGCAGGAGTAGCCGTTGCGTTCGATCCGCTTCACCATCTGGCGGACGTTGCGCATGGCGCGGCCGGAGAGCGAGAAGGTGGCGGTGTCGACGATGGCCTCGTCGCCGAGTTCGAGCGCGTCCAGCTGGGCCTCGCGGGTCCAGACCTCGCCGCCGACCTCGGAGCAGCCCATGACGGCGGGCACCCAGGCGTGCTCCCGGGCGGTGGTCATGAAGACCTTGATCGCGCCGGGCCAGGCCTCGACGTCGCCGACCGGGTCGCCGGAGGCGAGCATCACGCCGGAGACCACCCGGTAGGAGATCGCGGCCTTGCCGGTGGGCGAGAACAGCACGCTCTTGTCGCGGCGCAGCGCGAAGTAGCCGAGCGAGTCGCGCCGGCCGTGCCGGGCGAGCAGCTCGCGGACCTTCAGCTCGTCCTCGGGGGTGAGCTCGGGCTCGGGCTTCTCCGGGCGCAGCGCCAGGTAGGCGGTGGTGAGCGCGGTGACCAGGCCGAGCGCGCCGAGCGAGTAGCCGACCAGGTCGCCGACCCGGTCGGTGGTGTAGTGGATCGGCCCCTCGAAGCCGAACAGGCCGTAGGCGACGTGCTCCAGTCGCTGGAACAGCGACGGGTCGCCGACCTCGGCCTTCCAGCGGACCGAGACGATGACCAGGCCGAGCAGCACCGAGACGGTGCCGAGGACGACGAAGTTGAGCACCGCGCGCCAGCGGGTGCGCGGGTCGGCCTTGGCGTAGAACTCGCGCTGGTGGACCAGCATCACCGCGAGCAGCGCCAGCGAGATCGCGGCCTGGCCGAACTGGTGCCAGCGCAGCAGGTGCAGCGCGGCGCCGATCGGCAGCAGCACGCAGACGGCCCGCCAGGCGCGCCGCTTGCGGCGGCGCAGCGCGTGCGCGAGCAGTACCAGCAGCATGCCGACCATCAGGGTGCCGGCGGCGGCCAACGTGGTGGTGCCGCCGGGCAGTTGCCCGGCCCAGACGTGCATCCGGGTGAGCCGGAGCCGGGGGAAGACCGCACAGGCGATGTCGATCAGTCCGATGACCAGGCAGGCGTAGCCGACCACGCCCGGAAGCCACTGCCGCGGCACGGCGGACGCCTGGGACCGAAGCGCCTGCAGCCCCCGCCGGCGGGGCTGGTCGGTCGTGGTCTCAGCGGACACGGGAGCGCTCATGAGAACCCAGCCTAGAGGCACCCGGGCGGTGCGCGCGCACCCCGGGCGCCGGGTTGTGATGAACCTTCATGACTGTTCCTTTTTCTGGCAATCCGCACGTCAAGAGGGGTCCATGGGGCGGAGGGGTCCGTCCGCCCGGGGCCCGGCCCGAACGGCCGTGCTCGTCGTACCGGGGGACGCGACGGGTACCACCGATGCCGCACCCGTGGCCGCCGGCACGGCGGTTCGGCGCGATTCCAACCGGTGGACGCCGCATTCTAGGGCGACGGTTCCCGTTCGCGCAGTCATCCGGTCGTACTGGTTTCCGACGCTCGGTCAGACTACCCCCACTCGCATCCGACGGACCGTCAGACCACGATGACCGAGCGGGAGTCGAGAGGATCGGAAGGCATGGAGCTGACCAGCCGGACACTGGTGTACGCGCTGATCGCGGTGGCCGTGGGGGCCCTGATCGCCACTCTCTGGCTGTGGCCGCGGCTGTCGGCGCAGCGCCCGCTGCCGGTGCTCGGCCGGCTCGGACTGCTGACGGTCACTCAATCGGCGGCGCTGTCGGTGCTGCTGCTGTCGGTGAACAACGCCTACGGCTTCTACACCTCCTGGAACGACCTGCTGCGCCCCGGCGCGGCCGCCCCGCTCGCGCTGACCTCGGCGCGCACCCCCGGCGCCGTCCCGGACGGCGACCGACTGGTCCAGCCGACCGACGAGGGCGGACTGGAGACGGTCAAGGACGTGCTGCCGGCCGGCAAGCCCGAGGAGGTCGGCCGGGTCGACTCGGTGCGGCTGACCGGCACCGAGTCGGGATTGTCGGACCAGGTGTTCGTCTACCTGCCGCCCGAGTACTTCAATCCCCGCTACAGCCGCGAGCACTTCCCCGTGCTGGTCGCGCTGGCGGGCTACCCCGGCCCGACGCTGAACCTGGTCGACAGCCTGCACCTGCCGCAGACCGCCGCCGAACTGCAGCACTCGGGCCAGATGGCGCCCACGGTGATCGTGATGGCCCGCCCCACCGTCACCCCGCCGCGCGACACCGAGTGCGTGGACGTCCCCGGCGGGCCGAAGACCGAGACCTGGTTCGTCAAGGACGTGCCGACCGCGCTGCGCTCGGCGTACCGGCTGGGCCGCGCGGCGGAGTCCTGGGGCGTGTTCGGCTACTCGACCGGCGGGTCCTGCGCGCTGCGGCTGGCGATGCGCCACCCGGACGCGTACCACACCGCGGCCGGGATGCACCCGGACTACACGGTGCCGAACGACCGGTGGACGGACGGCGACCTGTTCCGGGGCGACGCGGACGCGGCCAGGCAGTCCGACCTGAACTGGCGGCTGAAGAACCTGCCCGCGCCGGCCGCGTCCCTGCTGGTGGTCTCCACCCACGCGGAGGACGACTACCAGGCCACCCAGAAGTTCCTCGCCAGTGCGAAGCAGGCCGCCGAGAACCACCCCGAGTTCCTGGTGGACTCGCTGATGCTGCCGGACGGCGGCCACTCCTTCGAGACCTGGCGCCGCGAGCTCCCGGCCACCCTGGAGTGGCTCAGCGACCACCTGGCGCGCCCGCAGGACCGCGAACCGCGGCCCTGACCCGGACGCCGGACGGCCGCCCGGCCGCTCCCTACCGGCCGATGATCAGGCTCATCGCCTCGGCCCGGGTGGCCGGGTCCCGCAGCTGGCCGCGAACCGCCGAGGTGACGGTGGTGGCGCCGGGCTTGCGGATGCCGCGCATCGACATGCACATGTGCTCGCACTCGATCACCACGATGGCGCCGCGCGGCTCCAGGATCCGCATCAGCGCGTCCGCGACCTGGCTGGTGAGGCGCTCCTGCACCTGCGGGCGGCGGGCGTACACGTCGACCAGCCGGGCCAGCTTGGACAGGCCGGTGATCTTGCCGCTCACGGACGGGATGTAGCCGACGTGCGCGACGCCGCGGAACGGGACCAGGTGGTGCTCGCAGGTGGAGTACACCTCGATGTCCTTGACCAGCACCATCTCGTCGTGGCCGAGGTCGAAGGTGGTGGTGAGCACGTCCTCCGGCTGCTGCCACAGGCCCGCGAATATCTCGCGGTAGGCGCGCGCGACCCGGGCCGGGGTCTCCAGCAGGCCCTCGCGGTCCGGGTCCTCTCCGACGGCGATGAGCAGCTCGCGGACGGCGTTCTCGGCCCGCTTCTGGTCGAACTCGCCGACGGGGGGCTCACCGTCGAGCGTCACCGGATCGATCATGCGTGCCTCGCTGCTCGTCAGAAGGAAAGGTTCCGTGCAGCACGAATGCCGCGCCTCCAGGGTACAAACCCCGGAAACGCGGCATCCATTCCGAACAGGTGTCCGGTCGATCAGCCCTCGACCTGGCCGCCGTCGGCCGGCGGCAGCTTCACGATGTCGACCGGGCTGTCGGCGCCGGAGGCGGCGCCGTTGGTCAGCGCCAGCTCCTTCGGCGACTGCACCGGCGGCCGGGTGGACGGGGTCCGGCGGGACGAGCCGGTCCACGCCGGACGCGGGGGACGCTTGATGACCGGAGCGAAGACCTCGGCGATCTGCTCCTTGTTCAGCGTCTCCTTCTCCAGCAGTTCGAGGACCAGGTTGTCGAGCACGTCGCGGTTCTCGACCAGGATCTCCCAGGCCTCGTTGTGCGCGGTCTCGATCAGCTTCTTGACCTCCTCGTCCACCAGCCCGGCGACCTCTTCCGAGTAGTCGCGCTGGTGGGCCATCTCGCGGCCCAGGAACGGCTCGGAGTCGGAGGAGCCGAACTTGATGGCGCCGAGGCGCTCGCTCATGCCGTACTGGGTGACCATCGCCCGCGCGGTGGCGGTGGCCTTCTCGATGTCGTTCGAGGCGCCGGTGGTCGGGTCGTGGAAGACCAGTTCCTCCGCCGCCCGGCCGCCCAGCATGTAGGCGAGCTGGTCGAGCATCTCGTTGCGGGTGGTCGAGTACTTGTCCTCGTCCGGCAGCACCATGGTGTAGCCGAGCGCGCGGCCCCGGGACAGGATGGTGATCTTGTGCACCGGGTCGGAGTAGTTGCAGGCCGCCGCGACCAGGGCGTGACCGCCCTCGTGGTACGCGGTGATCTTCTTCTCCTTGTCGGACATGATCCGCGAACGCTTCTGCGGACCGGCCACGACGCGGTCGATCGCCTCGTCCAGCACCTGGTTGTCGATCAGCTTCTTGTCGGTGCGCGCGGTGAGCAGCGCCGCCTCGTTCAGCACGTTCGACAGGTCGGCGCCGGTGAAGCCGGGGGTGCGCTTGGCGACGGCCGACAGGTCGACGTCCGGCGCGATCGGCTTGCCCTTCTGGTGCACCTTGAGGATGTCCAGACGGCCCTGGAGGTCCGGGCGGTCGACGGCGATCTGCCGGTCGAAGCGGCCGGGGCGCAGCAGCGCCGGGTCCAGGATGTCGGGGCGGTTGGTGGCGGCGATCAGGATGACGCCGCCCTTGACGTCGAAGCCGTCCATCTCGACCAGCAGCTGGTTGAGGGTCTGCTCGCGCTCGTCGTGGCCGCCGCCGAGGCCCGCACCGCGGTGCCGGCCGACGGCGTCGATCTCGTCGACGAAGATGATCGCCGGGGCGTTGGCCTTGGCCTGCTCGAACAGGTCGCGGACCCGGCTGGCGCCGACGCCGACGAACATCTCGACGAAGTCGGAACCGGAGATCGAGTAGAACGGGACGCCCGCCTCGCCCGCGACGGCGCGGGCCAGCAGGGTCTTGCCGGTTCCGGGCGGGCCGTACAGCAGCACGCCCTTGGGGATCTTGGCGCCGACGGCCTGGAACTTGGCCGGCTCCTGCAGGAACTCCTTGATCTCGTGGAGCTCCTCGACGGCCTCGTCCGCGCCCGCGACGTCGGAGAAGGTGGTCTTCGGGGTGTCCTTGGTGAGCAGCTTGGCCTTGGACTTGCCGAACTGCATGACCCGGGAGCCGCCGCCCTGCATCTGGTTCATCAGGAACAGGAAGACCACGACGATGATCACGATCGGCAGCATCGAGAAGAGCAGGCTGACGAAGGTCGACTGCTTCTCGGGGCTGACGGTGTAACCGTCGGCGATCTGACCGGCGGAGTACCGGTCCTGGAGCTTCTTGGCCAGGTCGGCGGCCTGCTGGTCGCCGGTGTAGGAGGCCTGGAAACGGGTGCCGGACGGCGACTTGCCGTTGGCTCCCGCCTTCAGCTTCTGGCCGTCCTGCAGCTGGATCTTGATGAGGTTCGAGTCACCGGTGGTGAGCTGCGCCGACTTCACCTGGTTGCTGTCGATCGCGCTGATGATCTGACCGGTGTCCGCCGTCTTGTAGCCGCTCGAGTCCGAGACGAGCTCCATCAACGCGAACACGGCGAGGGCGGCCAGCACGACCCACATGATCGGCGCACGGAAGTATCGCTTGACGTCCATCCATGCGGGGCGTCACCGCCCCGTCCCTCCTGCCATTCAACGGGCGCTGGTCGGCCGTCGGCCGCGGCGCATCCGATATGTGCTCGTCAGACGAGCGGTTGATTGGACCGTACCGCAGCGCCCCCCGCTCACGACGGGATCACACCACGGTGCGGCCTATTTTCCTACCCCCGCACAACGGGTGGGAACAGGGCACTGTTCCCACCCGTCGCCCGAACGGTTCAGCCCCCGTAGACGTGCGGCGCCAGCGTGCCGATGAACGGCAGGTTGCGCAGCTTCTCCGCGTAGTCCAGGCCGTAGCCGACCACGAACTCGTTGGGGATGTCGAAGCCGACGTACTCGACGTCGATCTCGACCTTGGCGGCGTCCGGCTTGCGCAGCAGGGTGCACACCTTCAGCGAGGCCGGGCCGCGCGAACCGAGGTTGCCGAGCAGCCAGGACAGCGTCAGGCCGGAGTCGATGATGTCCTCGACGATCAGCACGTCACGACCGGCGATGTCGGTGTCCAGGTCCTTCAGGATGCGGACCACGCCCGAGGACTTGGTGCCCATGCCGTACGAGGAGACCGCCATCCAGTCCATGGTCACCTGGCTGTGCAGGGCCCGGGCCAGGTCGGCCATCACCATCACGGCGCCCTTGAGGACACCGACCAGCAGGAGGTCCTTCCCGGCGTAGTCCTGGTCGATCCGCGCGGCCAGCTCCACCAGCTTGGCGTCGATCTCGTCCTTGCTGATGAGCACCTTCGCGAGGTCTGCGCCCATGTCGTTCTGGTCCACCGGGGATACGTCCTCAAACGTTCGGGGTCTGGGTTCGGCGGCGGCGGTACGACCTGTTCGTGCTCAGTCGCCCTGCCGCCGAAACACCAGCGTGCCACACCGGCGCACGGCTTCGACGCCCCCGGGTAGGTGCAGCGGGCCCTGGCCGCGCCAGCCGGTGACCAGCGAGTCCACGGTTTCCAGGTGCCGGGCGAACAGGTCGCCGGCCGGGGAGCCCGCGCGCAGGGCGGCGCGGCGGAGCACCCGGCGGCGCACGGCGGGGGGCAGTTCGGAGAGCTTGCCCACGTCGAGCGCGCCGTCGGGGGCGCGCAGGTCGCGCTCGGCGAGGGCGGCCCACTGGTCGAGCGCGTCCGCGTCGTCGCGGAACAGCCGGGCGGTGCGGGCCAGCGCCTCGACCACGCCGCCGCCGAGGTGCTTCTCCAGCACCGGCAGCACCTCGTGGCGGACCCGGGAGCGGGTGTAGGCCGGATCGGTGTTGTGCGGGTCGTCCCAGACCGGGATGGACTGCGCGGTGCAGGCCTGCCGGGTGGCGGCGCGGTCGAGCTCCAGCAGCGGGCGGCGGTAGCGGCCCTTCTGCGCGGGCATGCCGGCCAGCGAACGGGCGCCGGAGCCGCGGGCCAGGCCGAGCAGCACGGTCTCCGCCTGGTCGTCGCGGGTGTGGCCGAGCAGCACGGCGAGCGCGTCGTGGCGTTCGGCGGCGGAGTCCAGCGCGGCGTACCGGGCCTCCCGGGCGGCGTTCTCCGGGCCGCCCTCGCGGCCGACCCGGACGGCGACCGCCTCGACCGGGTCCAGGCCGAGTTCGCGCAGCCGGACGGCGACCTGTTCGGCCCGCTCGGCGGAGCCGTCCTGCAGGCCGTGGTCGACGGTGACGGCGCCGACCCGCAGGCCGAGCTTGGGGGCCTCGAAGGCGGTGGCGGTGGCCAGCGCCATCGAGTCGGCGCCGCCGGAGACGGCGACCAGCACCAGCGGGGAGCCGGGGGCGGCCGGAGTGCGGGGCAGGCCCGAGGGGTGGCGGCGGGCGTTGCCGATCAGCGTGCCCGGCACCGTGGCGGTGGTGGCCAGCGCGGGCAGCGGGGCGGCCTGGGCGGGGGGCGCGGTGCGGGCGCGGACCGGCCCGCCGGGACTGACGCCGGCCTCGGCCGCGAGCTCGGCGAGGGTGCGGCGGACGGCGAGGCGTATCGCCGCGACAGCGGGGTGTGGGCCCATGGTTGGCACTCCTTGGCGGAGGGGGGGTACGGGACCGCCTGTCAGCTCTCGGTCACCAGGCGCTCACAGATGGTCGCAGAATCGGGCCACCGCCCACGCCACCC
The DNA here is from genome assembly GCF_042734615.1 of Kitasatospora sp. NPDC059646. Lineage (NCBI taxonomy): Bacteria > Bacillati > Actinomycetota > Actinomycetes > Kitasatosporales > Streptomycetaceae > Kitasatospora > Kitasatospora sp. NPDC059646. The sequence continues at coordinate 16,189 of NZ_JBHWDS010000087.1, forward strand.
GCGCCAACGGCGGATCCACGGTCCCACGTACGGGTGAATGGTGAAACGTTACGGCTGCCGCCAGGTGTACGACTCGCGCGGTTGACCGTCCACCGGGGTCCGCGGCCGACGCCCGCGCGGCGTCCGGGCTCAGCCGACCACCCGGGCCACCCAGGACGCCGGGTCGTGGACCTCGTCCTTGGTGGGCAGCGTGTTCGGCGACGTCCACACCCGGTTGAAGCCGTCCATCCCGGCCCGCTCCACCACGCCGCGGACGAACACCGCGCCGTCCTGGTACTGGCGCAGCTTGGCGTCCATGCCGAGCATCCGGCGCAGCACCAGGTCGAGCCGGCCGCTGCCGCGGTCGCGGCGGCGCTGGAACTTCTCCCGGATCTCCGCCACCGACGGCACCACGGCCGGGCCGACGCCGTCCATCACCACGTCGGCGTGGCCCTCCAGCAGCGACATCACGGCCGTCAGCCGGGACAGGATCTCCCGCTGCGCCGGCGTCTGCACCAGGTCGGTGAGGCTGCCCGCGGCGGAGCCGTTGCCGCGGCCGCCGAAGCCCGGCAGGCCGCCGAGCGCCTCGCGCAGCCGGTCCAGCAGCGCCGACGGGTCGACGTCGGTCTGCGCCAGGAACTCCTGCACCTCCGACTGGATGTGGTCGCGCAGCCAGGGCACGGCGGTGAACTGGGTGCGGTGGGTCTCCTCGTGCAGGCACACCCAGAGCCGGAAGTCGTGCGGGTCGACGTCGAGTTCGCGCTCCACCTGGACGATGTTCGGCGCCACCAGCAGCAGCCGTCCGGGCACCGCGGTCAGGCCGCGGCGCGGCTGGTCGAACAGGCCCTCGGGGCTGTCCGGGGCGGTGGGCAGCTGGGCCGGGGCGAAGGTCTCGTACTGGCCCAGCACCTTCGCGGACAGGAACGCCAGCACCGCGCCGACCTCCACGCCGGTGGCCTTGGCCCCCACCGAGCCGACCGCCGCGGAGCCCGGGCCGTCCGGGCGGCGGGCCGCCAGCCGGTCGGTCAGCGGGCGGACCACGGTGCGGAAGCCCGCCACGTTGGCCCGCACCCAGCCCGGCCGGTCGACCACCAGGACGGGGGTGCCCGGGGTGTCCTCGCCCGTCCCCATCCGGGTGAACTCGCGCACGTGCCGCTCGGCCTCTACGGCGTGCCGGCGCAGCTCGGCGACCACCTTCCGGGCCTCTTCGCGGCCGATCCGGGGCCCGGGCCGGGCGAGGCGCACCGCGGTCGCCACCGCGAGATCCCAGTCGACCATCTCCGCACCGCTGTTCGCGCTCGTCATGCCCTCACGGTACGTGCTCGCCCCGGCCCGGGGGGAGACGGGCGCTGCGGCCCGCCCGCCCCCGGTCGGCCCGTTGACGCCCGGTCAGCGGGCCGGCGCGGTGTCAGCAGCCGCAGGCGGCGATCTTCGCGACGATCCGGTCGACGGCGGCGCGGGCCGCCTCCGGGGCGGCGCCGGTGCGGGTCATCAGGGCGAACGCCAGCACCCGCCCGTCGGCGTCGACCACGGTGCCGGCCAGCGTGTTGACGTTCGACAGCGAGCCGGTCTTGGCGCGCACGATGCCGGCCGCCTCGCCGGCCCCGGACTTGGCGCCGAACCGGCCGGCCAGGGTGCCGGTGAAGCCCGCGACGGGCAGGCCCGTGATCACCGGGCGCAGCTCCGGGTGCTGCGGGGAGGCGGCCGCGGACAGCAGCTTCACCAGGGTGACCGGCGGGATCTGGTTGGCCGACGCCAGGCCGCTGCCGTCGGTGAGCACCACGCCGGCCGTGGGCACTCCGAGCTTCGCCAGTTCGGCGGTGACGGCGGCGGCCGCGCCGTCGAAGCCGGCGGGCTGCTTGGCGGCGAGAGCGACCTGCCGGGCGACCGCCTCGGCGAGCTGGTTGTCGGAGGTGGTGAGCATCCGCTCGACCAGCCGCCCGATCTCCGGCGACTCCACCCGGGCCAGCTCGGTCGCGCCGGCGGGGGCGGCGGCCTGGCCGCCCTTCTTCCGGACGGTGACGCCCTCGGCCTTCAGCAGGTTCGCGAAGGCGTCGGCGGCCTGCCCGGCCGGGTCGAACACCCGGGCCGGCCCCTCGTCGGTGGAGCGCGGGTCGACCCGGCCCTCGTCGACCATCAGCGCGGTGACCGCGGCGATGTTCATCGCGTCGTGCTCCTTGTGCAGCACCGGGCCGCTGTACAGCGAGGTGTCGTACGAGAGCTTGACATCGGTGGTGCCGGCGGCCTTCAGCGCGGCGGCGGTGCGGCGGGCCAGGTCGGCCAGCGAGGCGGGTGCGCTCTCCCGGTCCACGGGGGCGCCGCCGACCCGGACCTGGTCGACGGGCAGCGCGGTCAGCGTGGGGTCGCCGCCGCCGACCAGGGTGATCTCGCCGGGGGCGCCCTGCACCACGGTGGTGGCGATCCGGTGGCCGGCCGGCAGCACGGCCAGCGCGGCGACGGCGGTGGCCAGCTTGGTGGTGGAGGCGGGCGTGGCCGGGGTGTTCTCGTTCGCACCGAACAGGAACTCGCCGGTGGCGGCGTCGGCGACCGCGTAGTTCAGCGTGCCCAGCGACTTGTCCTGCACGGTGGCGCCGAGCGCGGTGCGCAGCCCGCTGCCGGTCGGCACCCGGCTGTCGCCGGCGTCCCCGGCGGGCAGCACCGGGCCCTTGACCGGCACCGCGCGGTGCCGGTTGCCGCGGCGGTCCTGCCCGCCGGCCTTGCCGTGCCCGTCCTGGCCCTGGCCGTCGCCGCCCGGGTGGTGTCCGTCGTCGGCGCGCCTGCCGGGCCCGTCCGAGCGGCTGGCGCCCGGCGACGGCTGTGCCAGCGCCGGATCGGCGACCGTCAGCACCCCCGCCGCCAGCGCCACCCCCAGGACCCCCGCGAGCGCCGTTCTGCGCCCGCGCCCCGCCCCTGTCCCTGATCTCACCGACCGGCCCCTTTCCCGAGCACCCGCTGTCGTAGGAGACACTTGGATTCTGTCAGTCCCAACCTTGGAGGAACCGTTGGAGTTCGACGTCCTGATCGAGATCCCGAAGGGCTCGCGCAACAAGTACGAGGTGGACCATGAGACCGGTCGCCTCCGCCTGGACCGCATGCTCTTCACCTCGACCCGCTACCCGGCCGACTACGGCTACGTCGAGGGCACCCTCGCGGACGACGGCGACCCGCTGGACGCCTTGGTCATCCTGGAAGAGCCGACCTTCCCCGGCTGCCTGATCAAGTGCCGCGCCATCGGCATGTTCCACATGACCGACGAGGCCGGCGGCGACGACAAGCTGCTGTGCGTCCCGGCGACCGACCCGCGCTGGTCGCACCTGCAGGACCTGCAGGACGTGTCGGAGTTCGACCGCCTGGAGATCCAGCACTTCTTCGAGGTCTACAAGGACCTGGAGCCCGGCAAGTCCGTCCAGGGCGCCGACTGGGTCGGCCGGGCCGAGGCCGAGGCCGAGATCACCGCCTCGATCAAGCGCCTCCAGGAGCAGGGCGGCCACTGAGCCGCCGCGCCCTCCGGGGCGTCAGAAGCACCCGTGCGAGGGGCGGGAGTCCGATCCGCGCAGCCCCGCCCGGCACGATCGCGCAGGGCCCGAACACG
>NZ_JBHWDS010000088.1:0-19559 GCF_042734615.1 Kitasatospora sp. NPDC059646
TTGACTTTTGGCACGCTGTTGAGTTCTCAAGGAACGGACGCTTCCTTCGAGCCGCATTCCTGCGAACCCTCCGGGCGCTTCGTTCTTTCGTGTTTAGAGCTTATCAGACCGTTTTCTCGGTGTTGACCGAGCGTTTGCGTTCTCGACTTGCTCTGTTTACCGCCGTTGCCCGGCGACCTGAGCAACCATAGCGGGTCCGCGGCCGAGTGCCTAATCGAGGCGGGGGGCAGTCACTCGGACAGCGGTTGCATGCCCGTGCGGGCGGGCCGGTGGGGGGTCACCCGGATGCCGTAGAGTGCGGCGGGTTGGCCAAGAGGACTAGACCACTTGAGGGTGGCGGGTTCGGAGGCGAGGGTGCGCGAAGGTCGGTTCGTGTGCGGCGGGGTGGACGGTTGGGGCGATCTTCACTCGGGCGACTCGTGAGCGTTATGGCATGAAATGTCCGAAGTTGACGTAATTTGTGTTCAGTCGATCGACGGGCCGCTCTCGTGCGGTCGCACGCGATGTACTCCGTACCTGGGAGGCTCCACCATGACCACTGTCACGTCGCCGCTCGCCGGGCGCGCTGTCGGCCTTGCCAATGTGCCGGACCCGGTGTTCGCAGGAGCGATGGTCGGGCCGGGTACGGCGATCGATCCGTTGCGGGAACCGATCGAGGCGGTGGCACCCGTGGACGGTCAGGTGGTGTCGATGCATCCGCACGCGTTCGTGGTGATGGACGAGAACGGGCACGGGGTGTTGACGCATCTGGGGATCGACACGGTGCAGCTCAACGGGGAGGGCTTCGAGTTGCTCGTGCACAAGGGGGACCGGGTGAAGCGCGGGCAGCCGGTGATCAAGTGGAATCCGGCGGCCGTGGAGGCGGCCGGGAAGTCGCCGATCTCGCCGATCGTGGCGCTGGAGGCTTCGGCTGAGCAGTTGAGCGGGGTGGCGGAGTCCGGCGAGGTGACGGCCGGCGGCGAGCTGTTCATCTGGAACTGACGGCGACGACGGGCGAAGGGGTTCGGACCATGGAGCGGACGCTGCGCGGCGTGGGAGTGAGTCACGGGGTCGCCATCGGGCCGGTACGTCACATGGGGACGGCGGTGCTGGAGCCGCCGGCCACCCAGATCTCGGCCGCCGAGGCGCCGCGCGAGCAGGCTCGGGCGCAGGCCGCGGTCGAGGCGGTGGCGGCGGATCTGGTCGCGCGCGGCAACCTGGCGGGCGGTGAAGCCCAGGCGGTGCTGGAGGCCCAGGCGCTGATGGCGCAGGATCCGGAGCTGCTGGCGGACGTGAACCGGCGGATCTCGGAGGGCAACAGCGCGGAGCGCGGGGTGTACGACGCGTTCGCGGCGTACCGGGCCCTGCTGGCCGCGGCCGGCGAGTACCTGGCGGGTCGGGTCGCGGACCTGGACGACGTGCGGAACCGGATCGTGGCGCGGCTGCTGGGCGTGCCGATGCCGGGGGTTCCGGACAGTGACGAGCCCTATGTCCTGCTGGCGCGGGACCTGGCGCCGGCCGACACGGCGTTGCTGGACCCGTCGCTGGTGCTGGGGTTCGTGACGGAGGAGGGCGGGCCGACGTCGCACAGCGCGATCCTGGCGCGGGCGATGGGGGTGCCGGCGGTGGTGGCGCTGCCGCGGGCGACGGAGGTGGCGGAGGGGGTGGTGGTGGCGGTCGACGGGTCCAGCGGCGAGGTGCTGGTGGAGCCGTCGGCGGAGCGGCAGGAGGAGTTGCGGCGGCTGGCGGCGGAGCAGCAGGCGGCGCTGGCGGCGGCCTCGGGGCCGGGGCGGACGTCGGACGGGTTCGCGGTGCCGCTGCTGGCGAACGTGGGCGGTCCGGGAGATCTGCCGGCAGCGTTGGAGCACGGGGCGGAGGGTGTCGGGCTGTTCCGGACGGAGTTCCTGTTCCTGGACGACTCGGCGAAGGCACCGAGTGAGGACAAGCAGGTCGAGGCGTACCGGAAGGTGTTGGAGGCGTTTCCGGACGGCCGGGTCGTGGTGCGGGTGCTGGATGCGGGGGCGGACAAGCCGCTGGACTTCCTGACGCCCGCGGACGAGCCGAATCCGGCATTGGGGGTGCGGGGGCTGCGGACGCTGTTGGAGCACCCGGAGGTGCTGCGTTCGCAGTTGCGGGCGTTGGCGCGGGCGGCCGAGGGGCTGTCGGCGGGCCTGGAGGTGATGGCGCCGATGGTCGCGGACCGCGAGGACGCGCGGGCCTTCGCGGACGCCTGCCGGGAGGCCGGCCTGGAGGCCAAGTACGGGGCGATGGTGGAGATTCCGTCAGCTGCGCTGCGGGCGGGGTCCCTGCTGCAGGAGGTGGAGTTCCTGTCGTTGGGGACGAACGACCTGGCGCAGTACGCCTTCGCGGCGGACCGGCAGGTGGGTTCGCTGGCCCGGCTGCAGGACCCGTGGCAGCCGGCGCTGCTGGATCTGATCGCGTCGGCGGCCGGGGCGGCGCAGGCGGCCGGGAAGAGCTGCGGGGTGTGCGGGGAGGCGGCCTCGGATCCGCTGCTGGCGTGTGTGCTGACGGGCCTCGGGGTGACCAGCCTGTCGATGGGCGCGGCGGCGATCCCGTACGTGCGGGGGGCGTTGGCCCGGGTGTCGCTGGCGCAGTGCCGGCAGGCGGCCGAGGCGGCGCGTGCTGCCGACTCGGCGGCGGAGGCCCGGGCGGCGGCGCAGCAGGTGTTGTCCGGGGCGTAGGACGCGCCCGGACTCTCGACTCCCGAGGGGTCGCTGCCACCGTGGGGGTTGGCGGCGGCCCCTCGGGGCCTTTCCGTGGTGCTGAGGCGGTCAGTGCTTGCGGGTGGTGGCGAGCTGCTCGAAGAAGCGCAGGTGGTCGAGGTTGTCGACGGACCCGGGGTTGACCGCCTTGGTGAGGGGAGTGCCGGACAGCAGTCGCTTGATCGGGACCTCCAGGCGCTTGCCGGTGAGGGTGTGCGGGAGTCCCTGGACGGTGATCACCTCGTCGGGGACGTGGCGCGGGGAGAGTTCGGTGCGCAGCGAGGTGCGGATCCGGGCGGTGAGGTCGTCGTCCAGGACGGCGCCGGGGGTGAGGACCACGAACAGCGGCATCCAGTAGCCGCCGTCGGGCTCTTCGAGGCCGATGACCAGGGATTCGGCGATCTCGGGGAGGCGTTCGACGACCTCGTAGATGTCGGAGGAGCCCATCCGGACGCCCTGCCGGTTGAGCGTGGAGTCCGACCGGCCGTGGATGACGACGGTGCCGCGGTTGGTGGCGGTGATCCAGTCGCCGTGGCGCCAGATGCCGGGATAGGTGTCGAAGTAGCTGTCGTGGTAGCGGGTGCCGTCGGGGTCGTTCCAGAAGCCGGTGGGCATCGACGGGAGCGGCTTGGTGACGACGAGTTCGCCGACGGCGTCGGTGAGGGGGTGGCCGTTGGGGTCCCAGGATTCGACGGCTGCGCCGAGGCAGGGGGCCTGGATCTCGCCGACGTACACGGGGAGGGTGGGGACGCCGCCGACGAAGCAGGAGCAGACGTCGGTGCCGCCGCTGACGGAGGCGAGCCAGACGTCGGACTTCACCTCGTCGTAGATCCACTGGAAGCCGTCGGGGGGCAGCGGGGAGCCGGTGGTGCCGATGCAGCGGACGGCGGACAGGTCGAGGTCGCGGCCGGGGTGCAGTTCGGCCTTGCGGCTGGCGATGACGTAGGCGGCGGAGGTGCCGAGGACGGTGGCGCGGCTGCGGGCGGCGACCGACCAGAGGGCGCCGGTGTCGGGGTGGCCGGGGCTGCCGTCGTAGGTGACGATCGTGGATCCGGTGAGCAGGCCGGCGAGGAGGAAGTTCCACATCATCCAGCCGGTGGAGGTGTACCAGAGGAAGCGGTCGTCCGGGCCGAGGTCGAGGTGGAGGGCGGCCTGCTTGAGGTGTTCGACGAGGATGCCGCCCTGGCTCTGCACGATGGCCTTGGGCAGGCCGGTGGTGCCGGAGGAGTAGAGGACCCACAGCGGGTGGTCGAACGGGACGGGCTCGAAGACCGGCGGGGTGTCGGCGGCGACCAGGTCGTCGTAGTGCAGCGCGCCGGCGGGGGCGGGGGTGCCGAGCAGCGGGACGTGGACGACCGTGCGGAGGGTGGGGAGCTCGCGGCGGAGTTCGGCGACCACCTCGGTGCGGTCGTGGTTCTTGCCGCCGTAGTGGTAGCCGTCGACGGCGAACAGGACGGTCGGCTCGATCTGCTGGAGGCGGTCGAGGACGCTGCGGGCGCCGAAGTCCGGGGCGCAGCTGGTCCAGATCGCGCCGACGGCGGCGGAGGCGAGCAGGGCGACGGCGGCCTGCGGGATGTTCGGCAGGTAAGCGCTTACCCGGTCGCCCGGGCGGACGCCGTTGGCGCGCAGGGCGGCGGCCAACGAGCCGACCTGGCGGCGCAGTTCGGCCCAGCTGGTGGCGACGGGTTCGGGGGTGCGCTCGTCGAGGTGGAGGATCGCCGGGCGGTCGGCGTTGGCCGGGTCCTCGGCGGGGCGCAGGGCGTGCTCGGCGTAGTTGAGGGTGGCGCCCGGGAACCAGTCCGCGCCCGGCATGGTGGCCGGCTCGGCGAGGGCGGTGGCGGGGCGGGTGTGGAAGCGCACGTCGAAGTACTCGGTGACGGCGGTCCAGAAGCGCGGGAGGTCCTCGGTCGACCAGCGGTGGAGGTCGGCGTAGCGGGTGGCGGCCTCGGTGTCGGTGGCGACCGGTGCGAGCGGGGCGGCGGGCGCGCCGTGGTGTTCGGCGGCCCAGCGCTGGAAGGCGACCAGGCGGCCGGCGGCGGCGCGGGCGGGGTCCGGGCGCCACAGCGGCTCGGGCTGCGGGTTCTGCTGGTCCTGGGGGGTCGGAGGGGTGCTCACGTGGTGTTCTCCAGGCCGGTGGTGGGACGGATGGGCTTGTGGCGGGCCGTCCGTGGGTGTTGACGGTGCTGACCATGCCACGTGATCGTCCGGGGGTCCAGGGTTTGCCTTGCTGGTGGAGCGTGTGGACCGTGCGGCTCGGGACGGGGGGTGTTGCGGCGGTTGCGTGGGGTGGGTGGGGCGGGTTCTGCCGGGGTCGGGAGGGATCCTCGGGGCGGCTCCTCGGGACGGTTCCTCGGGGCGGCTCCTCGGGACGGTTCCTCGGGGCAGTTCGTCGGGACGGTTCGTCGGGGCGGTTCGTCGGGGCGGGAGCCTGGGGACGGGCGGTCGGGTGGTCGTGGTGCTGGACGGTCGGAGCGGACGGTCGGGGCGCGGAGGGTGGTCGGCGGGGGCGGGTGGTGGTAGGACGGCGGGATGACGGTGGCTTATGACGTGGTGATCGTGGGCGGCGGGCACAACGGGCTGGTGGCGGCCGGGTATTTGGGGCGTGCCGGGTTGCGGGTGCTGGTGCTGGAGCGGCTCGGGCACCTGGGTGGGGCGGCGGTCTCGGAGCGGGCGTTCCCGGGGGTGGATGCGCGGCTGTCGCGCTACTCGTACCTGGTGAGCCTGCTGCCGCGGCGGATCCTCACCGACCTGGGCGTGCGGGTGGAGTTGCGGCGCCGGCGGATCTCCTCGTACACGCCGTGGGAGCGGGACGGCCGCGCGGGCGGGTTGCTGGTGGACGCTTCGGACGACCGGAGGACGGCCGATTCGTTCCGCGAACTGACCGGTGGGGAGGGCGAGTTCGCGGCCTGGCAGGAGTTCTACGGGATGACCGGGCGGGTGGCGGAGCGGGTGTTCCCGTCATTGACGGAGCCGTTGCCGTCACGGACGGAGCTGCGGGCCCTGGTGGATGATCCGGTGGCCTGGGAGGAGTTGTTCGACCGGCCGTTGGGCGAGGCGCTGGAGCGGCGGTTCGCGGACGACGTGGTGCGGGGCGTGGTGCTGACCGACGCGTTGATCGGCACGTTCACGCATGCGCACGATCCCGCCCTGCGACAGAACCGGTGCTTCCTCTACCACGTGATCGGCGGCGGGACGGGCGACTGGGACGTGCCGGTGGGCGGCATGGGTGCGGTGACGGGTGCACTGGCGGATGCCGCCCGGGCGGGCGGCGTGGAGTTCCTGACGGGGTGTGAGGTCGTCGCGGTCGACCCGGGCGGGCCCGGGCGGCCGGCCGAGGTCGGGTACCTGGACGCGGACGGGGTGGAACGGCGGGTCGGTGCGCAGTGGGTGCTGTCCAACGCCGCGCCGGTGGAGCTGGCGCGACTGGTGGGCGGGGGTGTGCCGGAGGGGGTGAATGCGGGCGCGGGTGCGGACAGCGGTGCCGGTGGGAGTGCCGATGCGAGTGCCGATGCGAGTGCTGGGGCTGGGCGGGGTGCCGGTTCGGGGTTTCCGGAGGGGGCGCAGCTGAAAGTCAACATGTTGCTTCGTCGGCTTCCCCGGCTGCGGGACCAGGTGGTGGACGTGCGGGACGCGTTCGGGGGGACGTTCCACATCGCGGAGTCGTACCGGGAGCTGGAAAGCGCTTACCGGGCGGCTTCGGAGGGGCGGATCCCCTCCCCCGCGCCGTCCGAGATCTACTGCCACTCGCTGGCGGACCGTTCGATCCTCGGTGCCGAGGTGCCGGCCGGGTTCCACACCCTGACGTTGTTCGGACTGCAACTGCCGGCGCGGCTGTTCGCGGGTGACCCGGAGGGGGTGCGGAAGGCCGCACTGGAGGGTGTGTTGGCCGCGCTGGACGGGGTGCTGGCGGAGCCGCTCGCGGACTGCCTGGCGGTCGACGGGGAAGGGCGGCCCTGCCTGGAGGTCCGGAGTCCGCTGGACCTGGAGGCCGAACTCCGCCTGCCGGGCGGCAACATCTTCCACCGCGACCTGGCGTTCCCGTTCCGCGCGGACGAGGGTGTCGGGCGGTGGGGCGTGGAGACCGCGCACCCCCGGGTCCTGGTCTGTGGGGCCGGTGCCGTGCGGGGCGGCGGGGTGAGCGGGATTCCGGGGCACAACGCGGCCATGGCCGTGCTGGGTCGGTAGTGGCGGCGGTGCCGGGGACAGTCGGTAAGCGCTTACCGGGTGGGCGGGGAAAGCGCTTGCCCGGCGGCCAGGGAAAGCGCTTGCCCTCCGGAGCGTGGTCGCAGTTGCGGGCCGCCAGGGTCACTCCGGGGGGCGGAGGGGCATCGGGAAAGCGGTTTCCCGCCGTTCGGCGGACGTGCGACTCAGCCACGCGGTAAGCGCTTTCCCGGACATGGGCGATCCGACGGCGAGCGAATGTGCGTGGGCGGGCGGGCGGCCGGCCAAGCGGCCGGAAAGCGCTTTCCGATCCGTCCGCCCGACCCGAGGGGCAGCACTCGGTAAGCGCTTTCCCGGCCGCGCGTTCCGCCGCCGCGCCGCTCCCACGGCGGTCGGCCAGGTCAGCGGAGGGTGAACTCGCCGTTGAACCAGGAGCGGGCGACGCGGGTGTGGAAGGGGAAGGCCAACGGGGTGTCGGCGGTGGCCAGTTGCCAGCCTTCGGTCTCGTCGGTGGGGACGGACGGGGGGAGGTCGGCGAGGTTGCGGGCGGGGAGGAGGGCGAAGAGGCAGAGGAAGCCGCCGAGGGTGTCGGAGTCGGTGGACACCAGACGGGCGTCGGCGGGGTCGGCCAGGATGCCGGTCTCTTCGCGGAGTTCGCGGACGGCGGCCTGCTGCCAGCTCTCGCCGTAGTCGATGTAGCCGCCGGGGAGGGCGAGTTCGCCGTAGCCGGGTTCGATGGTGCGGCGGATGACGGTGAGCCGGGTGTCCCCGTCGGGGTGGTGGACGGGGAGGAGGGCGACGGTGACCGGCAGCGGGTTGCGGTAGCTGAGTTCGTGGCAGCCGGGGCAGCTGCGCGGCCAGGTCTCGGTGCCGGCCGGGTAGGGCGTTCCGCACCAGTGGCAGTGCGAGTTCGGGCCGAAGGGGGCGGGACGGGCGGACGGCTGGGTCGTCATGGGGGGATGGTAGTTCGATCGGGTGATGGGGCGGGGCGGGAAGCGGAAAGCCGGGACGGGCACGGCGGCATTGGTCCGGTCGGTCACGGCTGGGGGCGCGCAGGGGCGCGGGCGGGGCGGCCGTGTCCCGCCGGAGTCCCGCCGGGTGGGTGAATTCGGGGCGCGGTGTTGGAATTCGGGGGCGTGCGCACGATAGCGATGGAGTGGACCCGCGACGGACGCGGGTATTTCTTTGCACTTAAGGATGATTGTGCGAGCAATTCTCGTTTCGATGGTCGCTGCGGCCTCGGTGATCGGCCTGGCGGCCCCAGCACCTGCGACGACTCGGGCGGCGAGCGGCGAGGTAGTGGTGTTCTCGACCGAGGCTCTGCCCCTGGACGTGTACCGGGACCCGGCGGGTTGCCAGCAACTCCCGGCCTTGGCACACGTGTTGAACAATGAGACCGACGGCCCGGTTCAGGTGTACGGCAACCCGTTCTGTCTGGGCCCGTCGTTGACCGTGCAGCCGGGTTACGGGACGCACGTGCCGGGTGGTGCGGGGAGCTTCTCCGCCTGATCCGGCGACTGTGAATTCGGTCGGGCGTTCGGCGGAATGGCCGGACGCCCACCATTTTGTTCTTATCACAGAAATGCATCCGATCGGTGGCGCTATGCCATCATGGGCAACGCCGACTTCTCGCCTGCGGTGGTGAATTGACGTACCGCCAGTGCGGTCGGCTCGTTGTCTGAGGCCCCCCGGCGCTGTGGCGTCCCGGGGTTGCGGCCGCCATTGAGAGGACTGCGTTTCCGTGGAGCACGTCGCTGTGTCCGCTGCCCGGGAGGCGGGTGTCGCCGCCCCCGAGCCGGCTGCCGTCCCGGGGGCGGCAACCGCTCGTGGGGCGGCCCCGGCCGCTTGGCGGGCGTACGCCAGGCTGGCCAAACTCGACATCTACGACTACTACTTGAGCGTCCCGCTGGTGGCCGCGATGGTGGCGGCGACCGGGTCGGGCGCGGCGGCCGGGGCGGGTGTCGGCGTCACGCTGGCGGTGCTGGTGCTGTTCCTCGGCGGCGAGGTCGCGATGAGTGCGGCGATGTGCACCTTCGACGACGTGACCGGGTACCGGGACGGCAGTGACGCGGTGAACTACGGTCCGGACGCGCCGGCCCGGCGGCTGGTCCGAAAGCCGCTGGTGGCGGGCACGTTGACGGAGCCGCAGGCGATCCGGTTCGGCTGGGCGACGGTCGCGGCGTGCGTGCTGTGCTGGCTCGCGGCGGTGGCGCTGGCTCCGGCCCGGCCGGTCTGGGCGGTCGCCGGGGTCGCGGCGCTGGCGGTGTGCGGCTTCCAGTACTCGTGGTGGCTGCGGATCAGTTACAACGGCTTCCAGGAGTTCTTCCTCGCCGCGCTCGGCTGGTTCTTCGTCCTCCCCCTGTACGGGCTGCTGACCGGCCGGTTCGACGGTTTCGTCGCCGTGCAGGCGCTGGTGTTCGGCCTGGGCCCGCTGCTGTTCGGCGTGTACTCCAACACCAATGACATCCCGGGCGACCGGGCGGTGGGCCGCAAGACGGTCGCGGTGCTGGTGTCGCCGCGCGGCAACGCCGCGTTCGTGGCCGGGTGTTCGGCGCTGGAGGCGGCGCTGCTGGTGGGTTCCGCGGTGGCCGGGCTCGCGCCGTGGTGGTTCCCGGTGGTGATGTCCCCGGTGATGGCGCTGCGGGCCCGGCAGTGGGTGCTCGGGTTCGTCCGGGGCGACATCCTGGTCGCCCGTCGGCTGGGCATCCACCTGCACCGGGTGTGCTGCGCCCTGCTGGTGGGCGTGGACCTGGCGGTGGCGGTGCTGGGCGGCGGGCTGTGACGGGCACCGGCCGGACGGACCGGCGCGGTGGCGGGCTGGCGTCCCTGGCGCGGCGGCTGCCGCTGGACCTGGGGCCGCTGTTCGACACGCTGGCCGAGCAACGACCGTCGGTGGACGTCCGGTTGGGCCGTCCGTTGGACCTGGCGCCGGAGGGCGGCGCCGCCTGGGACACCGCGGGCCTTGCCGAGTTGGTGCGGGAGACCGCGGCGTGGCTGGCGGCGGCGGGTGCGCGTCCGGGATCGTCCGTGGCGATCATGAAGCGCAACCACTGGGACTACGTGCTGCTGGCCTGCGCGGCGGCGCGGCTCGGGGCGGTGCCGGCGCTGCTCTCCGACCGGGTCGCGCCGGACGGGCTGGTCGCGCTGCTGCACCGGCTGCGTCCGGACGTCCTGGTCACCCAGCGGGACGTCCTGGCGGGTGCGCGGGCCGCCGGGCACGACCTGTGCGGGCACGCCACCCGGACGGTGTGTCTGGACTGGCCCGAGGAGGGCGCGTTGACGCCGGACGAGTTGCGGGGCGGGGCGGTTCCGCCGGTGCACTCGCGGGGCGACGACGAGCCGTTGGCGATCATTCACACCTCGGGCACCACCGGGGTGCCCAAGCTGGTGGTGCACTCCACCAGGACGCTGATCCGTCGGCTGTCGGCATTCGAGGCGCGGCCCTGGCCGGTGCTGTCGGTGCGCGGCGACGACACCGTCGCCAGCGCCATCTCGTTCGCCCACGGCCGGGCCCTGACCTGGACCGTCAGTGCGCTGTGGCGGGCGCCGCGGACCCTCGCACTGCTGCCGGACTCCGATCCGTCCACGGCCGCCGCGCTGCTGCGCAGCCACCCGCCGACCGTGCTGGAGGCGATGCCGTCCACCTACGTGCGGTGGCAGCACCTGGCCGACGGCGGCGCGGAGGACGCGGACGGTTCGGGGAGTTCGGCGAGTTCGGGGGCGCCGGGGAATCCGTTCCGGGACGTGCGGTTGTTCATCTCGACGTTCGACGCGATGCATCCGCCGACGATGCGGGCCTTCCTGAATGCGAGTCAGCGGCGGCGGACGCTGTGGATGCAGGGCTGGGGGCAGAGCGAGACCGGTCCGCTGAGCTTCCGGTTCCTGACCCGGAAAACGCTTTCCGCCCCGGCCGGCCGGCACCCGACCACCCGGGATCTGGGCCGTCCGGTGCCCGGGTGGGTCCGGGTGAAGGTAGCCGATCCGGAGCAGCCCGGGCGGGCGGTGCGGCGCGGTGAGACCGGCCTGCTGTACGCCCGTACGGGGGCGCTGTGCCTCGGCTACCTCGGCGAGCCGGAGCGCTGGGCGCAGAAGGTCGACGGCCGGTGGTTCAACACCGGTGACCTCGGGGTGCACACCCGGGACGGCCGGGTGCTCGTGCTGGACCGGGAGGTGGACATGGTCCCCGGGCTGAGCTGCGTCGAGATCGAGGACGTGCTGCACGACCGGCTGCCGGACGTCGAGGAGGCCGTGCTGCTGTCGGTGGCGGACGGGCGTCCGCAGCCGGTGCTGGTCACCGCCGACGGCGAACTGGACCCGCAGCGCTGGCAGGAGGCGGTGAGCGATCTGCCGCCGTTGGCCGAGCCGTTGCTCGTCGCCTGGGACGCGGTGCCGCGGACCGCCACCGGGAAGGTGCGGCGGCACGAGCTGCGCGAACAGGTGCTGGCGGGGAGTTCGCCGATCGGGACGGGCCGGTGGACGTGAACCGGTGGCTGTCGTGAACCGGTAGCCGGGAGGTGGTCTCCGGGCGGGTGGGCCTCCCGTTGGGTCCGCCCGCCTGTGCGGGATCGGAGGGGCTGCGGGCTCGGGCCGGGCCGGGCGGGGTGGTCAGTGGTGCAGGGCGGGGGCCGCAGGGGTGCTGCGGGTGTGGAACGGATGAGGAGTTGGGCGTGGACGAGCTCGATGTTGCGGTGGTGGGTGCGGGGATCGCGGGGTTGTCCGCGGCGCATCACCTGGTGGCCGCCGGCCGTGAGGTGCGGGTCTTCGAGGGCGCGGACCGGGTGGGCGGACGGATGGCGTCCAGCCGGGTCGACGGGTGGTTGCTGGACGAGGGTGCGGAGACCATCGCGGGCGCCGGGTACGAGGCGACCTGGGAGCTGATTCGCGCGGTCGGCATCCCGGAGTCCGAGGTACCGGTGGTCGAGCCCGGTTTCGCGCTGTGGCGGGCCGGCCGGGCGCATGCCCATCTCGGCCATCCGAAGGGCCTGTTGACGGGTGCCGGGCTGTCCTGGCGGGGCCGGGCGGCGTGGCTGCGGTTCGCGGCGGAGCTGTCCACGTCGTGGCGCGGCTTCGACCCGGACCGGCCGGAGACCGCGCCCTGCCGGGATCTGACGCTCAGCCAGTTCTGCGCCGGTTCGGCCGGGCGGGAGGAGTTGCTCGCCGCCATGCTGCAACCGCTTTCCAGTCACTGCTTCGGTTGGCGGCCGGAGAGTTCCGCGATGGCGCCGATGGTGGCCACGCTGATGTCGGTCGGCGGGGCCGGTGCCCGCTGGATGACCTACCGGGACGGCATGGACACCTTGGCCCGCCGGCTGGCGGAACGCCTCCGGGTGGACGTCGCCGCGCGGGTGGTGGCGGTCCACGAGGAGTCCGGCTCGGCGGGCGCGCGGCTGGAGTTCGCCGACGGCACGCAGGTGTCGGCCCGGCAGGTGGTGCTCGCGGTGCCGGCGCCGCTGGCGCTGGAGCTGCACGGGGCGGTCGCGGACGACGCGCGTCCGTACCTGGCGGCGAGCACGTACACGCCGATGCTCAAGGTCGCCTGTCTGCTGGACCGTCCGCTGCCGAGTCCGACGCGCTCCCCCAGTTACGCGTTGTCGGTGCCGGAGAGCGAGAGCCGGGTCTGCACCGGCGTGATCCTGGATCACCTGAAGGCGGAGGGCCGGGCGCCCGAAGGCCGGGGGCTGGCGAGCGTGTTCGCGTCGCCGTGGGTCTCGCCTGAGTTGCTGGACGAGCCGGACGAGCGGGTGGTGGAGACGGTCTGTGCGGAGGCCGAGCGCTTCGTGCCCGGTCTGCGGGACGCCACTGTCCGCACGCTGGTGCACCGCTTCCGGCTCGGCCTGCCGCAGGGTGCGCCGGCGGCGGTGCGGGAGCGGGCCGCGTTCCTGGCGCGGCCGGCCCGGGCGGTGGAGTACGCCGGGGACTGGGTGATGCTGCGGCCGAGCAGTGAAGGCGCCGTCCGCTCGGGCAAGTTGGCCGCCGAGCGGGTGCTCGCGTTCGGGGCGGAGCGGTCCGTGACCGTGGCGGTGTCGGCACCTGGGGCAGCGGTCTCCGCGGCGGCCGTCGGCGAGGCGGTCGGCGAGGCGGTCGGCGAGGCGGTCGGCGAGGCGGTCGGTGAGGCCGGGACGGTCAGCGGGGCCGGGGCGACCAAGGCTCCGGCGCCGGCACCGGCGCCGGAGACGGTCGAGACGGCCGGGACTGCGTGATGGGCGGCTCGGTGCGGGAGGTGGCGGCCGGGGCCGGTGGCGGGTCGTACCTGTTCGACAACGGGAGCGCCCATGCCGGCGGTCAACACCGGTGTCTGGCGGCCTGGTTGGACCCGGTCAGTGTCGGTGAGCTGCTCCGGGCCGGGGTGCGGCCCGGCATGAGCTGCCTTGAGGTGGGCGCCGGGGCGGGGAGCATCGCGCTCTGGCTGGCGGACCAGGTCGGGCCCACCGGTTCGGTGTTGGCGACGGACCTGGCACCGCTGCCGATCGCCGCACGGCCGGCGCTGACGGTGCGCCGGCACGACGTGGTGCGGGAGGCGCTGCCGGAGGACGCGTTCGACCTGGTGCACGTACGGCTGCTGCTGTCCCATCTGCCGGAGCGGGAGGCCGTGTTGGCCCGCCTGTTCGCCGCGCTGCGGCCGGGCGGGGTGCTGCACCTGCTGGAGTTCGACGCCGAGTACGCGCCGGTGCTGACCGCCCCCGACGAACGGTCCGGGGAGCTCTACGAGCGGTACCGGCAGGCGAAGTTGCGGGCGTTCGGCGCGCGCGGATCGGACCAGGGCTGGGGCCGGAAGTGCGCCGCCGCGATGGTGCGCGCCGGGTTCGTCGGGGTGGAGGTGTCGCCGCACGTGGACATGCTCGCGCCCGGCACGCCGCAGTTGGAGATGCAGGTGCACAACACCTGGCACCTGCGCGACGCCCTGGTGCGCGAGGGCCTGACGGACGGCGAACTCGCCGAGCTCCGCGCGGTGTTCGCCGATCCGAGGTTCCGGGCCTGCTCGAACGTGGTGTACGCGGTGCACGGCCGGAAGCCGTGACGACGGCGGAGGTGCCGGTTCCCGCGGCCCGGTCGGGGTGGGCGGGTGGGCGGGTCGGGTGTGACGTGGCGGCCTCTCGGTGAGGCGGGGCGGGGTGGCGCGGCCGGCTCGCAACGGTTCGCGGTTCTGGGAGGTTGGAATGACGAGCGATCAACTGCACTGTGGCGCAAGAGCGATGGATCACATCCTGGATGGCTCGCGGCCTCGGGTGGCGACCCGGGTCGCGGCCGATCTGCTGCTGGCTGCCGGGGTCCGGGCGGCGGTCGAGGCGGAGGGCGGGCTGCTGGAGCTCGGCGAAGACCTGGCCTGCCGGCTGTCCTGGGCGGGCCCGGTGAAACTCCCGTTGCGGAGTGAGGCGGACGTGCAGGCGGCCTGCGGCGTGATGCACGTCCACGGGCGCAGGTACGGCGGTCCGCGACCGCTGGGCGTGGACTTCGCCTCGGTCGCCGCCGGGGTGCTGGCTGCGGGTGGCGCTCTCGCGGCTCTGCGGGCGCGGCAGTTGGGCGTCCCGTACCGCGAGGTGGAGGTGTCGGTGGCACAGGCCGCGCTGCTCGGCCTGTCGCAGTACGTGGCCGCGGCGACCGCGGAGGAGCCGTGTCCGGAGCCGAGCGGGGTGGGCGGTCCGCCGTTCCGGTCGGCGGACGGGGTCTGGTTCGAGGTGGAGACCCTCGCGGCGGACGGCTGGCTGCGGTTCTGGACCGAACTCGGCGTCGAGCGGCGGCTGGTGGGCCGGTCATGGCTTCCGTTCCAGGCCCGGTACGGGACGGCGACCTGCCCGCTGCCGGACGAACTCTTCGCCGCGACCGAGAAGTTGGCGTTCGACCGGCTGGCCGGGTCGGCCGAGCGGTGCGGGGTGACCGTGACGGTGGCGGTCGCGCGGCCGGGAGCGGCGGACAGCGCGCTGCGGGGAGCGGTGGATGGTGCGCGGCCGTGGCAGGTGCGGGAGGGCGGGGTGGGGACGTCCTCGTGCCGCGTCCCGGCGGACGGGCGCGGCCCGTTGGACGGGGTCACGGTGGTGGAGGTCGCCCGGCGGGTCCAAGGTCCGATGGCCGGGCGGGTGTTGGCGCTGCTCGGCGCGCGGGTGGTGCGGGTCGAGCCGGTCGGCGGGGATCCGTTGCGGGGTGTTCCGCCGATGACCGAGATCGACGGGGAGCCGGTGTCGGCGCGGTTCGCTGCGCTCAATCGCGGAAAGCAGGTGTTCGAGGCGGACCTTCGGTCGACCCGAGGGCGGTCCGCCGTCCGCGAGTTGGTGCGCGGTGCGGACGTGCTCCTGCACAGCCTGGACCCGTCGAAGGTCGCCGGGCTGGGCCTGGACGCGGAGGCGCTGGACGGGGTCCGTCCCGGCCTGGTGTACGCACAGGCGTCCGGCGGCGCGCCCGGCGTCACCACCGACTACCCGGTCCAGGCGCACTCGGGTCTCGCCGCTCTTCTGGCCCCGCCCGGGCAGCCGCCCCGGCCCACGCTGCTGACGGTGTGTGACGTCTTGGGCGGGCTGGTCTGTGCGACGGCGACGGCCGCCGCGCTGGCCGCGCAGGCCCGGACGGGTCGGGCGCAGCGGGTGGAGTCGTCGCTGTTGTCGGCGGCGCGGTTGCTGGGCGGTGCGGTGAGCGCACCGGGCTCGCAGGACGTCGGGGTCGAGGTGTGCACGGACCTGTCCGCGTTGGCCGTTGATCCGCGCTTCGCGGCGGCGGTGGACGGTCCCGGGTGCGCCGTGGTCCGTGCGCCGTGGGAGTTCCGGACGTGAGCCGCTGGCGGTGGCAGTGGCGCGGACGGTGGTGCCGCTCGCTGTGCGGGCGCGCGGGCCGGTGGATGTCCCGGCGGGGCCTGAGCGGTCGGGGCCGCAGGCGCTGCGGGTACGGGCGGTGGGGGCGCTGCGCTCCCCCGGCCGAGGGTGTGTCCGACGGTCGCGGCGGCCTGCGGCGGCCGGGGGCTTCGGAACGGCGGTCAGGGCCTTCCGAACGGCGGGCGGACGCCCAGGAGCGGCGGGCGGACCGGCGGTCGCGGCGGGCGCGGGGGTGCCGTGAGCCGTTGCCCGGGCGGGGCGGGCGGCGGGGACGTGGCGACCGCGCACGAGCGGCAGGAGGACGGGCAGGACGCGCGTGCGTGGGCGCGGTTGGTCGCCGGACCAGGATGTGCGGGGTGCGGCGCTGCCGGGCCCTGGCGTGGGAGGTGCGGCGCTGCCGGGCCCTGGCGTGCGGATTGCCCGGGGCGTTCCCGATCGGCGGGCGCAGGCGTGGGGGTTCGCGGGCTCCCGGGCGGGTGGGTCGCGAGCCGCGCGGACGCGTGCGGTCGGCAGGCGCGGGCGCTTGCGTGCCGGGAGGGCGCGGGCCGCGCCACAAGGATCTGGGCTCCGAGGCGGCCGGCCGTGCACGTCCGGGCGGAGCCGGCCGGTGTCCGTTGCCCACGCCGGGGCGTAGTCCTGGTAGCTGCGCGCGAGGACGGGCAGGGGCGCGCAGCGGGCCCGTTGAGATGTGGTCGCGGACCGACGGCGGCAACCGGCGAGGCTGTCCGGCACTGAGCCGACAGGGGGCCGATGGCACCGGGAAGCTTCCGGGACGGAACGACGGGGTGGACGAACCGACCGGCCGCGCCTGTACCGGAAGCCGTTCGGGACGCCGCCGGTCCGGGTACGTCGTGCGAGGCGGAGTACCCGTACGCCCGACGCGCAGCGAATGCGGACCGGGCGCAGGGCCGCTAACGAGTTGCCGCGGCGGAAGTCCTGTTGCCCTGCCACGCCACCCTGGCCGCAGCAGCGTTCCTCACGGTCGTTCACGGAAGGCAGTCGGATGCCGCAGCACGGGCCATGACGTACCGACATGCGCTGGCGGTCGAGTTCCGGAGGCGGTGAGGGGCCGCCGGACCCAGCGGCAGAACGGTCGGGCCGCCTTCCGGGCGACGGGCCGGCGCATCCGCCGTGGCAGCGCGTGCGATCCGGGAGCCAAGAAGCTCACGCCCGACGCGGCAGCGACACCGCCACCGCCACCGCAGGTGGATCGCAGCCCGGACCAGGGAGCGCCGACAGGCCGGTCGGAGAGCACCGCTGGTGCCGGGTGGCACCGGCTGCGCGCCAGGTACGGACGTCGGAGCCACCCGACAGCGGGCGGTGAGCGCGCGCACGGCTCGCTGCCCGCACGCGGCCCGGCAGCTGACGCACCGCGCCGGTCGGACGGTCCCCGCCCCGCAGGGGCATGCCTGACCGGGGAGACGCCGAACGAGGGCGCCGGAAGGAAGCGCACCCGGCCAACAGCCGCCCCGCGGTCGGGCACCGGTGCTCTCCCCGGCGTCCGTCGACGCCTGGCGGCGGCGACGGACGGGTGGGGCCGTGCCGGAAGGGGCTCGCGGGTCTCCGGTGCCCGGACGGTCTGCCACGGTCGCCCGGCCGGGACAGGTCGTCACCGCGGAGCGGATGCCGCCGGGGTGTCCGGGAGCTGTGGGGAACGACCCGGTGGCTCTCTGCCGGGCCGTCATCGCGAGGCCGGTGGCGACCTGGTGGGCGCCGGCCCGGAGTCGGGCCCACCGGCGGTGCCCGTGCTCCGCGCGGCAGCTGTCGGTGGCGTACCGCCTGCCGTTCGGTTCCCGTGGCAGCCGGGGCGGGTGCCACCGCCGGTGGGTGGAACCGCGAGCAGGGCGGCGGGGCGACAGACGGCCCCGGCAGTGGGATCCGGCCGCATACGGCCCGGCTGCGCTGTCGCGGGTGGCTGCGCAGGGGTGGTGGCGGGTGACCGGGCGGCGGTCGGGTGTGGGCGGGTCAACTGCTGGCCTGCTGGCGGGACATGGCTCGGGGCGTGCAGCCAGTGGCTTTCGGTGTGGATCGATCGGTGATGGGAGTGGTGGTCGTGGGCGGTGCGTGGGTCTCGGTGGCCGGGGTGGAGTTTCCCGATCAGGTGGAGGCGGGGTTGCGGGAGGAGTGGGTGGCCCGGGGGTGGTGCCCGGGGCGGGGGTTGTACGAGCTGTTCGTGGAGCGGGTGGGGGTGGACGGCGGCCGGGTAGCGGTGGTGGACGGCGGGGGCGAGCTGACGTTCGAGGAACTGGCGCGGCGGGTGCGGGGGTTGGCGGCCGGCCTGGCGGCGCGGGGGGTGCGGCCGGGGTCGGTGGTGGCGACGAAGGTTCCGGCGGACTGGCGGGCGGTCGCGGTGGATCTGGCGGTGGCGGCGTTGGGAGCGGTGGCGCTGCCGTGCGTGCCGGGGCACGGTCGGCGGGACCTGTTGGCGTTGCTGGGCGTGTCGCGGGCGGATGCGGTGGTGACGGTGCCGGAGTGGAAGGGCTTGGTGGACGGCCTGCGGCCCGAACTGCCCTGGCTGCACGAGGTGGTGGTGCTGGGGGCGGACCCGTGGCCGGAGCGGGCGGGGTGGGAGCCGGCGGCGGTGGATGCGGAGGCCCCGGCGCGGATTCTGGTGTCCTCGGGGTCGGAGGGGGCGCCGAAGCTGATCGCGTACGCGCACAATGCGCTGGCGGGGGGCCGCGGACGGTACGTGGAGCGGGTGTTGGAGACGGCGGACGGGTCGCCGCCGCGGGTGTTGCTGCTGGTCCATCCGGCAACGTCGTACGGGTCGTTGGGGCTGGTGGCGCTGGTGCGGTGCGGTGCGACGGTGGTGTTGCGGGAGCGGTTCGATCCGGTGGACGCGCTGGCGGCGGTGGGGCGTTGGCGGCCGACGCACCTGGCCGCGGTGCCGACCATGTTGCGGCGGCTGGCCGAGCAACCGCCGCTGCCGGGCGAGGACTTGTCGTCGTTGCAGGCGGTGGTGTCGAGTTCGGCGATGCTCTCGTCGGCGGTGCTGGCGGCGTCGTTGCGGCGGTTCGGCCGGCCGGTGGTGAACGTGTACGGGGCCAGTGACGGCCTGAACTGCCATGCGCGGTGGACGAGTTCCGACGGCGATGTGCTGCGGGTGGGGCGGCCCGATCCGGCGGTGGCGGAGTTCCGGGTGTGCGGGCCGGACGGGCGGCCGGTGCCGGCGGGGGTGGCGGGCGAGTTGCAGGCGCGCGGCCCGATGAGTCCGCTGTGCCACGTCGGCGCACCGGAGTTGGACGCCCGGTTGCGGGTGGACGGCGGCTGGGTGCGGTCGGGCGACCGGGGGGTGCTGGAGGCGGACGGGTCGCTGCGGGTGGTGGCGCGGATCAAGCAGATGGTGAACCGGGGCGGGGTGTCGATCGGCCTGTCCGAGGTGGAACGGCTGCTGGAGGGGCATCCCGGGCTGGCGGAGGCGGTGTGCGTACCGGTGCCGGATCCGGATCTCGGGGAGCGGATGTGCGTGTGCGCCGTCCCGCGCGAGCGGGCCGACGGGGGGCCGGAGCTCGCCGAACTGACCGACTACTTGGGCGGGTTGTGCGGACTGGAGAAGTACAAGTGGCCGGAGCGGCTGGTCCTGCTGGAGCGCCTGCCGCTCGGCGCGTCGGGGAAGCCGGACCGGCTGGCGCTCACCGAGCTGGCGACGGCGGCGACCCGCGCGCACGCGGCGACGGGCTGAGGCGGACCGCCGCGGCGCCCGGTGTCGCGACGCCGCACCGTCACGGCGTCGCATCGTCGGATTGCCCTGGCGTCACGGCGTCCGGGCCTGCCCCCCGCGGGGGGGGCGGCCCCGCCCCGGGGGGGGGGGGGGGGGGACGCCGGCGCGGGGGCGCCCGGCGCGGGGCGCGCCCCCGCGGGGTTACCGCCGCCCGCGGGGCGGGGTCTTATAAAC
>NZ_JBHWDS010000089.1:0-19213 GCF_042734615.1 Kitasatospora sp. NPDC059646
GCCGCGGTCCTGGCGGCCGGCTGCGGCGGACCGGGCGGCTCCGGCGGGCCGTCCGCCGCCGGCAGCCCGGCCGCGGCGGGCGCCGCCGCCTCCGACAACGGGGTGGCCGCCCTCCCGGCCGCGGAGATCCTGCAGCGGGCCGTGCAGGCGCTCAAGGACGCCCGGTCGGTGCGGGAGACCGGCACGGTCGCCGGCGACGGCCTGACGGTCAGCGTGGACCTGCGGCTGGACGTCGCGGGCAGCTGCACCGGCACGCTGCGGCAGGCCGGCTACGGCGGCTTCCAGGTGGTCAAGGCCGGCCAGGAGCTGTGGGTCAAGCCCGACCACGCGTTCTGGGAGAACAACGGCGACCCCGCCCTGGCCGAACTGGTCGGCGACCGCTACCTGAAGACCACCAGCGACAACCCGCAGTTCGCCGAGGTCGTCGACTTCTGCGACCTCGGCGCGCTGGCCAACAAGCTCGGCTCCGGCGGCAGCGACCTCACCAGGGGCGCCGCCACCACCGTCCAGGGCCGGTCGGCGATCACCGTGACCGGGCACTCCGACACCGGCTCCGGCACCCTGTACGTGGCCACCGGCGGCCCGCCCGTGCCGCTGCGGATGGAGCGGGACACCGGCGGCGCGGTCGACCTCGGCGAGTTCGGCACCCCGGTGCCCGCCGCCACCCCCGGGCCCGACCAGAGCGTCGACCTGGACCAGCTGCAGCCCGGTGCCTCGCCGTCCGCTCCGGCCACCGTCTGACCCCGGCACGACGGAGGGGCCCGGCCGCCGTACGGCGACCGGGCCCCTCCACTGACGTCAGGTCAGGAGCTGAACTCCTGCAGCGACTTCTGCGCCTGGTCGAGCAGCGCCTGACGGCCCGCCAGCTCGGCCTCCAGCTTCGCGGCCCGGGAGGTGTTGCCGGCCGCACGGGCCTTGTCCAGGTCGGCCTGCAGCTTGTCGACGGCGGACTGCAGCAGCGCGGTCATGCCGGTGGCCCGGGCCCGGGCCTCCGGGTTGGAGCGCTGCCACTCGGCCTCCTCGGCCTCGCGGACGGCGCGCTCCACCGCGGCCAGCCGGCCGTCCAGCTTCGGCCGGGCGTCGCGCGGGACGTGGCCGATGGCCTCCCAGCGCTCGGCGATGTCGCGCAGCGCGGCCTTGGCGGCCTTCAGGTCGGTGATCGGCAGGATCGCCTCGGCCTCGACCAGCAGCGCCTCCTTGGCCTTCTGGTTCTCGCCCTGCTCGGCGTCGCGCTCGGAGAACGCGGCGGACCGGGCCTGGAAGAAGACGTCCTGGGCGCCGCGGAAGCGGGCCCACAGCTCCTCCTCCGCCTCGCGCTGGGCGCGGCCGGCGGCCTTCCAGCGGGTCATCAGGTCGCGGTAGGCGGCCGCGGTCGGGCCCCAGTCGGTGGAGTCGGCCAGCTGCTCGGCCTCGGCGACCAGCTTCTCCTTGACCGCGCGGGCGTGGTCGCGCTCCGAGTCGAGCGCCGCGAAGTGCGCCTTGCGGTGCTTGGAGAACACCGAGCGGGCGTGCGAGAAGCGGTGCCACAGCTCGTCGTCGCTCTTGCGGTCCAGCCGCGGCAGCGCCTTCCAGCTGTCGACCAGGGCGCGCAGCCGGTCGCCGGCCTCCCGCCACTGGTTGGAGTCGGCGAGCTGCTCGGCCTCGGCGACCAGCGCCTCCTTGGCGGCGCGGGTCTCCTCCTGGGCCTTCGCCCGGGCGGCCTTCCGCTCGCCCTGCCGGGTCTCGATCTCCCCGGCCAGCGTGTCCAGGCGCTTGGCCAGCGCGTCCAGGTCGCCGACCGCGTGCGCCTCGGCGACCTGCGCGCGCAGGTGCTCCAGCGCGGTCTGCGCCTCCTTGGCGGCCAGGTCGGTCTTGCGGACCCGGTGCTCCAGGAGGGCGGTCTCCGCCTCCAGTCCCTGGAACTTGCGCTCGAAGTAGGCGAGGGCCTCCTCGGGGGAGCCGGCCTGCCAGGAGCCGACCTGGCGTTCGCCGTCGGCCGTCCTCACGTAGACGTTCCCCTGCTCGTCGACACGGCCCCACGGGTCGCTGCTCACAGCGCCTCCTCCACATGACGCCACGCCCACGGGCGGGAGCGTCGTCCACAGTTGATGTGCGGCGGACCGATGGAGTCCGCCGTCCCGAGCCGTCGTTGTCGCGCCGAGGGTGACGGCCGACGGTCTGGGCACCCTATACAACAGCAACATAGGCGACCAGCGCCGGTGCTGTCCGCATCCGGCACCGGTCGATTTTCGCGGCGGGTCAGCCCTTGGCCGCGGTGATGGCCTTGACCTCGACCGGGGTGGCGGGCGCACCGTCCGAGCCGCCGCCCTTGACGCCGGCCGCGGCGATCTTCTGGAGCACGTCCAGGCCGCCGGTGATCTTGCCGAACGGGGTGTAGTTGGGCGGCAGTTGGGTGTCCTTGTAGACCAGGAAGAACTGGCTGCCGTTGGTGTTCGGGCCGGCGTTCGCCATCGCCACGGTGCCCGCCGGATAGGTCGCGCCGGTCAGGTTCTCGTCGGGGATCTCGTAGCCCGGGCCGCCGCTGCCGGTGCCGGTCGGGTCGCCGCACTGCAGCACGAAGATGCCGTCGGTGGTGAGGCGGTGGCACTTGGTGTTGTCCCAGAAGTGCTCACCGGCCAGGAACACGAAGGAGTTGACGGTGTGCGGGGCCTTCGCCGCGTCCAGCGAGAAGGTCACCTTGCCCGCCGAGGTGTCGAGCGACGCCGTGTACGGGGCGGCGGTGTCGATCGACATCGCGGGCTCGGCCGCGTACTTGCCGCTCTTCGACGCGGTCGGGGTCGGCGCGGCCGACGCCTTCTTGTCGTCCTTCTTGTCCGAGCCGAACACGCCGGCCGCGGCCGCGCCGACACCGGCGAGCACCACCAGGGCCGCGACCGAGGCGACCACCGCGTTGCGCTTCCTGCGCCTGCCCGCCGCTTCGGCGCGCGCCTTCATCTGGCGCTCGTACTTCTCGCGGGCGAGCTGCCGCCGCCGCTGTTCGCTGCTGACCACCGGCCGTGTCTCCTACTGCGCTGTGGGACGTGGGGAGTTGTGACTGTCGTGTGCGCATCGTCGCACCCGTCGGCGGCCCAGTGTAAGGACCCCCCGCGTCAGCACGGGATCAACGGCACATGAGAAAGGCCTGAACGCGCGCGGGAACCGGTTCGCCCGCGGCCCGGTGCCGCCGGTAGGCTGCGGGGGAAAGAAGACCGCCGCCGCATGAAACGAAGGACTCGCGTGTTCGTCGCCGGATTCCCCGCCGGGGCCTGGGGCACCAACTGCTACCTGGTCGCTCCCGCCGCCGGCGAGGAGTGCGTGATCGTCGACCCCGGGCACGAAGCGGCGAGCGGCGTCGAGGAGTTGATCCGCGAGCACCGGCTGAAGCCGGTCGCGGTCCTGCTCACCCACGGGCACATCGACCACATCGCCTCGGTCGTCCCGGTGTGCGGCGCCCAGGGCGTCCCGGCGTGGATCCACCCCGAGGACCGGTACATGATGGCCGACCCGGAGAGGGCCCTCGGCCGCTCCCTCGGCCAGCAGCTGATGGGCTCCCTCACGGTCGGCGAACCGGACGACGTCCGGGAGCTGACCGACGGCAGCGTGCTCGAACTGGCCGGCCTGCAGCTCACCGTCGACCACGCGCCCGGCCATACCAAGGGGTCGGTGACGTTCAGGACGCCCGCAGCGGACGACATTCCTCCGGTGCTGTTCTCGGGCGACCTGCTGTTCGCCGGCTCCATCGGGCGTACCGACCTCCCGGGCGGAGACAGCGGAGCGATCATGCGCTCGCTGGCCCGGGTGTGCCTGCCCCTCGACGACGCGACCGTGGTGCTCTCCGGCCACGGCTCCCAGACCACCATCGGCCGAGAGCGCGCCACCAACCCCTACCTCCAGCAGGCTGCAGGGGCGGTCGGCGCCCCGGCTCTCCCGCGACGAGGAATGTGACGGAAGAGAAGTTGAGCACCTTCACCGCCCCCAAGGGCACCTACGACCTGCTGCCCACGGTGAACTCCGCGGCCTACCTGGCGATCCGCGAGCGGCTGTCCGCGCCGCTGCGCCGCGCCGGGTACGGCTACGTCGAGACCCCCGTGTTCGAGGACGTCAAGCTGTTCTCCCGCGGCGTCGGCGAGTCCACCGACATCGTCACCAAGGAGATGTTCACCCTCGCCCGGCGCGCCGAGAGCAGCGAGGACCTCGCGCTGCGCCCCGAGGGCACCGCCTCGGTGGTCCGCGCCGCGCTGGAGGCCAACCTGCACAAGCTCGGCAACCTGCCGGTCAAGCTCTGGTACTCCGGCAACTTCTACCGCTACGAGCGGCCGCAGAAGGGCCGCTACCGGCAGTTCTCGCAGGTCGGCGCGGAGGCCATCGGCGCCGAGGACCCGGCGCTGGACGCCGAGCTGATCATCCTCGCCGACGACGCCTTCCGCTCGCTCGGCCTGCGCGACTACCGGCTGCTGCTGAACTCCCTCGGCGACAAGCAGTGCCGCCCGGTCTACCGCGCCGCGCTGATCGAGTTCCTGGCCGGCCTCGACCTGGACGCGGACACCCGCCGCCGGGCCGGGATCAACCCGCTGCGCGTCCTCGACGACAAGCGCGCCGAGGTGCAGGAGCAGCTGGTGGACGCGCCCAAGCTGCGCGACTACCTGTGCGAGGACTGCAAGGCGTACGACGAGAAGGTCCGCGAGCTGCTCACCGCCGCCGGGGTCGCGTTCGTCGACGACCCCAAGCTGGTGCGCGGGCTGGACTACTACACCCGCACCACCTTCGAGTTCGTGCACGACGGCCTCGGCGCGCAGTCCGCGATCGGCGGCGGCGGCCGCTACGACGGCCTGTCCGAGATGCTGGGCGGCCCCGCGCTGCCCTCGGTCGGCTGGGGCCTCGGGGTGGACCGCACCTTCCTCGCCCTGGAGGCCGAGGGCATCGAGCTGGACCTGCCCGTCACCACCGAGGTGTACGCGGTGGCGCTCGGCGAGGAGGCCAAGAACGTGCTGTTCGCGAAGGCCGTCGAGCTGCGCCGGGCCGGCGTCGCCACCGACCTCGCGTTCGGCGTCAAGAGCATCAAGAACGCCATGAAGTCCGCGAACAGGTCCGGAGCGCGCTTCGCCCTGATCGCGGGCGACCGGGACCTCGCCGAGGGCGTGGTCCAGCTCAAGGACATGGAGTCCGGCGAGCAGACCCCCGTCGCCCTCGAGGCGCTCGTCACCACCCTGAAGGAGAAGCAGCTGTGATCCGCACGCACGACGCGGGCACGCTCCGACCGGAGCACGCCGGCACCACCGTCACCCTGGCCGGCTGGGTGGCCCGCCGCCGTGACCACGGCGGCGTGGCCTTCATCGACCTGCGCGACGCCTCCGGCACCGTGCAGGTCGTGGTCCGCGACCTGGAGTCGGTGCACGGGCTGCGCTCCGAGTACTGCGTGAAGGTGATCGGCGAGGTCCGGGTCCGCCCCGAGGGCAACGAGAACCCGGACATCCCGACCGGCGCCGTCGAGGTCGTCGTCGAGTCCATCGAGGTGCTGTCCGAGGCCGCGCCGCTGCCGTTCCAGGTCGCCGAGTACGAGCCCGGTTCGGTCAACGAGGAGGTGCGGCTGCGCTACCGCTACCTCGACCTGCGCCGCGAGGGCCCGGCCCGCGCGCTGCGCCTGCGCTCGAAGGTCAACCACATCATCCGCTCGGTGATGGAGGAGAACGACTACCTCGACATCGAGACCCCGTACCTGACCCGGTCCACCCCCGAGGGCGCCCGCGACTTCCTGGTCCCGGTCCGCCTCCAGCCCGGCCACTGGTACGCGCTGCCGCAGTCCCCGCAGCTGTTCAAGCAGCTGCTGATGGTCGCCGGCATGGAGCGGTACTACCAGATCGCCCGCTGCTTCCGCGACGAGGACTTCCGCGCCGACCGGCAGCCGGAGTTCACCCAGCTCGACATCGAGGCCTCGTTCGTCGACCAGGAGGACATCCTGGCCCTCGGCGAGAAGATCATCGCCCGGATCTGGAAGGAGGTGCACGGGTACGAGATCCCCAACCCGCTGCCCCGCCTGTCCTACGCCGACGCGATGTCCCGCTACGGCTCCGACAAGCCGGACGTCCGCTTCGGGCAGGAACTCACCGACCTGACCGAGTACTTCAAGGGCACCGAGTTCCGGGTCTTCCAGGCCCCGTACGTCGGCGCGGTCGTCATGCCCGGCGGCGCCTCGCAGCCCCGCAAGCAGCTCGACGCCTGGCAGGACTGGGCGAAGGCCCGCGGCGCCCGCGGCCTCGCGTACGTGCTGGTCGACGGCGAGACCGGCGAGCTGCGCGGCCCGGTCGCCAAGAACCTGTCCGAGGAGCACCTGTCCGGCCTGGCCGCCGCCGCCGGCGCCAAGCCCGGCGACGCGGTGTTCTTCGCGGCCGGCAAGAAGACCGCCTCGCAGGAGCTGCTCGGCGCGGCCCGCCTGGAGATCGGCCGCCGCTGCAACCTGATCGACGAGTCCCAGTGGGCGTTCCTCTGGGTCGTGGACTTCCCGATGTTCGAGCCCATCGAGGACGACAAGGGCGAGTTCCAGGGCTGGCACGCGGTGCACCACCCGTTCACCGCGCCCACCGCCGAGTCGCTCGCCACCTTCGACACCGACCCGGGCAGCGCGCTCTCCAACGCGTACGACCTGGTCCTCAACGGCTCGGAGCTGGGCGGCGGTTCGATCCGTATCCACCAGCGCGAGGTGCAGAAGCGGGCGTTCGACGCGATCGGCCTCTCCGAGGAGGAGGCGGCCTCGCAGTTCGGCTTCCTGCTGGACGCCTTCAACTACGGCCCGCCGCCGCACGGCGGCATCGCGCTCGGCCTGGACCGCGTGGTCACCCTGCTGGGCGGCTACGACACCATCCGGGACGTCATCGCCTTCCCGAAGACCTCCACCGGCGGCGACCCGCTGACCGGCGCCCCCACCCCGATCACCCCGGCCCAGCGCCGGGAGGCCGGCGTGGACGCCAAGCCGAAGGAGAAGGACGCCGCCAAGGCGGAGGCCGAGCCCACCGCCTGACGGACCGTCGGAAACTGACGGGACATCACAAAGATCACGATTCGTTCCGGCCCCGGCCGGTGCGCGCCCACCAGGAGTAGGCTCGCACCGCCCGGGGCCGGATCGCTGCACGACGGGGTGCAGGGCGCAAGAAGGGTCAAGGATGACCGTACGAACCAGAGTCGAACTCCCCACCGACACCGCCGAGACCCGGCGCGTCCACATGGCGGCCTTCCCAGGCCCCGAAGAGGCGGACCTGGTGGACGCGCTGCGCCGCGACGCCGCCTGGCTGCCGGACCTCTCCCTGGTCGCCGTCGACGCCCGCGAGGTCGTCATCGGCCACGCCCTGCTCACCCGGCTGCGGATCGGCAACGGCAAGGGACTCGCCCTCGCCCCGGTCGCGGTCGCCCCCGAGTGGCAGCGCAAGGGCGTCGGCACCGCCGTCGTCCGGGCCGCGCTGGCCGCCGCGGCGGACGCCGGGGAACGCGTCGTGGTCGTCCTCGGCGACCCCGGCTACTACGGCCGGTTCGGCTTCGCACCCGCCTCCGGACACCGCATCACCGGACCGTTCGACGTCCCCGACACGCACTTCCAGGCGCTCGCGCTGCCCGGTGCGGACAGCGTCCCGCACGGCGCGTGCCGCTACCCCGCGCCGTTCGCCGCGGTCTGAGGGCTGCTTCCCGCGGGTGACCGGCCGCCACCGGCCGCCCGGTGCGCGCAGCTACCCGGCCGGTGACCGGAACTGCACGTCCAGGTGCAGGCGGCAGGACTCCGCGAACGCCGCCATGGCCGGCGTCGCGGCCCGGCCCGGCAGCCGGAACAGCCCGACCAGGCTCGGGCTCAGCCCGCGCACCGGCAGGCAGCGCACGTCCGGGCGCCCCGCCAGCCGGGACATCGACTGCGGGGCGAACCCCACCCCCTGGCCGCACGCCACCGCCGCCAGCCACTCGTCCGGGCCGTGCGCCACCGCGCCGATCCTGACCGGACGGTCGCCGCGCTCCGGCGCGCCCAGCCAGTAGTCCCGCCACAGCCCGGCCTCCTCCGGTATCGCCACGAACGGCTCGTCCCACAGCTCCGCCACGTCCACCTCGTGCCGGGCCGCCAGCCGGTGGTCGGCCGCCAGCGCCACCCAGCGCTCCTCCCGGCCCAGCGGCGCGTGCGCGTACCGGTTCGCGATCTCCGCCGGGGCGTGCCACAGCGCCAGGTCCAGCTCGCCGGAGGCCAGGCCGGACGACTCGTCGAACCAGTTGTTCTGCCGCATCCGCACCCGCCAGCCCGGCATCCGCTCGGTGAAGTCCGCCATCACCGCCCGGCCGACCAGGGTGATCGTCGACCCCTCGAAGCCCACCCGCAGCTCCCCGCCGGCCTCCGCCGCCACCCGGCGGACCGCCCGCAGCGACTCCTCCCAGCGCGCCAGCAACTGCGACCCGCGCGCCGCCAGTTCCATGCCCGCCTCGGTCGGCAGCATCCCGGCCCGCGAACGGCGGAACAGCTCCACCCCCAACTCCCGCTCCAGCGCCAGCATCTGCTTGGTCAGGGTGGGCTGGCTGACGCCCAGCCGGGCCGCCGCCGCGGTCAGCTGGCCCTCCTCGCACACCACCGTCACGTACCGCAGCAGCCGGGTGTCCACATCCATGCCCAAAGGCTATGGAGCAAAGCATTGGACCCCGCGCCCGGGGGTGTACCACAGTGGTCCGGCCGACCCGCCGGGTCCGGTACCGGTGGGTCGGGGGACTGCCGGTGCCGGACCCGGCGGGTCGGCCGCACCGCGCCCCCGCCCCGCCCGACCTGCGCCCCGACCTGACGGACCGTAGCCTGAGGGATCGTCGGCGGCACGGTGATCGGAGGGCACACGAAGTGGCGGAACCCAGGCGCGGCAAGCGGACCGGCAGCCCCAAGCGGATCCCCAAGCGGATCTACGAACCCGAACTGCTCCGCCTCCAGTACGAACTGGTCAAGATGCAGGAGTGGGTGCGCACCGAGGGCGTCCGGATGGTCGTGATCTTCGAGGGGCGCGACGCGGCGGGCAAGGGCGGCGCGATCAAGCGCGTCACCGAGTACCTCAACCCGCGCGTCGCCCGGATCGCCGCCCTCCCCGCGCCCACCGAGCGCCAGCGCGGCCAGTGGTACTTCCAGCGCTACGTCGAACAACTGCCGGCGGCCGGCGAGATGGTGCTGTTCGACCGGTCCTGGTACAACCGGGCCGGCGTGGAGAAGGTGATGGGCTTCTGCACCGACGAGGAGTACTGGCAGTTCCTCCACCAGTGCCCCACCTTCGAACGGATGCTCATCGAAGCGGGCATCCTGCTGCGCAAGTACTGGTTCTCGGTCAGCGACGTCGAGCAGGAGCGCCGCTTCCGCGACCGCCTCGACGACCCGATGCGGCAGTGGAAGCTCTCCCCGATGGACGTCGAGTCCATCACCCGCTGGGAGGACTACTCGCGGGCCAAGGACGAGATGTTCGTCTACACCGACCTCCCGGAATCCCCGTGGAACGTCGTCGACAGCGACGACAAGCGCCGCGCCCGCCTCAACATGATCGCCCACCTGCTGTCCACCGTCCCGTACCAGGAGGTGGTCCGGCCCGCGATCACCCTGCCGCCGAGGCCCGAGCCGCGCGGCTACCAGCGGCCCCCGCGCGACCTCCAGAAGTACGTCTTCGACCACGCCGCCACCCTGCTCGCCGGGTGACCGCCCCCGGTTGACCCCCGCGACGGCCCGGGCGTGCGATGGAGGGGATCCGCAAACGGCTCCCGCAAGGGCTGGAGGCACCCCATGTACGTCCGCACCGTCTACGCCACCGGAGACCCGGCCCTGCTGGAGGACAGCCTCGACGCGCTGCGCGGCGAATCCGTGGAACTCCTCTCCGCGCAGCCCGGCTACCGCGGCTTCGGCCTGTTCGCCAACCGGCAGCTCGGCACCCTCACCATGGGCTCCTGGTGGGACACCCCCGAGCACGAGGCCGGCAGCAACACGGCACTCGCCGACCGCCGCGACACCCTGCTGGTGCCGTTCGCCGCGACCGTCGCCGTCAACCAGTGGGAGGTCCTCGCCGCCGAACCCGGCCCGTCCGTCGAGAACGGCGGCTTCCGGCTGACCCGCTTCGCGTACGCCCCGGACGCCCTGGACGGGCTGGCGGAGGGCTTCGAGCAGCACAGCCTGCCGGCGATCCGGGAGATCGACGGGTACGTGGGCGCCGCCATGCTCGTCGACCGCCGGCGGTCGATCGGGGTGGTCGGCGCGATCTTCGCCGACCGCGGGGCGTTCGACGCCTCCCGCGGGCCCCAGGCCGCGGTGCGCGCGGCGGCGAGCAGGGCGTCCGGGACGGTGATCTACGGACTGGAGGAGTTCGACGTCGTGACGCTGGACCGGCCGGTCTGAGGCGTCCGGCCGTCCCGTCGGTCCTCCGCTATAGGGTTGCGTTCCGTGGACGAGCCCGACCTTTTCACGCATGCAGCCGAGGAACGCCAGAGTGCCGAGCCGGGCCGCGCCCCGCTCGCGGTGCGGATGCGCCCGCGGACGCTGGACGAGGTGGCCGGGCAGCAGCAGCTGCTGAAGGAGGGCTCCCCGCTGCGGCGGCTGGTCGCGGGGGCGAAGGGCCCGGCGGCGACCAGCTCGGTGATCCTCTGGGGCCCGCCGGGGACGGGGAAGACCACCCTCGCGCACGTGATCAGCCGGGCGGTGGAGGGCCGGTTCGTCGAACTCTCCGCGATCACGCACGGGGTGAAGGAAGTCCGGGCGGTGATCGACGGCGCCCGGCGGGCGGTCGGCATGACCGGCCGGGAGACGGTGCTGTTCCTGGACGAGATCCACCGGTTCTCCAAGGCCCAGCAGGACTCGCTGCTGCCCGCCGTCGAGAACCGCTGGGTGACGCTGATCGCGGCCACCACCGAGAACCCGTACTTCTCGATCATCTCGCCGCTGCTGTCGCGCAGCCTGCTGCTCACCCTGGAGTCCCTCACCGACGAGGACATCCGCACCCTGCTGCGCCGGGCGACCACCGACGAGCGGGGGCTGGGTGGCAGCGTGGAGCTGTCCGAGGAGGCCGAGGACCACCTGGTGCGGCTGGCCGGCGGCGACGCCCGGCGGGCGCTGACCATGCTGGAGGCCGCCGCCGGGGCGGCGCTGGAGCAGGGCGGCGGCGTGCTGACGCTGGCGGCCACCGAGACCGCGGTGAACAAGGCGGCGGTGCGCTACGACCGGGACGGCGACCAGCACTACGACGTGGCGAGCGCGCTGATCAAGTCGATCCGGGGCAGTGACGTGGACGCCACGCTGCACTACCTGGCGCGGATGATCGAGGCGGGGGAGGACCCGCGCTTCATCGCCCGACGGCTGATGATCTCGGCGAGCGAGGACATCGGCCTGGCCGACCCGACGGCGCTGCCGACGGCGGTCGCGGCCGCGCAGGCGGTGGCGCTGATCGGCTTCCCGGAGGCGCGGATCATCCTGTCGCAGGCGGCGATCGCGCTGGCGCTGGCGCCGAAGTCGAACGCCGCGTACCTGGCGATCGACGCGGCGCTGGCGGACGTCCGGCAGGGCCTGGCGGGCGCGGTGCCGCCGCACCTGCGGGACGCGCACTACGGCGGGGCGAAGAAGCTCGGGCACGGCAAGGGCTACCAGTACCCGCACGACCTGCCGGAGGGCATCGCCGCGCAGCAGTACGCGCCGGACGCGGTGCACGGCAAGGAGTACTACCGGCCGACCCGGCGCGGGGGAGAGGCGCGGTACGCGGAGATCGCGGAGTGGACCAGGGCCCGGCTCAAGGGCGAGTGAACTGCCTGTAGACTGTCCGCAGTGTGTCCCGGGCCCGGGGTTCCGCGAGGAGCGACCGGCCGCACCAGCGGGGCATCGAACGGGGCCCTCCCGCAAGGGAGTTCCCCAGGAGCGGCGCGCACCGGTCTTCGGTGTCGCGGGCAGCCCACCCCCTCTCTCGGGTCGGTGGGCCTCTCGTGTGCAAGCACATAGTGCCCGGTCGCGGAGAGCGGCTGACCATCCGGCGACGGACGGTTTTTCTCCGGGCCGCGAGAAGCGTCCTCCGTCAACACCTGGTGACAGCCGTATCTGAACAGGAAAAGGAAACATGGCGAACCAGAAGCGCCCCAAGGTCAAGATCGCCCGTGCTCTCGGCGTTCCGCTGACCCCGAAGTCCGTCAAGTACTTCGAGGCCCGCCCGTACCCGCCCGGCCAGCACGGCCGTGGCCGCAAGCAGAACTCTGACTACAAGGTCCGTCTGACCGAGAAGCAGCGTCTGCGCGCGCAGTACGACCTCAG
Source organism: Kitasatospora sp. NPDC059646 (assembly GCF_042734615.1). NCBI lineage: Bacteria > Bacillati > Actinomycetota > Actinomycetes > Kitasatosporales > Streptomycetaceae > Kitasatospora > Kitasatospora sp. NPDC059646. The sequence continues at coordinate 12,248 of NZ_JBHWDS010000089.1, forward strand.
CGAGAAGCAGATGGCGCGTGCCTTCGAGGCCGCCAAGAAGGTCGAGGGCAAGACCGGTGAGGCGCTCGTCGCCCTGCTGGAGACCCGCCTCGACGCCCTGGTCCTGCGTTCGGGCATCGCCCGCACCATCTACCAGGCCCGCCAGATGGTCGTGCACGGTCACATCGAGGTCAACGGCGCCAAGGTCAACAAGCCGTCGTTCCAGATGAAGCCGGGCTACGTCGTCACGGTCAAGGACAAGTCCAAGGAGAAGGTCCCCTTCCAGGTGGCTCGCGAGGGCGGCAACGCCGGCGAGGGCCAGACCCCGAAGTACCTCGAGGTCAACCTGAAGGCCCTGGCCTTCCGCCTGGACCGCGCGCCGCAGCGCCGCGAGGTCCCGGTCGTCTGCGACGAGCAGCTGGTCGTCGAGTACTACTCGCGCTGACCCGCGAGCGGAACGCCCCCTCGGTCCCCGGACCGCGGGGGCGTTTCCCGTTTCCGGCCGCTGACGGGGCGTCAGGGGCCGAGGGCGCGGCGGACGGCGGTGTCCAGGTCGAGGCGGGCGCCGAGCCGGAAGGCCTCCTGGTACTGCTGCCGGGTCAGGGCCGCGCGGGTGCGGTGGGCGCAGGCCCGGTGCGGGCCGGTGAAGGTCCGGGAGCCGAGGAACGGGGTGCCGACGGCCGTCCAGAGCCGGTGCGCGGCGCCCTGCAGGACCCGGGCCTCGTACGGGTCGGGGTCGGGGTCCTCGGTGGCGAGCAGGGCCAGCAGGTCGATGGCGAGGACCAGGGCGAGCGGGTCGCGCAGCGGGTGGTTGAGCCGGAGCGACTCGCGGGCGAAGGCGCGGGCCGCCCGGGGTTCGCCGGACTGCCGGCGGGCGTGCGCCATCGCGTACAGGCAGTAGCCGTGGGCCCACCGTTCGCCGTGCTGCTCGCAGAGTCGGCGGGCGCGGTCCGCCCAGGGGGCGCCGCTCGGTCCGTCGCCGAGGAACAGGTGGGCGAGGGCGAGTTCGACCATGGCCAGCAGGACGTGGGAGTCGAGCTCGCCGAGGGCCGTGTAGCGGCGCAGCGCCTCCTCGAAGAGCACGGCGGCGCGGGCCGGGTCGTCGCCGACCAGGGCGGCGCAGCCCTGGTGGTGGACGGCGCGGGCCAGGGCCCGGTCGTCGCCGGTGTCGAGGGCCTGGCGGCGGCACTCGTCCAGGGCGGTGCGGGCCCGGGCCGGGTCGCCCTGGAGCGCGGCGAGGCGGCCGGTGGCCCACAGGGCCTTGGCGCGGGCGCCGGTGGGTTCGGGGGCGAGCGCGAGGGCCCGGTCGAGCCAGTGCCGGCCCTCGCCGAGCCGGCCGGTGCCGGCCCAGAAGTACCAGAGGGCGGCGGCCAGGGCCAGGGCGGGCTGTTCCTCGCCGGGTTCGGCGAGCGAGAACTCCAGGGCGGCGCGCAGGTTGGGGTGGGCGAGCCGGGTCCGTTCCGCGGTCTCGGCCTGCTGGGGGCCGAACCACTCGACCTCGCCCCAGTCGGCGACGCCCAGGTACCAGTCGCGGTGGCGGCGCAGCAGCCGGGGGCCTTCGTCGCCGGCCCGCAGCCAGTGGCCGCCGTACTCGCGCAGGGTGTCGAGCATCCGGAACCGGACGGGGTCGCCGTCGAGGCGTTCCAGGACGGACTTGTCGACCAGCGCGTCGAGGAGTTCGAGGACGTCGTCGACGGGCAGTCCGGGGCCGGCGCACACGTACTCGGCGGCGTCCAGGTCGAAGCCGTCGGCGAAGACCGACAGGCGGGCCCAGAGTAAACGTTCCTGCATGGTGCAGAGTTCGTGGCTCCAGCCGATCGCGGTGCGCATCGTCCGGTGCCGCGCCGGGGCGCTCCGGCCGCCGCCGGTGAGCAGCTGGAAGCGGTCGTCCAGCCGGGCCGTCAGCTGCTCCACGGACAGCGCGCGCAGCCGGCCGGCGGCCAGCTCCAGGGCCAGCGGGAGGCCGTCCAGGCGGCGGCAGAGCCGGGCCACCCCGGCACGGTTGGCGGGCTCCAGGCGGAAGCCCGGACGGACGGCGGCCGCCCGGTCGGCGAACAGCAGCGCCGCCTCCGAGTCGGCCCGGCCCGCGGCTGGCTCGACCGGCAGCGGGGCCAGCGGCAGCAGGTGCTCGCCGGCCGCCCGCAGCGACTGCCGGGAGGTGGCCAGCACCCGCAGGCCGGGCGCGGCCCGCAGCAGGGCGCCGACCAGTTCGGCGCAGGCGTCGACCAGGTGCTCGCAGCCGTCCAGCACCAGCAGCAGGCGGCGGTCGGCGAGCCGGTCGGCCAGCGCCTGCGTCGACGGGCGGGCGGGGCCGGCGGCGGGGTCGAGCGCGGCCAGCACGGCGGGGCCGAGCAGCAGCCGGTCCCGCACCGGGGCGAGGTCGGCGAGGTGCGCGCCGTCCGGGAACCCGGCGGCCAGCCGGGCGGCGGCCCGCACGGCCAGCCGGGACTTGCCCACCCCGCCGGGGCCGGTCACGGTGACCAGCCGGGAGTGCTCCAACAGGCGGGCCAGCGCTTCGAGTTCGGCGGACCGGCCGACGAAGCGGGTGGGCTCGGCGGGCAGCCGGCCCGGCCCTCCCGGCATGTCCTCGCTGCTGTCCAAGGGACGCCCCCGTCACTAGGAACCCGTTCAACCGGCCGACCCGTGCTCCGCGAGTCAACTCCCCAACGAGGTGACCGGGCGGTAGGTTACGCGCGGCGCTCGCACATCCGACCGGTTCGGAGCCGGGCGTACCTGCCGATATCCGGTCGGGGAGCGGTCGGCAGTCACGGTAGGGTTCAACCCTGGGTTTGCAAGAGTGTGACTGGCACAGGCGAGGGAGCGCGCGAAGGTGTCCGTGGGAGAGCTGGCCGGGCTGCTGGTCGCCGTCTTCTGGGCGGTCCTGGTCACCCTGCTCGCCGTGGTCCTGGTCCGGCTGTCCAAGGTGCTGCGGGAGGCCACCGTCCTGGTCTCCGCCGTCACCGAGCAGGCCGTGCCGCTGCTGCAGGACGCGAACGCCGCGGTCCGCAGCGCGAACGAGCAGCTGGAGCGGGTCGACGAGATCACCGCCAACGTCCAGGACGCCGCGGCCGACGCCAAGGCGCTGTCGTCCACGGTGGCCGCCACCGTCGGCGGGCCGCTGGTCAAGCTGGCCGCCTTCAGCTACGGCGTGCGCCGGGCCGTGAACCGGCAGCAGACCGGGCTCGCCGTCCCGCAGCAGAGCGGTGAGCGCGAGGAGCTGGCCCGGCTGATCCGGGCCGAGGTGCGCGCCGCGACCGCGCCGCGCGGCGGGCTGCTGGCCCGCGTGCGCCGGGCCGTGAGGGGCTGACCGGCGATGGTGCGCAGGATCTTCTGGATGGCGGTCGGCGCGGGCGCGACCGTCTGGGCCATGAACAAGGCCAACGAGGCGGTGCACCGCCTCACGCCCGACTCGCTGTCCGGCAGCGCCGCCTGCGGCGCCCTCCAACTCGGCGACGCCGCCCGGCAGTTCGCCCGTGATGTGAAGGCCGGCATGGCCGAGCGCGAGCAGCAGCTGCGCGCCGACCTCGGCCTGGACGGCACCGCGGTCGTCGAGCCGCCCCGCCGCCGCACCCTCAGCGGCGCGGCCGGGGCCGGCGGGGACCGAGCTATCTCGGCGGCCCCGGGCTCCCCGGCCGCCGCCCTGCCCACGCCTCGCGGCACGCGCCGCACCACCCCCCAAATCGTTGCCAAGCCCCGTCAGCGCGAGCTGCCGGGCCGCACGACCGATCGGAAGGACCCCCACTGATGGAGTCGGCAGAGATCCGCCGCCGCTGGCTGCGCTTCTTCGAGGAGCGCGGCCACACCGTCGTACCGTCGGCCTCGCTGGTCGCCGACGACCCCACCCTGCTGCTGGTCAACGCCGGCATGGTGCCGTTCAAGCCGTACTTCCTCGGCGAGGTCAAGCCGCAGTTCTCGCGCGCCACCAGCGTGCAGAAGTGCGTCCGCACCCTGGACATCGAGGAGGTCGGGAAGACCACCCGGCACGGCTCGTTCTTCCAGATGTGCGGCAACTTCTCGTTCGGCGACTACTTCAAGGAAGGCGCCATCAAGTTCGCCTGGGAGCTGCTCACCAGCTCCGTCGCGGACGGCGGCTACGGCCTGGAGCCGGAGAAGCTCTGGATCACCGTCTACAAGGACGACGACGAGGCCGAGCAGATCTGGCGGGACGTCATCGGCGTGCCCTCCGAGCGGATCCAGCGCCTGGGCATGAAGGACAACTTCTGGTCCATGGGCGTCCCCGGCCCGTGCGGCCCGTGTTCGGAGATCAACTACGACCGCGGCCCGGAGTACGGCGAGGAGGGCGGCCCGGCGGTCAACGGCGAGCGCTACCTGGAGATCTGGAACCTGGTCTTCATGCAGTACGAGCGCGGCCACGGCGACGGCAAGGACGGCTTCGAGATCCTCGGCGACCTGCCGAGCAAGAACATCGACACCGGTCTCGGCCTGGAGCGCCTCGCCGCCGTCCTGCAGGGCGTCGACAACCTGTTCGAGATCGACACCAGCCGGATGATCCTCGACCGGGCCGCCGCGCTCACCGGCCACACCTACGGCGCCGACCACAAGGCCGACGTCTCGCTGCGCGTGGTCACCGACCACTTCCGCACCGCGCTGATGCTGGTCGGCGACGGCGTCACCCCCGGCAACGAGGGCCGCGGCTACGTGCTGCGCCGCATCCTGCGCCGGGCGATCCGCAACATGCGCCTGCTGGGCGCCACCGAGCCGATCGCCAAGGAACTGATCGACATCTCGATCAAGGCGATGGCCCCGCAGTACCCGGAGCTGGAGACCGACCGCAAGCGCATCGAGACGGTCGTGGTCGCCGAGGAGAACGCCTTCCTGCAGACCCTGCGCTCCGGCACCAACCTGCTGGACGCCGCGGTCACCGAGACCAAGCAGTCCGGCGGCGTGGTGCTCTCCGGCGAGCAGGCGTTCAAGCTGCACGACACCTACGGCTTCCCGATCGACCTCACCCTGGAGATGGCCGAGGAGCAGGGCCTCCAGGTCGACGAGGCCGGCTTCCGCCGCCTGATGCAGGGGCAGCGCGACCGCGCCAAGGCGGACGCCAAGGCGAAGAAGATGGGCCACGCCGACGTCGCCGCGTACCGCGAGGTCGCCGACACCGCCGGCGCGTCCGTCTTCACCGGCTACACCGCCACCGAGGGCGAGGCCACCGTGGTCGGCCTGCTGGTGGACGGCGTCCCGTCGCCGGCCGCCTCCGAGGGCGACGAGGTCGAGCTGATCCTCGACCGCACCCCGTTCTACGCCGAGGGCGGCGGCCAGCTCGCCGACCACGGCCGGATCCGCCTCGACTCCGGCGCCGTCGTGGAGATCCGCGACGTGCAGCAGCCGGTGCCGGGCGTCATCGTGCACTCCGGCGGGGTGCTGTTCGGCGAGGTGGTGCTCGGCGCGTCCGCGTACGCCACCATCGACACCGAGCGCCGCAAGGCCATCGCCCGCGCCCACTCGGCGACCCACCTGACCCACCAGGCGCTGCGCGACGCGCTCGGCCCGACGGCCGCCCAGGCCGGTTCGGAGAACGCGCCGGGCCGCTTCCGCTTCGACTTCGGCTCGCCCGCCGCCGTGCCCGGCAGCGTGCTGGTCGACGTCGAGCAGAAGATCAACGACGTGCTGAGCCGCGAACTCGACGTCACCGCCGAGGTCATGACGATGGACCAGGCCCGCAAGCAGGGCGCCATCGCGATGTTCGGCGAGAAGTACGGCGACTCGGTCCGCGTCGTCACCATCGGCGACTTCTCCAAGGAGCTGTGCGGCGGCACGCACGTCGGCAACACCGCCCAGCTGGGCCTGGTGAAGCTGCTCGGCGAGTCCTCGATCGGCTCCGGCGTGCGCCGCGTGGAGGCCCTGGTCGGCGTCGACGCGTACAAGTTCCTGGCGCGCGAGCACACCGTGGTCTCCCAGCTCACCGAGCTGGTCAAGGGCCGTCCGGAGGAGCTGCCGGAGAAGATCTCCGGCATGCTCACCAAGCTCAAGGACGCCGAGAAGGAGATCGAGAAGTTCCGCGCCGAGAAGGTGCTGCAGGCCGCCGCGGGCCTCGCCGAGGGCGCGGAGGACGTCCGGGGCGTGGCCCTGGTCGCCGCCCGCGTCGGCGACGGCACCGGTGCGGACGAGCTGCGCAAGCTGGTGCTGGACGTCCGCGCCCGGCTCGGCAACCGCCCGTCCGTGGTCGCGGCGTTCACCGTCGCCAACGACCGCCCGCTGACCGTCATCGCCACCAGCGAGGACGCCCGCGCCCGCGGCATCAAGGCCGGCGAGCTGGTCCGCGCCGCGGCGAAGACCCTCGGCGGCGGCGGCGGTGGCAAGGACGACGTGGCGCAGGGCGGCGGCAGCAACCCGGCCGCCGTCGGCGAGGCGATCGAGGCCGTCCGGGCACTGGTGGCCGAGCGCGCGTGAGCGAGGAGTTCGTCGAAGAGAAGGTCTTCCGGCGCGGCCGGCGGATCGCCGTGGACGTCGGCGACGCCCGGATCGGGGTCGCGGTGTGCGACCCCGACGGGCTGATCGCCACGCCCGTGGAGACCGTCCCCGCCGGGGGCCGCTCGCAGGCCCGCCTCAAGGCGATCGTCGAGGAGTACGACGCGATCGAGGTCGTCGTCGGCCTGCCGCGCTCGCTGAACGGCAAGGAGGGCCCGGCCGCCGCCAAGGTCCGCGCCTACGCGGGCCGGCTGGCCGCGCTGGTCGCCCCGGTCGGGGTCCGGCTGGTGGACGAGCGGATGACCACGGTCACCGCCGCCGCCGGGCTGCGGGCCTCCGGCCGGTCCTCGAAGAAGGGCCGCTCGGTGATCGACCAGGCCGCCGCCGTGGTGATCCTGCAGGCCGCCCTTGAGACCGAACGGGTGAGCGGACGGGCGCCCGGCGAGAGTGTCGAGCCGGTGGCCTGACCGGCCCGGTCCAGGATCGATCGGGGGCCCGTGCGGGCGCGCGGCCCCCCCGGGCCCCCCAAGCCACACCCCCCCCCCACCCCCCCCCCCC
>NZ_JBHWDS010000090.1:0-17120 GCF_042734615.1 Kitasatospora sp. NPDC059646
GGTCGGCGCTGGATGCCGACCGGGCCGCGTCCGTGGGCCGCCCGGCCGTCAGGCCGGGCTGCAGCCGCTCTCGCGGGCCAGCGCACAGCGCTCCTGGAGGCCCATCAGGTAGCCCAGCTGGAGCCGGTGCTCGGCGCCGTGCTCCTCCTTGAGCCGGGCGACGTGCGCCTGCAGGGATCGCAGGCTGAGCCCGAGTCTTCGGGCGATCTCCTTGTCGGACCGGCCCTCGATCAGCAGTTTCTGGATCGAGCCGCGGATCGCCGGGATGACCTCGGGCGCCGCGTCGGCGGCGCGGACCGGCAGAAACGGATAGGACTCCGCCCGGTCCCAGGCCCGTTCGAAGATGTCGGTGAGAAACTGCACCACCGCCAAATTCGTGATCTTCACGGCGGAGGTGCGGGCGGCATTCGCCGGGATGAACGCCGTCCGCCGGTCGACGATAATCATCCGCTCGAAGAACTCGGCCAGCGTGCGCACCTGCGCGCCGTACGAGGTGACGGCGCGGACGTACTCCTTGGTGGGTTCGTCGAAACGCGTGCTGTGCTGGTAGAGGGTGCGCATCGAGACGCCGGCGGCGATCTGCGCCCGGACCGCGTCGAGCGCGTCGTCGAGCACCACGCTGGGGCGGGGGCCGTCCGGCTGGGCGGTCAGGATCTCGAAGGTGACGCCGTCCAGCATGTCCTGGATCGCGGCGTTGATCTCGGGAAGTCCGTCAATGGTCTCGAAGCCCTCGCCGCGCGTGGGAGCCACCGGTTCGGCGCTCCGCACGACCGGGGTCGAGTGGTCGGCGGCCCGGGCGGAGATCGCCCGGGAGAGGTCGCCCAGGGCGTCGCCCACCCTGACGAGCGCGTCGCGGCAGGCGAGGTCGTCGGGCGGCAGGGTGATCGTCAGGGCGCCGTCCGCGGTGTCGACAGCGGACAGCGCCACTAAATCCATCTTGTCCGACTTGCTCCATTTTATTTGCATTTACATCCCTCGCTTCCCGGCAGTGCGCCTACCCGAAGTATCGGCGATCTTGTCCGTTCGGTCGAGCGACTTGCATAGTTGTTTCCAAGGAGCGCCGGATACGGCATGCCCGCATTCATTCCCAGTTCATTGCACGCACGCCACATCGGTTGCTCGAAGAACTCGCCGGCAAATTCCCGGCGATTCCACTGGGGGAACAAAAAATGATGCACAGCGAAATGCCCTGCAATTCGTACCGCACCTTTCCGTCCGCCGTTTCCGTGCACCACTGGGGCGAGTGGGGCGACGGCGAGGACGTCGGCTGGAACGCGGTCCCCGTCGGCCGCCCCGTCTGACCCGAGGGGGGCCGACAACTGATGACGAACCACACCGGCGCGCCGGCCGCGCAGCAGCCCGACTGGCCCGACCCCGACGCCTTGCGCGCGGTCGCCGACGACCTGGCCGGCCGGCCCGCGCTGGTCCGCGCCGAGGAGTGCGACCGGCTGCGCGAGCAGCTGGCCGCGGTGGCGCGCGGCGAGGCCCTGCTGCTGCAGGGCGGCGACTGCGCCGAGACCCTCGCCGAGGCCGGCCCGGCCACCACCTCGGGCAAGTACCGCACGCTGGCCCTGATGGCCGCCGTGATCTCCGAGGCCGCCGACCTCCCGGTGGTCCGCCTCGGCCGGATCGCCGGCCAGTTCGCCAAGCCCCGCTCCAGCAGCACCGAGACCCGCGACGGGGTCGAACTGCCCTCCTACCGGGGCGACATGGTCAACGGGCCGGCCTTCACCGCGGCCGACCGCACCCCCGACCCGGACCGGCTGCGGCAGGTCTACCGGGCGTCCGCCGACACCCTCGCCCACCTGGGCGAACTCTCCGCCCAGGGCGGCGAGTTCTGGACCAGCCACGAGGCGCTGGTGCTGGAGTACGAGCGGGCGCTCACCCGTGACACCCCGGCCGGCCGCTACGCACTCTCCGGCCACCTGCTGTGGATCGGCGAGCGCACCCGCCAACTCGACGGCGCGCACGTCGAGTTCGCCGCCCAGGTGCGCAACCCGGTGGCGGTCAAGCTCGGCCCGACCAGCACCACGGACGACGCGCTGCGGCTGATCGACCGGCTCGACCCGGACCGGGAGCCCGGCCGGCTGACCTTCATCAGCCGGATGGGAGCGCGCGCGGTCCGCGACACCCTTCCCGACCTGGTGGCGAAAGTGGCCGCTTCCGGCGCCGAGGTGGCCTGGATCTGCGATCCTATGCACGGCAACACCGTGTCGTCCCCGTCCGGCCACAAGACCCGCCGCCTCACCGACGTGCTGGACGAGATCAGGGGGTTCCTGGAGGTCCACCGCTCGCTCGGCACCCACCCGGGCGGCGTGCACCTGGAGCTGACGGGCGATCACGTCACCGAGTGCGTGGGCGGCACCTACGAGATCCGCCCCGAGGACCTGCCGACCCGCTACGAGACCACCTGTGACCCTCGGCTGAACCTCGGTCAGGCACTGGACGTCGCGTTCGAGCTCGCGGCCATGTACGCCGTCTCCCCGGCCGCCGCCGGCGGGACCTCCTGGGCGACGGCGTGATCCGGGCCGCACCACCCACCCGTATCGACGAGGAGAAGGAGACCGCCTGATGGTCGCCACCATGACCGCCGGGGAGTTCCTGGCCCTGCACGACCGCACCGAGCCCACCGACCCGCTGGTCCTGCCCAACGTCTGGGACGCGGTCAGCGCTCGGGCGTTCGCCGAGGCGGGCTTCCCCGTGCTGGCGACCTCCAGCGCGGCGGTCGCCGCCGTGCTCGGCTACCGCGACGGCGGGGACACCCCGCCCGACGAGATGTTCGCCGCGCTCAAGCGGATCGTCCGCTCGGTGGACGTCCCGGTGACCGCCGACATCGAGAACGGCTACGGCCTGGCCCCGGTCGAGATCGTCGAACGGCTGCTGGACGCCGGGGTGATCGGCTGCAACCTGGAGGACTCCGACGCCGCCACCAAGCAGCTCAATGACCCGGTGCAGCACGCCGAGTGGCTCTCCGAGGTGAGCGTGGCGGCCGGCGACCGGCTGGTGCTGAACGCCCGCGTCGACACCTTCCTGTACGGCGACCACTCGGTGGAGTCCGCCGCCAAGCGGGCCGGCCTGTACATCGACGCCGGCGCGGACGTGATCTACCCGATCCTGGCGCCCGAGGAGCTGCTGCCCGACCTGGCGAACAGCATCCGCCGCCCGCTGAACGCGCTGCACCTGCCCGGCACCTCCTCCCCCAGCCGCCTCGGCAGCCTGGGCGCGGCCCGGGTCACCTTCGGCGGCGGCCTGCAGAAGCAGTCCTCCGACGACATCACCGAGCTCGCGCAGCGGATCGGCCGGGCGTACGGCGCTCAGAGCCAGTGACCTGAGCGCCGCACGCGCCGGCGGGCGGTGCGGCCCCGGCTACTCCTTGGTGGCCATCAGCAGGTACTCGTGCGACCGGTTGGTCAGCATCGGGTCGTCACCGTCCGTCGGCCGCTCGTACAGGTGGATCCGCTCGTCGCCCAGCGTCAGGTGGCGGCCCAGCACCCGCGCCGCGTCCCAGGCGAGCGGCACGAAGCGGCCGGCCAGGCGCCGGTTCTGGACGGCGATCACCGCCCGGGCGCCCGGGCGCATGGTGCGGGCGATCGCCTCGAACGCCTCGTCCAGCGCGCCCAGGTAGGCGTCGTAGTCGCGCAGCGCGTAGAACTGGGCGCCGTCGGTGGCGTCCACGTCCAGGTTGGTGCCGAAGTACGGCAGGTCGCACATCACCAGGTCGACCGAGCCGTCCTCCAGCGGGGGCTTGCGGGCGTCGCCGCACACCATCTCCTGGCCCGGGTAGGCCGCCAGCCGCTTGCGGGCGTCCTCGGCGCGCTCCTCGTTCACCTCGATGCCGAAGCCGCGCCGCCCCTCCACCGAGGCCGCCACCAGCGTGGTCCCCCAGCCCGCGAACGGGTCGAACACCAGCTCCCCGGGCGCGCTCAACTCACGGATCAGCGGCCGCAACTGGCTGACCAGCCCGGACTGCCCCGCCGCCTCCGGCAGCGCGTGCTCCGCGTCCTCGCCGCCGAGCACCAGCCAACTGGAAACCCCCACCGGAATCACGCGTCCTCTCGTGTCCTCGGCCGCGGGCGGGTCGCCGCACGGCACACGGGACGGCATGCTATTGCGCCACCGTGCCCGCGCGGAACGGTCTTTGACACATTGTCATCAGAGCTTCCCCGGCGCCCCACCGGCCCCACCGGCGCCCGCCCGTCACGCGAAGGGCCCTCCCGGCGACTGCCGGGAGGGCCCTTCGTGAGGTGCTGCACCGTGCCCCAGACAGGAATCGAACCTGCGACACCGGCTTTAGGAGAGCCGTGCTCTATCCCCTGAGCTACTGAGGCGGGGGCCGCCGGGAATCCGGTCGACCCGTCACAGCGTAGCGGATCCGCTCCGCCGGGCGGCCGGCGTCTGCGTGCGGGCCGCCCGGCGGCGGGTCAGCTGCGGGGGCGGAGGCCGTCGAGCAGGGTGTCCACCAGCCGTTCGGCGAGGTCGTTCTCCAGGGGTTCGTCGGGGCGCTGGACCGCGCGGGTCAGCAGCGGCCCGGCGACCATGTCGACCAGGAGCTCCACGTCGTCGGCGAGGTCCGCCCGGATCTCGCCGTTGGCGAGGCCCCGCTCCATGATCTGGGCGAGGACCTTGCGCCGGGTGACTATGAAGGTGTCGTAGTAGCGCTGCCACAGCTCGGGACTGCTCTGTATCTGCATCTGCATGTTCCGCATCAGGGCCGATTCTCGTTTGGCCAGGCTGCGCTGCCTGATCCACTCCACGGCGAGGACCAGGTCCTCGTGCAGCGTGCGACCCGTCGGTTCGGGGGCCGGCTCCTCGATGGTGGCGAGGACGTCCAGGAGCAGGGCGTCCTTGCCGGACCACCGGCGGTAGACGGTGTTCTTGCCCACCCCGGCGGCCCGCGCGATGCCCTCCATGGACAGCTCGGCGAAGCTGCTGCCCTCGGTCAGGAGCCGCAGGACGGTGTCGATGACCGCCCGGTCGACGGCCGGGCTGCGGGGTCGTCCGCGCCGCTCGGCCGTCGGTCCGGACGCATCAGTCACTTTTCGGCTCCCACCTTCTGCGGACTCGGCGTGTCGCCCGCGGGGGACTCCGGCTTGGGCTGCGGGGGCAGACCGATCAGGACGACGACGGTGCCGATGAGGGACACGATAGCCGCACCGAAGGCGGTCCAGTGCATGGCGTCGACGAACGCGCTGTTGGCCGCGTGGATCAGGTCCTGGCCGTCGGCGCCCAGCCGCTCGGCCGCGCCGAGGGTCGCCGCGATCGACTCGCCCGCCGCGTGCCGGACGGACTCCGGCAGCACCCCGAGGTGGTCCTGCACGCCGTGCCGGTAGACGGTCGACAGCAGCGAGCCGAGCACCGCGATGCCGACCGCGCCGCCGACCTGGCGGAACACGTTGTTGACGGCGGAGCCGGCGCCGGCCTTCTCGCGCGGCAGCGAGGTCATGATCATCACGGTGACCGGCGGCATGATGTGCGCGAACGCGACGCCCATCAGCGCGAACAGCACCTCCAGCACCCAGATCGGGGTGGACTCGCCGAGCAGCATGAAGCCGAAGAAGGTGACCGCGCTCAGCGTCAGGCCGGCGGCGCAGACCGCGCGGGCGCCGAACTTCTGCACCACGTGCCGGGCCCGGGGGGCGAAGTACATCTGCGCGGCGGCCAGCGGCAGCAGCAGCAGACCGGTCTGCAGGGCGCTGTAGCCGCGCACCGACTGGGTGTAGAAGACCACGAAGAAGGTGACGCCCAGCAGGCCGAAGGAGACCAGCGCGATCGCCACCACGGAGGCCGAGAAGCGGCGGTCCTTGAAGTAGGACATGTCGAACGCCGGGTGGTCGATGCGCTTCTCCCACCACACGAAGCCGGCCATGATCACCAGGCCGCCGAGGATGGTGCCCCACGCGTCCGGACGGGACAGGTCGCCGTACTGGCCGGCCTTGATGATGCCGAAGATCAGCAGGACCATGCCGGCGATGGACAGCACCACGCCGAACGGGTCGAGGCGGCCGGCCCGGGTGTCCCGGGACTCCGGCACCAGGGCGATCATGGCGACCACGGCGATGACCACGATCGGGACGTTGACCAGGAAGACCGAGCCCCACCAGAACGCTTCCAGCAGCGCGCCGCCGGTGATCGGGCCGAGGGCGATGGCCAGGCCCACGACGCCGGTCCAGATGCCGATCGCGCGGGGCTGCTCCTCGCGCTCGAAGACCTGGGTGACGATCGCCAGCGTGGCCGGCGGGATGAACGCGCTGCCGAAGCCCATCAGGCCGCGGAAGGCGATGAGTTCGCCCGGCGATCCGGAGAACGCCGACAGGCCGGAGGCCAGGCCGAACACGATCATGCCGAAGATCAGGATCTTCTTGCGGCCGAGGCGGTCACCGAGCAGGCCGCCGGTGAACAGCAGGCCCGCGAAGACCAGCGTGTAGGAGTTGATCGCCCATTCGAGCTGGCTCTGGCTGGCGCCGAGCCCCTCGGGGGAGGGCTGGGCGATGGTCTTCATCGCCACGTTGAGGATCGAGTTGTCCAGCACGACGACGAGGACGCTGAACAACAGGATGGCCAGAATCAGCCAGCGCCGGCGGTGGATCGCCGCCGGGATCGTGGATTCCTGGGGTGAGGTCATGCGATCAGACTAGGGGACTTCCGATACGGGTAGTACCCGTATCGGAAAACTTGGCGCGAACAGGATGCGACGCGCGGCGCGGACCCGACCCGAAACCGGCCCGGATCCGCACCGCGCGGCCCGTCACGCGCCGATCGCCTGCCCGAACGAGAAGGCCCAGTACGGGTCGTAGCTCTGCTTGATCCGCACCAGGCGGGCGTAGTTGGCGCCGTAGTACGCCTGCCGCCAGTCCGTCAGCGCCGCGTCGGTGAAGTTCTGGTACGTGGTGCCGCTCGACTCCGGGTCGATGGCCGCGAACCCGGCGTCGACGAACCGCTTGCCCGCCGCGCAGCCCGCCGCGTCCGCCACCGCGGCGCTCCGGATGGCGGCCAGGAAGCTGACGCTGAGCAGCGTGCTGCGGTGCACGAACGCGGTGTCGGACGGGCCCGCGTCCTGCGCCGCGCCGTTGAACGGCCAGATCTCCAGCGCCCGGGTGTGCCCGGCCAGCCGCTCCGTCTCGAACAGCGCCACCACCTGCGCCCACATCGCCCGCGACGGCGGGGCGCCGAACATCCGGCTGCGCACCATCCCGAACTCCTGGCGCGACAGCATCCCGCCGGCGGTGTTGTCGGACCGGTGGCACTGGTCGGTGGTGTACGACGCGCAGCCGTACAGCGCCATCATCGCGCTCCGGTACGGCATCATCGCCGCGGCCGGCCGGGCGACCGGCGCGGAGCCGACCATGGCGATCAACCGGGCGGCCTCGGCGTCGAGTTCGGTCGCGGTGCCGGTGGACAGCAGGTAGACCGCGGGGACCGGCGCGTTCCCCGGCGCGGCGTCCGGCAGCTCGACCAGCAGCGCGGCGCCGACCGTGCGGGGCGCGTCCACCAGCCAGTGCGCGAAGCCGTCGAGCACGTCGACGGCCTTGTCCCAGGCCCACGGCAGCCGGACGAAGCCCAGCTGGGTGACCGGCGAGGGCTTCAGCTCGTACGCGGTGACCACGCCGAAGTTGCCGCCGCCGCCGCCGCGCAGCGCCCAGAACAGGTCGCTGTGGCAGGTCGGCGAGGCGGTGACGCTGCGCCCGTCGGCCAGCACCACCTGCGCGGAGGCCAGCCGGTCCGAGCCGAGGCCGACCGAGCGGGTCAGCGCGCCCATGCCGCCGCCCTGGTAGTAGCCGCCGACGCCGACCGTCGGGCAGTAGCCGCCGGGCACCGCGAGCCCGTACGGGGCGAGGGCGTTGACCACGTCGACGCCCTGGGCGCCGCCGCCGACCGTCACGGTGCTCGCCCCGACGGTGACCTGGTTCAGGCCGGTCACGTCGACCACCAGGCCGGTGGAGGTGGAGTACCCGGCGCCGCTGTGCCCGCCGGCCCGGACCGCGAACGGCAGGCCGGCGGCCTGCGCGAACCGCAGGCAGGCGGCGACGTCGGCGGGGTTCGCGCAGTAGGCGATCGCCTGCGGGTTCGCGGCGTCGAACTGGCCGAGGTCCAGCTGCCGGGCCAGGGTGTACTCGGGCTGCGAGGGCAGCACCAGCCGGCCCTGCAGGGCGTCGTCCAGCCGGCTCCAGGGGACGGCGGCGGAGGCCCGCGGCCGGCGCGGGGCCGCCTGGCCCGGGGTGACCGGCAGGCCGGTCAGGGCGGCCGCGCCCGCTCCGGCGAGCAGGACGTTCCTTCGACTGATCATGGCTCGACTCGCTTTCTGCGTGCGCCGCGCGGCGCACGCCGGTGCTGCTTCGAGGACGTGGATCGGGGCACGCGAACGGGGCGCCGAGGGCCCGCGGGCACGGCGGGGCGACCGGTCCGGACAGGTCCGGCCGGCCACGCCGGGGCACGCGCACCGAGGAACGTAACCTCGGCGGCGGGCCGCCACGGCGGGATTCCTTAAGTCACCGGCGGCCTGACGGAAAGTCACCCGCACCCCACCCGCCCCGGGAAGCGCCCCCGTCGCAGCACCGGGCGGTTCCCGGGCCCGGCGGGGCCCCGTCGGTTTTGAGCCAACCCTCGGCCCCGGCCCGTCCGAGCCTTCCCATTCCCGGCTGCGGCTGAGTAGCGTGCCAACCACTTGATCGAAGGCAAGCGCCTGTTTCCCGTCCGGCCGGCCACCGCCGCCGGGCCCCCTCCGCCCCGCGTGCTTCCGCCACCGCAGCACCGCGCCTCGCTCCCGGAAGGGCCTGCCCGAATGACGACCTCAGCACGCACCGACAGCGAGAGCGCGGACCGCACCGACGCTCTGGCCTTCCCCGCCCCGAAGTCCGCCGGCTGCCCGTTCGACCCGCCGCCCGCCGTGGACCGCGCCCGCGCCGCCCACCCGATCGTCCGGGCCACCCTCTGGGACGGCACCCCCGCCTGGCTGATCACCGAGCACCAGCACGTGCGGCAGGTGCTCGGCGACAAGCGGTTCAGCGCCGAGGGCACCAGGGACGGCTTCCCCTACCTGGTCGCCGGGGTCCGCGAACTGGTCCGCACCATGAAGCCCACGTTCTTCCGCCAGGACGACCCGGAGCACGCCCGGCTGCGCCGCATGCTGACCGCCGACTTCATGGTCAAGCGGGTCGAGGCGATGCGCCCGGAGATCCAGCAGCTCACCGACGAACTGCTGGACCGGATGACCGCGAACGGCCGGGAGGCCGACCTGGTCGCCGACTTCGCGCTGCCGCTGCCCAGCGTGGTGATCTGCCTGCTGCTCGGCGTCCCCTACGAGGACCACCGGTTCTTCCAGGAGCGCGCCGCCGCGCTGTTCAGCCTGCAGGCCACCGCCGAGGAGGTCCGCCGCTCCCAGCAGGAGCTGCTCACCTACCTGGCCGGCATCGCCGAGCGCAAGCAGCGGGAGCCGGACGGCAGCATCATCAGCCGCCTGGTCGCGCAGGGCGAGCTCGACTTCGACGAGATCGCCAGCACCGGCCGGCTGCTGCTGGTGGCCGGCCACGAGACCACCGCCAACATGATCGCGCTCTCCGCCCTGGTGCTGATGCGCAACCCGGACCAGCTGGCCCGGCTGCGCGCCGAACCGGCCCTGATCAAGGGCGCCGTGGAGGAGCTGCTGCGCTACCTGACCATCGTCCACAACGGCATCCCCCGGGTCGCCGCCGAGGACGTCACGGTCGGCGACGTGACGATCCGGGCCGGGGAGGGCGTGCTCTGCCTGGTCAACACCGCCAACCGGGACGAGCGGGTGTTCCCCGGCGGCGACACCCTCGACCTCGGCCGCGACGCCAACCGGCACGTCGCGTTCGGCTTCGGCGTCCACCAGTGCCTCGGCCAGCCGCTGGCCCGCGCCGAGCTGCAGATCGCCCTGGAGACGCTGTTCCGCCGGCTGCCCGACCTGCGGCCGGCGATCCCCTTCGAGGACGTCCCGTTCCGCCACGACCAGGCGATCTACGGGCTGGGCGCCCTTCCGGTCACCTGGTGACCCGGGGCGCCCGACGCGCCCGCCGCCGGCCCCGGCGGCAGCACCCCACGCCACCGCCGGCCCCGGCCCGGGGCCGGCCCCGACCCAGGGAGCAGGCATGCTCGTCCAGATCGACCAGGAACTCTGCTGCGGCGCCGGCAGCTGCGTGCGCACCGCGCCCGAGGTGTTCGACCAGCGCGACGAGGACGGCCTGGTGCTCGTCATCGACGAGAAGCCGCCGGCCCACCTGCACGACGCGGTCCGCGAGGCCGCCGACATCTGCCCGGCCGCCGCGATCCTCCTCGACGAGCAGGACGGCGACCTCGGCTGACCACCGCCGCGCGCCCCGCCCTTCCCCGGCCCGCGCATCCCCCCAGCACGAAGGAAGCCCCCATGACGATCAAACTGGGCCTCGGCCTGCCGCAGATGAAGCAGTACGACCTCGCCCGCGACGTGACGGCCGTGGCGAAGGCCGCGGAGGCCATCGGCTACGACAGCCTCTGGGTGTTCGAGGTCATCATGTTCCCCACCCCGATGACCCAGGGCTTCCACGGCGTGCCCGGCCTGCCCTGGCCGGAGTACTTCCGCAGCTGCGCCGACCCGCTGGTGACGCTGTCCCTCGCGGCGGCCGTCACCGAGCGGGCCCGGCTCGGCACCAGCGTGCTGGTCGCCCCCCTGCACCAGCCGTTCCCGCTGGCCCGCGCGCTGGCCTCGCTGGACGCGGCCAGCGGCGGCCGGCTCACCGCGGGCTTCGGCACCGGCTGGTCCACCGACCAGACCCGGGCGGCGGCGGTCACCCCGTTCGAGCGGCGCGGGGAGCTGCTGGACGAGCTGCTGGACGTCTGCGCCGCCGTGTGGGGGCCCGACCCGGTCTCGTACCAGGGGCGGTTCACCACCATCGCGCCGTCCCAGGTGGGGCCGAAGCCGGTCGGCCCGATCCCGATCCTGCTGCCCGGGCTCGGCCCGCGCTCCAAGCGGCGGCTGGTCGACCGGGCGGACGCCTGGATGCCGGTGGCCGGCGGCGTCGACAAGCTGGTCCAGGAGCACAAGGCGATCTTCGACCTGGCGGCCGAGCGCGGCCGGGAGCGCCCGCTGGGCGTCACCGTCCGGGTCACCGCCGAGTGGACCCGCGAGCCGATCGGCGGCCCCGACCGGCAGCTGTTCCACGGCAGCGTCGCCCAGATCACCGAGGACATCGCCGCGCACGCCGAGGCGGTCGAGGGCATCGACGAGTTCGTCGTCGAGCTGCAGATCACCCCCCGGGACGCCGGCGAGCTGATCGACGTGGCGGCCGAGACGCACGCGTCGCTGCGAGCAGCCGGAATCTGACACTCCGTCACCTCGCCGGGAAAACGGGGTTATTGTCTGCTGGGCCCCCGGACGGCGACGCCGCCGCCGGCCCGCCCCTCCCGCCGACCGCGTCCGCGGGTGGCCGACACCCGCGCGTGGCCGCACCGAACCCGTACCGCCACCGGAAGGCAGCAGCATGCTCCCGATCGACCAGCAGACGATCCTCCTCACCGGCGCCACCGACGGTCTCGGCCGCGCCCTCGCCCACGAACTCGCCGCCCAGGGAGCGACGCTCGTCCTGCACGGCCGCAGCAAGGAGAAGGGCGAGGCCCTGCTCGCCGAACTGCGGCCGCTCACCGACCCCGACCGGCTCAGCTACGTGCTGGCCGACTTCGCCCGGATGTCCGACGTGCACCGGATGGTCGAGCAGGTGGCCGGCCTGAAGCGGCTGGACGCGCTGGTGAACAACGCCGGCGTCGGCCTGCTGCACCGCGAGGAGAGCGAGGACGGCCACGAACTGACGTTCCAGGTCAACTACTTGGCGGGCTACGTGCTGGCCGCCGGACTGGCCCCGCTGCTCGTCCGCTCCGGCCCGTCCCGGATCGTCAACGTCACCTCCTTCGGCCAGGCGCCGATCGACTTCGACGACCCGATGCTCGTCCGCTCCCCCGACGGCATCCAGGCGTACTGCCAGTCCAAGCTGGCCCAGGTCATGCACGCCATCGACCTCACCGAGGCGCTGCGCGGGCAGGGCGTGACGGCCGACGCGGTGCACCCGGCGCCGTACATGCCGACCAACATGGTGCGCGGCCGGTTCGCACCGCAGGCCACCATCGCGCAGGGCATGTCCAACGTCCTGCGGGTCGTCGTCGACCCCGAACTGGCCACCGGCGGCGGCCGGTTCTTCAACCAGCGGTCCGACGAGCGGGCCAACTGGCAGGCCTACGACGCCGGCGCGCGGGCGCAGCTGCGGGAGCTGAGCGAGCGGCTGACCGGCGTCCCGTTCCCCGGGAGCCTCGCGAACTGACCACCGCGGCGGGCGCCCCCGATCCGGGCCGCCCGCCGCCCCGAGCCGGCCCGCGGCACGCCCGCCGCGGGCCGTTGGCATGCCCGGACGCCGTCCCCCGCTCCCCGGGGCCGGCGCCGGGCCCGACCTGCCCGAGCGGCGTACCCGACCGGGGTGGCCGATCGGGTAGGCCGGGGGCGGACGTTCGGACGCCCCGATCGCACCTGTGCGCCGCGGCCGCCCCGGGAGAGCCTGGAGGAGGTCGGCCGAGGGCCGCAGCAGTCCCTCATCACACCGCATCAGGAATGGACGACACCGTGACAGACAAGGGAAGTTCCGTGACCCGGCCGGCCGACGACTGCTACGCCCTGGCCATCGTGGAGGCGCTGGCCGCCGACCCGGACCGCACCGCCGTGCACTGGCGCGGGCAGGACGTCCCGGCCGGCCGGCTGGCCCGCCGGGTGGCCGACACCGTCCACGCGCTGCGCAAGCTGGGCGTCGGCCCGGGCAGCACGGTGGCCGTCCTGGTCTCGCCGAACAGCCCGGTGATGCTGACCGTCCGGTACGCCGCGCACCTGCTCGGCGGCGCGGTCACCTACGTGCGCGGCACCAACCCGGGCTCCACCGCGTACGTGCTGTCGCCGGACGCGCAGCTGCGGATCCTGTTCGACTCCTCGGCGCAGGTGCTGTTCACCGACGCCGAGAACCTCGCCCGGGCCCGGCAGTTGGCCGACCGCGCGCCGGGCCGCTTCGTCCTCGCCGAGGAGGGGCGGATCTCCGACGACGGGGCCGCGCCGCTCGCCGCGGACCGGGCCGGCCTCCTCGCCGAGCTGGGCGAACTCCCGGCCCGCGACCCGGAGGAGCTCGCCCTGCTGTCGTTCAGCAGCGGCAGCACCGGCAAGCCGAAGGGCGTCTGCGTCACCACCCGGGTGTGGGAGCGGACCGTCCTCGGCACCCTGCCGCTGGTCGGCGAGCCCGACCCGCGGCTGCTGGTCGCCACCCCGCTGAGCTTCGTGGTCGGCCCGGTCGCCGACGCGGTGCTGCGGCTGGGCGGGCTGGTCGTGCTGCACGAGGGCTTCGACGCCGCGCAGGCGGTCGACGCGATCGCCCGGCACGGCATCACCCGGACCTTCATGGCCACCCCGCACCTGTACCGGACCATGGAGGTGGTGAAGGCCGGCGGCACCGACCTGTCCACCCTCAAGGCGCTGATCTACACCGGCGTGATGGCCGCGCCGGCCAAGCTGGAGGAGGCCGCGGCGCTCCTCGGCCCGGTGCTGCTGCAGGCGTACGGCAGCGCGGAGGCCGGCCGGATCTCCATCCTGCTGCCCGGCGAGCACGACGACCCGCGGCTGCGGACCACCGTCGGCCGGCCGTTCCCGGAGGTCGAACTCCGCATCGTCGACCAGGAGTCGGGCGGCGAACTGCCGGCCGGCGAGGTCGGCGAGGTGTGGGTGCGCTCGCCCAACCTGATGGCCGGCTACCTGGGCGACCCGGCGCTCACCTCCCGGGTGCTGCAGGGCGGCTGGTACCGCACCGGCGACATCGGGCACCTCGACGAGCAGGGCTACCTGTCGCTGGTGGACCGGGTCGCCGACGTGGTGAAGACCGACGGCGTCAAGATCTACCCGGCCGTCGTGGAGCGGGAGATCGCCACCCTGCCCGGGGTCGCCGACGCCGCCGTCTACGGCATCCGGGACCGCGACAACCTGGAGCACGTGCACGCCGCCGTGGTGCTCAAGCCCGGCGCGCAGCGCGACGCCGCGGCGATCCGCGCCCGGATCGGCTCGGTGCTCACCCCCGTGCACGCCCCCGAGGAGATCCGCTTCCTCGACGAACTGCCGCTCGGCATCTCCGGCAAGCCGGACAAGAACGTGCTGCGCGAGCGGTTCCCGCTCGACTGATCGATCGACCGACCATTCCTCGGCCGGTCCGGCCCCACGCACGACCGGGGCCGGGCCGGGCCCGGCAGAGAGCGAGTTGACCACGATGACCCAGCACCTGGACTTCTTCACCGCGGAACTGGAGCAGCTCGGCCAGGCCAAGCGGTCCTTCCTGGAGATCGGCCGGCGGGCCGGCCGCTTCCCCAGCGCCACCGCCCGCACCGGCGCACCCGGCGGCGACCAGGAGATCAGCGTCTGGTGCAGCAACGACTACCTCGGCATGGGCCAGAACCCGTCCGTGCTGGAGGCCATGAAGAACACCGTCGACGCGTTCGGCGCCGGCTCCGGCGGCTCCCGCAACATCGGCGGCACGAACTACTACCACGTCCTGCTGGAGCAGGAGCTCGCCGCGCTGCACCAGAAGGAGGCGGCGCTGATCTTCAGCTCGGGCTACACCGCGAACGACGGCGCGCTGACCGTGCTGGCCGGCCGGATGCCCGGCACGCTGGTGTTCTCCGACGCGCTGAACCACGCCTCGATCATCGACGGCCTGCGGCACAGCGGCGCCGAGAAGGTGATCTTCCGGCACAACGACACCGCCCACCTGGAGGAGCTGCTCGCCGCCGCCGACCCGGAGCGGCCGAAGCTGATCGTGCTGGAGTCGGTGTACTCGATGTCCGGCGACGTGGCGCCGCTGGCGGAGTTCGCCGAACTGGCCCGCCGCTACGGGGCGACCACGTTCATCGACGAGGTCCACGCGGTCGGCATGTACGGCCCGGAGGGCGCCGGCATCGCCGCCCGGGAGGGCATCGCGGACGGCTTCGACGTGGTGATGGGCACCCTGGCGAAGGGCTTCGGCACCGCGGGCGGCTACATCGCCGGCCCGGCCGCGCTGGTGGAGGCGGTCCGCAGCTTCTCCCGGCCGTTCATCTTCACCACCTCGCTGCCGCCGGCGATGGCCGCGGGCGCGCTCGCCGCCGTCCAGCACCTGCGCTCCAGCGACACCGAGCGGGAGCGCCTCGCCGCCAACGCCCAGCTGCTGCACCGGCTGCTGGACGGCCACGGCATCCCGTTCGTCTCGCCGCAGTCGCACATCGTCTCGGTGCTGGTCCGCGACGACCTGCTGTGCCAGCGGGCGTCCGCGCTGCTGCTGGAGCGGCACGGCATCTACGTGCAGGCGATCAACGCGCCCAGCGTGCGGGCCGGCGAGGAGATCCTCCGGGTCGCGCCGTCCGCCACCCACACCACCTCGGACGTGGAGAAGTTCGCCGAGGCGCTGGACGGGATCTGGACCGAGCTGGGCCTGCCCCGTGAAACGGCCGCGGTCGCCCGCTGACCGCCCCCGCCCGCCGGCCGGCGGCCGTCCGACGAAAGGATTCCCCATGTCCCTGTCCCTGGCGGCGGTGCTGGCCGAGTCCGCGGCCCGGCGCCCCGACCACCCGGCGGTGGTGCTCGGCGCCGAGGCCGTCGGCTACCGGGAGCTGTGGCTCCGGGCCCGGCGGTACGCGGCCGCGCTGGCCGGCGCCGGCGTCCGGCCCGACGACCGGGTGGCGCTGCTGGTCGGCAACGAACTCGCCTTCCCCGCGGTCTACTTCGGCGCGCTGGCGGCCGGCGCCGCGGTGGTGCCGGTGCACGTCCTGTCGAAGGCCGAGGAGATCGGGTACGTGCTGCGGGACGCCGGCTGCGCCGCCCTGGTGTGCGCCGACGCCCTGCTCGGCGAGGGCGCCCCGGCCGCGGCGGCGGCCGGCGTCCCGCTGCTGACCGTCGGGTCGCCCGCGGAGCGGCCCGGCGCGGTCCGGCTCGACGTGCTCGCCGAGCGCGCCGAGCCGGTCCGCGCGGCGGCCCCGCGGGCGCCCGGGGACGTGGCGCTGGTGCTGTACACCTCCGGCACCACCGGCCGGCCGAAGGGCGCGATGCTGACCCACCTGAACCTCACGATGAACGTCACCGTCGGCATGGAGTCGCCGTTCGACTTCCGCCCCGGGGACGTACTGCTGGGCTGCCTGCCGCTGTCCCACTCGTTCGGGCAGATCTGCGGCATGGCGACCTGCTTCCGGGCCGGCGCCACCCTGGTGCTGATGGAGCGCTTCGACGCCGCCCGGGCGCTGGCGCTGATGGCGGAGCACCGGTGCACGGTGCTGATGGGCGTGCCGACGATGTACCTCGCGCTGCTCGACGCGGCCCGGCAGGACCCGCGCCGGCCGCCGCTGGACCGGGTGTACAGCGGCGGGTCGGCGCTGCCGGTGAGCGTCCTGGAGGAGTTCCAGGAGGTGTTCGGCTGCCCGATCTACGAGGGCTACGGCCTGACCGAGACCGCCACCTCGGTCGCCTACAACCAGCGGGCCTGGCCGACCCGGCCGGGCACCGTCGGCCGCCCGCTGTGGGGCATGGAGGCGGAGATCGCCCGCGCCGACCTGGACGACCGGATCGAGCTGCTGCCGGCCGGCGAGGTCGGCGAGATCGTGATCCGCGGCCACAGCGTGATGGCCGGCTACCTGGGCCGCCCGGACGCCACCGCCGAGGTGATGGTGGACGGCTGGTTCCGCTCCGGCGACCTCGGCGTCAAGGACGAGGACGGCTACCTGTCGGTGGTCGACCGGAAGAAGGACATGGTCCTGCGGGGCGGCTACAACGTGTACCCGCGCGAGGTGGAGGAGCTGCTGATGCGCCACCCCGCCGTCGCCCAGGTCGCCGTGGTGGGCGTGCCGCACCGGCGGCTGGGCGAGGAGGTGTGCGCGGTGGTGCGGGCCGCCGCGGGCGCCCGGCCCGGGCCCGAGCTGGGGGCGGAGCTGGTCGCCTGGTGCCGCGAGCGGATCGCCGCCCACAAGTACCCGCGGCTGGTCGAGTTCGTGGACGCCTTCCCGCTCGGCCCCAGCGGCAAGATCCTCAAGCGGGAGCTGGTCGCCGCGCTGACCGGCTGACGGCGCGGCGGAGGGGCGGGTGGCGCGAGGAC
>NZ_JBHWDS010000091.1:0-16468 GCF_042734615.1 Kitasatospora sp. NPDC059646
GCGGGTCCCGGCGGCCCCGGGGGTGTGCTGACGGCGGGTCAGGTTCCGCTGGTCACTCGTGCGCGCCGCGCTTGCGGCGGCGGTTGGCGAGGACCAGTCCGCCGCCGAGGACGATCGCGGCGCTGCCGGCCGCCACCGTGGTGCCGATGCCGTCCGCACCGGTGGAGGCGAGGCTGCCGCCGACCGCACCGGTCGACGACGGGCCGGGGGTTGCGCCGGTGGAAGCCCCGCCGGAGGGCGAGGTGGACGGCGACGCGGTCGGGGAGCCGGGGGCGGAGGAGCCCGGAGCGGGAGTGCTGGGCGTCGGGGAGCCGCCCGGGACGGTCGGACGGGTGGTGTTCGACGCGGTGCCCAGCGGGATGACGACGGTGTTGTTGTTCTTGTTCGGGTCCCACGGCATGCCGCCGTCCTGACCGTCCTCGCCGATGGACGGCATGGTGACGGTGGCCGACAGGCCGGCGCTGTGGTCGAGGTCCAGGTCGAAGTAGAACCAGTCGCGGTAACCGTTCTTGATGTACGACGTGGTGGTGCAGTCCCAGACGTTCACCTTCGGGTCCTGGTTCCGCAGGCTGGGCTGGCACTTCGGCTGCGAACCGCGGAGGATCTTGACCTCCTTCGGGACCGTCACCCGGACGATCGCCGGGTACGAGCCGGAGCGCCAGAAGATCGAGCCCGGGCCGTTGTCGGCGATGCCGACCGTGAGCTCACCGAGCCGGCCGGAGTCCGGGGACCAGCCGCCCTCCACCGCGAAGTCCGCGGTGTTCGGGACGGTCGCGGCGAGCGCGGTGGTGTTGTTGCGGTCGAAGTCGATCACGCCGTTGGGAGCGCCCTGGCGCTCCGGCTTGCCGACGGTGAGCGCGGGGCCGCCGGCCGGGCCGGGGGTGAAGGCGAAGTGGCCGAGCCAGCCGTCCTTGGCCGGGGCGGCGGTGGTGACGCGGACGTCCTCGTAGGCGTAGTACGCCGTGGAGTCGACCTTGAAGCCGATCGGGTCCAGGCGGACCGTCTCGCCGGCCGCCAGCTCGGAGTGGACGGTGCAGATCACCGCGTCGCCGTCGGCGCTGGTGCCGTACTCGCAGTTCGAGAAGCGCGGGACGAAGGACAGGTCCATCCCGCCGGTGAAGGTGAAGTACAGCTGGGAAGCCGGGAGTTGGCCCTTGTTGGTGACGGCGAGGTCGGGCGTCCAGGTGTCTCCGGGCTTGAGGCCGTGGTTGGTGTCGACGTCCTTCATGGTCACGTTGCTGCCGCCGAGCGTCACCTTGGTGTCCGCGCCGGCGGTCCGGCCGTCGAACACGGCGGTGGTGTGCAGCACGGCCGTGGCGCCTGCCTCGCGGGCGGCGGCGGGTCCGTACAGGTAGAAGCTCAGGTCCAGCTTGCCGTTGTACATCGTCTGCATGTCGCAGGTCAGCACCTGGCCGACGACCGCGCAGCCGGACTGCGGCATCACCGAGGCGATGCCCTGCAGCGGGGCGAGGTCGACCGTGACGCGTCCGTTGGCCGGCGTCGGGTGGTTGCTGAACGTCAGTCCGAGACGGACCGCGGTGGAGCCGCTGCCGTGGTCCGGGGCGGTCGACGACGGATCAACGGCGACCGCGTCCGGGGCCTCGATCTTCAGCACGGCGTCGGCGGCGTGCGCCGGAATCGCCGCGGCACTGCCCAGGGTGAGTACGGCCAGGGCCGAGGCCAGCCCCAGCGAACGGGAGCGCGAGAAGCGCATCTTCCCCCCAAGAGAATCGTGTGCACATTCTGTGCGCGCCCGACGTTAGGGGGTGGATCCGGCCAATGTTCCGATCGGAATCGGACACTTCGGGGCAGGTTCGTTCGTATCGGTCCGGAATCGTTATCGAAGCGTGGCAAAGCCTCCGAGGAGGACGCCGCGGCGAATTGACGCACCGTCAGGCGGTGCCGGTTCCCGGCCCCGGACGGCGAGAACCCCCTCCGGGGAGGGGGTTCGGGGGAGCCGGCGGTCCGTCAGCCGTCCGTGCCGGTGGCGAGTTCGGGGTGCTCGGCGCCGGTGGGGGCTTCGTCCTCGCCGGTGGGCGGGGCGGGCCGGGTGCGGCGGCCGAAGAGTTCGGCGGGAGTGGGCATCCGGCGCGGGCGGGGTCGGTCGGCCGGGGGCTGGGGGTGCTGGCTGCTCATCGGGAACCGTCCTCCAACTGGGATGGCGGGCTGGGGTTCGGACGCGGGGCTCGGCACTGCGGCGAGGTGGCGCTGCCCGGAGCCGAGCGAGAGCCGCTCGCGCACCTCGGCCTCGGCGAGGGCGTGGCAGCGCCCGGCGAGCCGGGAGCGGCGGGCGTGTTCGGGCGGCCCGCACGGCTGGCGCGACAGGGCGCGCAGGGCGGACAGGTCCTCGGCGGTCGGCAGGTAGCCGTCGGTGACGGCCTCCTCCAGCCGGTCCAGGTAGCCGCCCGCGCTGCCGGGCAGTGCGGCCCGGTACCGGCCGAGGTCGGCGAGCAGGAAGGCGCGCAGCCGCCCGCCCTCCTGGACCGCCTCGTCGATGGCCTCGGTCAGTCGAAGCGCGTCCTGGACGTCCTCGGCCCACAGTTCGCCGACGGCGGTGGGCACCGGGAGCCGGTCGGGCGCGGCCGGGTAGAGAGCTTGGGCGAGGACACGGCGCAGCACCCGGACTTCGTCGGCGCTGAAGGCCATGCCGCCGCGCGATCCGTGTGGCGTTGGCATGGCTCGACAGTACGTGGCGTACGTCCGACTTATGGCGATTGAGGACGTGTTTGTCCCGATTGGCCTATGAGATGGTGCATCTGACGCCCGGTCGGCCGCCGACGTGATCGGCGGCCGACCGGGCGGGCGGACGTCAGGCGGTGGCCGGCCGGTTGCGCTCGAAGATCAGCCGCAGGCCGATCAGGGTCAGCCACGGCTCGTGCACGTCGATCGAGTCGGCCTCGCCGAGGACCAGCGGGGCCAGGCCGCCGGTGGCGATCACCTGGACGTCGTTCGGGTCCTTGGCGAGCTCCTTGGCCATCCGGTTGACCAGGCCGTCGACCTGCCCGGCGAAGCCGTACAGGATGCCCGACTGCATGCCCTCGACGGTGTTCTTGCCGATCACGTTGCGCGGGCGGGCCAGCTCGATCTTGCGGAGCATCGCGGTGCGGCCGCCCAGGGCGTCGACCGAGATCTCGATGCCCGGGGCGATCGCCCCGCCCACGTAGTCGCCGCGCGCGTTGATCGCGTCGAAGGTGGTGGCGGTGCCGAAGTCGACCACGATGCACGGCCCCCCGTACAGGTGGTTGGCGGCCAGCGCGTTCACGATCCGGTCCGCGCCGACCTCCTTCGGGTTGTCCATCAGCACGTGCACACCGGTCTTCACGCCCGGCTCCACGATCACCGCCGGCACGTCCCCGTAGTACCGGCGGGTCACCTCGCGCAGCTCGTGCAGCACCGCCGGCACCGAGGAGCAGATCGCCAGGCCCGCCACCCGGTCGTCCGCCGAGACGATCGGGTGGGCACCCATCAACCCCTGCAGCAGCACCGCCATTTCGTCGGCGGTGCGGCGCGGGTCGGTGGAGATCCGCCAGTGCTCGACGATCTCCTCGCCGTCGAACAGGCCGAGCGTGGTCTGGGTGTTGCCGACGTCGATGGTGAGGAGCATGGGGCGCTTTCTGCTTGGAAGGGTCAGGAACTGCGGAGGTCCAGGCCGATGTCCAGGATCGGCGAGGAGTGCGTCAGGGCGCCGACGGCCAGGTAGTCGACACCAGTCTCCGCGACCTCGCGCGCGGTGGCCAGGGTCAGTCCACCGGAAGCCTCCAGCTTCGCCCGGCCCGCCACCAGGGCGACCGCCTCGCGCAGCTGCTCGGTGGTGAAGTTGTCCAGCAGGATCAGCTCCGCGCCCGCCTCCAGCACCGGCGGGATCTGCTCGACGGTGTCGACCTCGACCTCGATCGGCAGCTCCGGGAACGCCTCCCGGACGGCGGTGAACGCCTCCGCGACGCCGCCGGCCGCCACCACGTGGTTGTCCTTCACCAGGGCCGCGTCCGACAGCGCCATCCGGTGGTTGGCGCCGCCGCCCGCGCGGACCGCGAACTTCTCCAGTGCGCGCAGGCCCGGCGTGGTCTTGCGGGTGTCGCGGACCACTGCCCCGGTGCCCTCCAGGGCGTCCGCCCAGGCGCGGGTCGCGGTGGCGATGCCGGACAGGTGGCACAGCAGGTTGAGCGCCGACCGCTCGGCGGTCAGCAGGTCGCGGGTCCGGCTGCGCACCGAGAGCAGCACCTGCCCGGGCTCGACCGCCGCGCCGTCCTCGACGTGCCGCTCGACCTCGAACTCCTCCTCGCAGACCAGCGAGACGACGGCCTCGGCGACCCGCAGGCCCGCGACGACGCCCGCCTGACGGGCCGTGAAGTCCGCCGTCGCGACGGCCTCGGCCGGGACGGTCGCCACCGAGGTGACGTCCTCCCCGCCGGCCAGGTCCTCGGACAGGGCCATCATCGCCACGTCCTCCACCTCGACCGGGTCGAGGCCGGCCTCCTCCAGCAGCTCGGCCAGCGCCGGGTCGAGACCGGTCTCGTACACCTCGCCGTCACCGCACGCGCAGCCGTCGCCGCAGCCGTCGGACTCGGCGGACAGGAGGGGGAGTTCGTCGGAGTGGGACATGAAGCGGGCTCCAAAGGGGGTGCGGACCGGGGTGCGAGAGCAGGGGTGCGGCGAACCGCGCGGGCGGGACGTCAGGTGCCGAGGGGGTGGACGATGTGGCGCTGCCAGTCGGTGTCGTCGCGGTCGGGGAAGTCCTCGCGCCAGTGGCAGCCGCGGGTCTCCTCGCGGAGGGCTGCCGCGGCGGTGAGGGCGGTGGCGACCTGGTGGAGGTTGGTGGCCTCCCAGGTCTCGACCGACGGGGAGCCGGGGCGGGCCGGGTCGGCCAGGGCCGCCAGGCCCTTCGCGGTGGCGGCCAGCGACTCCGCCGAGCGGATCACGCCCGCGCCGGTGGACATCAGGTGCTGGATCGCGCCGCGGCCCTCCGCGGCCAGCAGCGGCACCGGCGTCGCGGCGTGCGCGGCGTCGGTGGCGACGGTGCGGGCGGGCAGCCGCCCGGCCTCGGCGAGCGCCGCCAGGTCGGCGGCGATCCGCTCGGCGAACACCAGGCCTTCGAGCAGCGAGTTGGACGCCAGCCGGTTGGCGCCGTGCACGCCGGTGCAGGCGACCTCGCCGCAGGCGTACAGGCCGGGGACGGTGGTGCGGCCGTGCAGGTCGGTGCGGATGCCGCCGGAGGCGTGGTGCGCGGCGGGGGAGACCGGTATCGGCTCGGTGACCGGGTCGATGCCGTGGGTGCGGCAGGCGGCCAGGATGGTGGGGAAGCGGTTCTCCCACATCGCGGCGCCGAAGTGCCGGCCGTCCAGGTACATGTGCTGGGCGCCCTGCTCGTGCATCCGGCGGATGATCGCCTTGGCGACGATGTCGCGCGGGGCGAGCTCGGCCAGCTCGTGCCGGCCGACCATGAAGCGCACGCCGTCCGCGTCGACCAGGTGCGCGCCCTCGCCGCGGACGGCCTCGGAGACCAGCGGCTGCTGGCCCTGCGCGTCCGCGCCGAGGAACAGCACGGTCGGGTGGAACTGGACGAACTCCAGGTCGGTGACCTCGGCGCCGGCCCGCAGCGCCAGCGCGACGCCGTCGCCGGTGGAGACCGCCGGGTTGGTGGTGGCGGAGAACACCTGGCCCATGCCGCCGGACGCCAGCACCACGGCGCGGGCCAGGATCGCGCCGACGCCGTCCCGCTGGCCCTCGCCCATCACGTGCAGGGTGACGCCGGCGGCGTGGCCGTCGGCGTCGGTGAGCAGGTCCAGGACGAGGGCGTGCTCGATGAGTTCGAGGCCCGGGTCGGCCTCGACGGCGGCGACCAGGGCGCGCTCGATCTCGGCACCGGTGGCGTCGCCGCCGGCGTGCGCGATCCGGCGGCGGTGGTGGCCGCCCTCGCGGGTGAGGACGATCTCGCCGTCCTCGTCGAGGTCGAACTCGGCGCCCACCTCGATGAGCCGGCGCACCGCGTCCGGGCCCTCGGTGACCAGGGTGCGCACCGCCTCCTCGTCGCACAGGCCGGCGCCGGCGACCAGGGTGTCCTGGAGGTGCTGCTCCGGGGTGTCGCCTTCGCCCAGGGCGGCGGCGATGCCGCCCTGGGCCCAGCGGGTGGAGCCGTCGTCGAGCATCGCCTTGGTGACCACCATGGCCCGCAGGCCGGCCTTGCGGACGTTGAGCGCGACGGTGAGTCCGGCCACGCCGGAGCCGACCACGACCACGTCGGTGCTCGTGGTCCAGCCGGGGGCGGGGGCGGTCAGGCGGTGCGACATGGCTTCAGCTGCTCCTTCAGCGCGCGGCGGCGTCGGCCGCGCCGTTCGCCCCACCGTACGCGGCGTCCCCGCGGAGCAGTCCGCTGCCCTCGGGGGCGTCCGCGGGGTCGCCGCCGGTGCCGGTGATCCGGTTGTGCTCGTCCACGAACACCACCTTCGGCAGGTACGCCTTGGCCTCGGCGGTGTCCATCTGGCCGTAGGCGATCAGGATCACCAGGTCGCCGGGGTGGACCAGCCGGGCGGCGGCGCCGTTGATGCCGATGACGCCGGAGCCGCGCGGGCCCGCGATGGTGTAGGTCTCCAGCCGGGCGCCGTTGTTGATGTCGACGATGTGGACCAGCTCGCCGGGGAGCAGGTCCGCGGCGTCGAGCAGGTCCTCGTCGACGGTCACCGATCCCACGTAGTGCAGGTCGGCCTGGGTGACGGTGGCGCGGTGGATCTTGGACTTGAGCATGGTGCGGAGCATGTGGTCACGCCTCTCTGAGTGCATGCCTGGGGCTTCTGCGGGAACTGCCTAGCGGACGATGATGCCCACGTTGTCGATCAGCCGGGTCGAACCGACCCTGGCCGCGAGCGCGAGCACCGCCTCGCCCCGGTAGTCGTCCGGCGCCTCGGTGAAGGACAGCGGATCGATCAGGGCGAGGTAGTCGAGGGAGATGCCGTCCGCGCCGTCGAGCACGGCGGCGGCCGCCTCGCGGACGGCCTTGGCGCCCCGGGCCCCGGCGTCGCGGCCGGCGAACAGGGCGCGGGAGAGGACGAGCGCCCGGGTGCGCTCCTCCTCGGAGAGGAAGCGGTTGCGGGAGGACAGCGCCAGGCCGTCCTCCTCGCGGACGGTCGGGACGCCGACGATCTCCACGTCGAAGTCCAGGTCCGCGACCATCCGGCGGATGATCGCCAGCTGCTGGGCGTCCTTCTCGCCGAAGACCGCGAAGTCCGGGTCGGTGATGTGCAGCAGCTTGGCGACGACGGTCAGCACGCCGTCGAAGTGGCCGGGGCGCGACGCGCCCTCGAAGCCGTCGCCCATCGGCCCCGCCGACAGGCGCACCAGCGGCTCGCCGTTCGGGTACACCTCGTCCACGGTCGGGGCGAACACCACGTCCGCGCCCATCTCCTCGGCGAGCGCGACGTCGGCGTCCAGGGTGCGCGGGTAGCGGTCCAGGTCCTCGCCGGCGCCGAACTGCAGCGGGTTCACGAACACCGTGACGGCGACCCGGCCGTCCTTGCCGACCTGGCGGCGGGCCTCCCGGATCAGTGCCGCGTGGCCCTGGTGCAGCGCGCCCATGGTCATCACCACGGCGTTGTCGACCGGCTGCTCGTCCGGCCAGAACGCGGCCTCGAACTCCTCCACGGTGCGGGTCAGCACCGCCTTGCGGACCTTCGCCGCCTTCGGGGCCTTCGCCGGGCGCCTGTCGCGTGCCATCAGTGCTTCTCCTCGTTCAGTACGTCCAGCAGCGCGGCCGCCGGTTCCGGCTTCAACGATCCGTTGGCGACCGCCCGCTGCGCGGTCGCCCTCGCCATCGCCCGGTACGCCTGGCCGATGTCCGGGGTCACGGTAGCGAGTCGGTCGAGGTGCTTGCGCACCGTCCCCACGTCGCCGCGGGCGACCGGGCCGGTGAGGGCGAGGTCGCCGGAGCGCAGGGCGTTGTCCAGGGCCGCGCCGAGCAGCGGGCCGAGCATCTGGCCGGGCTCGGCGACGCCCGCGGTGCGCAGCAGCTCCATCGCCTGCGCGACCAGCGTGACCAGGTGGTTCGCGCCGTGCGCGAGGGCCGTGTGGTACAGCGGCCGGACGTCCTCCGGGATCCAGGACGGCTCGCCGCCCATCTCCACCACCAGCGCCTCCGCGACCGGGCGCAGCTCCTCCGGCGCGGTCACCCCGAACGGGCAGCCGGCCAGCCGGGCCACGTCCACCGAGGTGCCGGTGAAGGTCATCGCCGGGTGCAGCGCGAGCGGCAGCGCGCCCTTGCGGGTGGCCGGCTCCAGCACGGCCACGCCGTGGGCGCCCGAGGTGTGGACGAGTATCTGGCCCGGGCGGACGGCGTCGGTCGCGGCCAGCCCGCTCACCAGGTCGGGCAGCGCGTCGTCCGGGACGGTCAGCAGTACCAGGTCGGCCGCGGCCATCACCTGAGGGGGCGTCACCAGGCGGACGCCCGGCAGCAGGGACTCGGCGCGGCGCCGCGAGGCGGCGGAGACGCCGGACGCGGCGACCACGCGGTGCCCGGCCAGCTGCAGGGCCGCACCCAGCGCGGGACCGACCCGGCCGGCCCCGACCACACCGACGGCGAGCCGGGCAGGGCGGTTACCGGGGTCGGAGGGATCTCCGAAGTCGTGCAGCACTCTTCCGTTCCAGTCCTCGGCGGGTACCAGACGTACTGCTCAATGGTACGGGCACCGGGGCCCCTGCTTTCTGCGCCCGCCCACCTGTCCGTGACCCGCCCGCGAACGGGACGGCCGGACCGGGGGCGCGGCAGTACGGGTCAGTGCGTCTCGCCGGCCCGGACCAGGCCGTTCTCGTAGGCGAGGACCACGGCCTGGACGCGGTCGCGCAGGCCGAGCTTGGCGAGGATGCGGCCGACGTGGGTCTTGACGGTGGCCTCGGAGAGGACCAGGCGGGCGGCGATCTCGCCGTTGGACAGCCCCTGCGCGACCAGCAGGAACACCTCGCGCTCCCGCTCGGTGAGCGGGGCGAGGACGGCGGAGCCGGGGGTCGCGGCCGGGGTGGGCAGCACCTCGGCGAAGCGGTCGATCATGCGCCGGGTGGTGGTGGGCGCGACCACCGCGTCGCCGCCGTGCACGGCGCGGATCGCGGCGACCAGCTCGACCGGCGGCACGTCCTTGAGCAGGAAGCCGGACGCGCCGGCCTTGAGCGCGGCGAACGCGTACTCGTCCAGGTCGAAGGTGGTGAGGATGAGCACCCGGGGCGCGCCCTCGACCGGGGTGCCGCGGTCGTCGAGGCAGATCCGGCGGGTGGCCTGGACGCCGTCCAGGCGGGGCATCCGGACGTCCATCAGGATCACGTCGACCTCCGCGGTGCGCAGCACGTCGAGCGCCTGCTGGCCGTCACCGGCCTCGGCGGCGATCTCGATGTCGCCCTGCGACTGCAGGACCATCCGGAAGCCGGTGCGCAGCAGTTCCTGGTCGTCGACCAGCATCACGCGGATCGGCATCGGTCGGGTCTCCTTCATTTGGACACTTTGAGGGGCAGGACGGCCCTGATCCGGAAGCCGCCGCCGGGCCGCGGCCCGACGTCCAGGCTGCCGTCGACCATACCGACCCGTTCGCGCATGCCGATCAGGCCGTGGCCGAGGCCGTCGGCGCCGCCGGCGGTGAGCTGTTCGCGGGTGCTGCCGCGGCCGTCGTCCTCGACCAGCACCTCCAGGTCGCCGTCCCGGAAGTCGACGGCGACCTTGGCGCTGGCGTCCGGGCCGCCGTGCTTGCGGACGTTGGTGAGGGCCTCCTGGACGATCCGGTAGACCGTCAGCTCCAGGCCCCGGGGCAGTTCGCGGACGTCGCCGGTGGCGGTGTACTCGACCGGCAGGCCGGCGGTGCGGACCTGGTCCAGCAGGTCGGGGAGCTCCTCGACGCCCGGCTGCGGCACGTACTCGCCGGTGGTGTCGGCGGTGCGCAGCACGCCCAGCAGGCGGCGCATCTCCGCCAGCGCCTGGCGGCCGGTGGAGGCGATGGTGTTGAGCGCCTCCTTGGCCTGCTTCGGCGAGGAGTCCATCACGTACGCGGCGCCGTCCGCCTGGACGATCATCACGGAGACGTTGTGCGCGACCACGTCGTGCAGCTCGCGGGCGATCCGGGCCCGCTCGGCGGCGACCGCGACCTGCGCCTGGGCGTCCCGCTCGCGCTCCAGCCGGGCGGCCCGGTCCTCCAGCTCCACCAGGTAGGCGCGGCGGACCCGGGTCAGCCGGCCCCACGCCCAGCACAGCACGAACGGGGTGGTCATCAGCGCGGCCAGCAGGGCCCGCCGGGCGAAGGTGTCGTTCGGGCCGTCGTAGTCCGGCACCAGCCGCCAGACCGTGAGCGGCCCGGCGATCAGACTGGCGAACAGCGCCAGCCTGGACGTCCAGGGCCGGCCGAAGGCCGCGCCGGTGTAGGCGAACACCAGGTAGGCGACGCTCGACGCGCCGGGGTCGATCCGGGCCGCGACCTGGCCGAGGCCGAGGACGACGGCCACCGCGGTGGTGACGTCCGGCCAGCGCCGCCGGACGACCATCAGCAGCGGCAGGAGCACCGCGACCGCCACGCCCGCGCCGTGCCGGGTGGCCGGGTACTCCCCGGCCATCCCGGTCTGCTCCAGCGCAGCGAGGACGCCGAAGAACAGCACCGGCAGCGCCCACGCGGAGTCGACCACCATGGGATGTCGGCGGAGCCAGGCGTTGAGTCGATGCACGTGTCCAGCCTAGGGAGTCCGATGGCGTGTTCAGGTCCGTCGGGAGAGCGATCCGGGGCTACTCCCCAGGGTGGAGACCGCCTCCTCCCCGGTAACGTCGCCCGCTATGACATGGATGCGGTGGCGGCCCGCGATCGAACACGCCCTGTACCGGCCCGACGGCGGCTTCTACCGCAGGCCGGAGGGCCCGGCCGGACACTTCCGCACCTCCGTGCACGCCTCCGCCCGGTTCGCCGGCGCGGTGGCCCGGCTGCTGGCCGACGTCGACGCGGCACTCGGCTCACCCGCTCGGCTCGACTTCGTGGACGTCGGCGCCGGCCGCGGCGAACTCACCCTCGCCGTCCGCGACGCGCTGCCCGCCGAGCTGCGCGCCCGGGTCGCCCTGCACGCCGTCGAACTCGCCGACCGCCCGGCCGGCCTGCCCGACGGGATCGGCTGGGGGCCCGACCTGCCGGCCGCCGTCACCGGCCTGCTGTTCGCCAACGAGTGGCTCGACAACGTCCCGCTCGACCTCGCCGAACGGGACGAGGACGGGGAACCGCACTACGTCGAGGTCGCCCCCGACGGCACCGAACGGATCGGCGGACCGCTCGACCCGGACGACGCCGCCTGGGCCGACCGCTGGTGGCCCGGCGGCGAGCGCGTCGAACTCGGCACCCCCCGGGACGCCGCCTGGGCCGCCGCCGTCGGCGCCCTCGACCACGGCCTCGCGGTCGCCGTCGACTACGCGCACACCCGCGACACCCGCCCCCCGTACGGCACCCTCACCGGGTTCCGGGACGGCCGGCAGACCGCACCCGTCCCGGACGGCTCCTGCGACCTCACCGCCCACGTCGCCCTGGACTCCGCCGCCGTCCCCGGCCACCCGACGCTGCTCACCACCCAGCGCACCGCCCTGCACGCGCTCGGCGTCAGCGGCGCCCGCCCGCCGCTCGCCCTCGCCGGCACCGACCCGGCCGGCTACCTGCGGGCCCTCGCCGGGGCCGGCGAGGCCGCCGAGCTCACCGACCCGGCCGGACTCGGTGCGTTCCACTGGCTGGTCCAGGCGGTCCGCATGCCGGTACCGGACGACCTCGCGGCCCTGCCGGGATGGCAGACTCTCCCCTCATGAAGGAGTCGACGGCCATGACGGAGACCACGGTCGGCATCGGCCCGGGCGCGCAGACGCTCCCCGGGGATCCCGGCAGCACCGACATGGTGCTCAACATCGGTCCCCAGCACCCGTCCACGCACGGCGTGCTGCGCCTCAAGCTGGTCCTCGACGGCGAGCGGATCAGCTCCGCCGAGCCGGTGATCGGCTACATGCACCGGGGCGCGGAGAAGCTCTTCGAGGCCCGCGACTACCGGCAGATCATCATGCTGGCCAACCGGCACGACTGGCTGTCCGCCTTCGCCAACGAACTCGGCGTGGTCCTCGCCGTCGAGCGGATGCTCGGCATGGAGGTCCCCGAGCGCGCCGTCTGGCTGCGGACCCTGCTCGCCGAGCTGAACCGGGTGCTCAACCACCTGATGTTCCTCGGCTCGTACCCCCTGGAACTCGGCGGGATCACGCCGATCTTCCACTCCTTCAACGGCCGCGAGGAACTCCAGCACGTGCTGGAGGAGGCCTCCGGCGGCCGCATGCACTACATGTTCAACCGGGTCGGCGGCCTCAAGGAGGACCTGCCGGCCGGCTGGCTCGGCCGGGTCCGCGCGGCCGTCGGCGTGGTCCGCTCGCAGCTGCCGGTGTTCGAGGACCTGGTCCTCGGCAACGAGATCTTCCGCGGCCGGACCGCCGGCATCGGCGTGCTGTCCCGCGAACACGTCCACGCGTACGGCGTCAGCGGGCCGATCGCCCGGGCCAGCGGAGTCGACTTCGACCTGCGACGCGACGAGCCGTACCTCGCGTACGGGGAGCTCCAGGACGTCCTGCGGGTGCCCGTCCGGGAGGAGGGCGACTGCCTGGCGCGCTTCGAGTGCCTGCTGGAGCAGACCGCGAACTCGCTCGACCTCGCGGACGCCTGCCTCGACCGGCTGGCGGAGCTGCCCGCCGGACCGGTCAACCTGCGGCTGCCCAAGGTGCTCAAGGCCCCCGAGGGCGAGACGTACGCCTGGACCGAGAACCCGCTGGGGCTGAACGGGTACTACCTGGTGTCGCGCGGCGAGAAGACGCCCTGGCGGCTGAAGCTCCGGTCGGCGTCGTTCAACAACATCCAGGCACTGACCGAGCTGCTGCCGGGGACGCTGGTGGCGGACATGGTGGCGATCCTCGGGTCGATGTTCTTCGTGGTCGGGGACATCGACAAGTAGCCGGCCGGGGCCGCGGGACCAGCGGCCCGGCCGGCGCGATCACCCCCGCGGGTCGGCCGGGTGCGGGGCGAGCGCCGGGTTGTGGGCCTCGCAGAGGGAGACCAGGGTCGCGTAGGCCTCGGGGCCCATCAGCTCGATGAGCTCGGGGCGGTAGGAGACGTACACCGGGTCGGGGGCGTTGTGGGCCTCGGGGGAGCCGGTGCACCACCAGTGGAGGTCGTGGCCGCCCGGGCCCCAGCCGCGGCGGTCGTACTCGCCGATGGAGACCTGGAGGTAGCGGGTGTCGTCGGGGCGGTCGATCCAGTCGTAGGTGCGGCGGATCGGGAGCTGCCAGCAGACGTCGGGCTTCGTCCGGAGGGGCTCCAGGCCCTCGCGCAGGGCGAGCACGTGCAGGGCGCAGCCCGCTCCGCCGGGGAAGCCGGGGCTGTTCAGGAACAGGCAGGCGCCGTTGACGCGGCGGGTCTGCCGGTCGCCGTCCTCGTCGAACATGGTGATGCCGCCGTCGCGCCGGATCCGGCCCTTGGCGTCGGTGCCCTCGGCGTGGTGCTCCCAGATGTCGGGGGTGAGGCGGGCGGCGTGCTCGGTGACGCGCTGCTCGTCGTCCTCGTCGGAGTAGTGCGCGCCCAGCGTGCAGCAGCCGTCGGACGCGCCGCGGCCGGGCTGGATGCCGTGGCAGCCCTTGCCGAAGATGCAGCCCCACCGGGAGGTGAGCCAGGTGAGGTCGCAGCGGAACACCTGGTCCTCGTCGGCGGGATCGGTGAACTCGACCCAGGCGCGCGGGAAGTCGAGGGCGACTTCGCGGACGGTGGGCATCGCCAGGTCGACGACCGGGCCCTTGCCGGGCTTCTCGGACTTCTTGTTCTTCTTCTTCGCGCTCTCAGCAGGTGCCACCCGGCAAGGGTATGGCCTGGGCCGGGGCGGCCGTGGTGCGGTGGCACGGCTTTGCGGACGGTTTGTCGGAGTTGGGCGGGTTTCCGGGGGTCTTGGCGGTCGGTGTAGGTGAAACGGCTGTGAAAAGGGCCGCAGCCCGGGCGGCGGGGGCGGCGGGCGGCCCTAGGATGTCCCAGCCGGGGGTAGTCGGGCGCGCGAGCGCCCTTGCACGGGGGAGTGCACATGGGCGACAAGGTCGTCATCCGGTCGTGGGAACTCCACGGCGAGGGACGGGAGTTCGAGACCGTCTCGAAAGAGTTCGGCAGTGCGGCGAAGCAGCTGGAGAGCGGGCTGGCGGCGCTGGGCGCGCCGTGGGGCGGTGATGCCCCCGGCCGGCCGTTCGGCACCGCGTACGGCGAGGCCCGGGAGGGCGTGCTCGCCGGGCTGCAGGGTCTGGCGGAGCGGCTCGGCCGGATCGGCCAGGGCCTGCACACCATGGCGGACAGCATGGAGCGCACCGACGGCGAGATCAGCGCGGACTTCAACGCGCCGTCGCTGAACCACCCGACCGCAACCGGCCGGGCCTGAACCGCAGTCAGAGCACGCGGCGGGCGGCTGTGCACGCCGAACCGCACCACCCGAAGGGGGAGCACGTGTCCAGGAACCTGCCGGAGGAACTCGCCCCCGCGCTGGCACGGACCGGCCACGCATGGCCGCAGGCGGACGAGGACGGACTGCGCCGGGCGGCCGGCCTGTGGCGGGAGTTCGGCTCCGAGGCGGACGCCCTGGTGCGCCGGGGCAACACGGCCGCGCAGCGGGTTGCCGGGGAGAACTCGGGCCCCGCGGTGGAGGCGTTCAGCACGCACTGGCAGCAGTTCAGCGGCGGCGGCCGCGGCCAGCTCGACGACGCGTCCGCGGCGGCCGGCCTGGTGGCCGCCGCGCTGGACAAGGCGGCCGGCGCGGTCGACCACGGCAAGGCCGAGATCGTCGCGGTGCTCCAGGAGCTGACCGAGAAGATCCGGGCGGCGGACGCCGCCGAGGCGAAGGCCAAGGCGCAGATCGCGCAGGCCGGCAAGGAGCTGACCTCCGGCGTCGGCGGCCTGGTCTCCGGCCTGGTGAACGGCGCGGCCGGCGTGGTGAAGGAGGGCGTCGCCGAGGCCGAGGAGCTGGCCGCGGTCGCGGACGCCAAGCGGAAGATCGGCCAGCTGCTGGAGCAGCTGGAGCGGGACATGGGCGAGGCGGCGAAGT
The DNA here is from genome assembly GCF_042734615.1 of Kitasatospora sp. NPDC059646. Classification (NCBI taxonomy): domain Bacteria; kingdom Bacillati; phylum Actinomycetota; class Actinomycetes; order Kitasatosporales; family Streptomycetaceae; genus Kitasatospora; species Kitasatospora sp. NPDC059646. Next base: position 15,091 of record NZ_JBHWDS010000091.1, read on the forward strand.
CGCTCGCCAAGGAGCCGCCGCTGGTCGCCCTGGAGCGGATCGCCCAGGCCGACGGCCGCGGCCTGCACGGCGAGAACCGCGAGTCCTCGATGGCCGCGCGCTCCGGGCAGGTCACCGGTGTGCTGGCGAAGTCCGGGGTGGCCCGCGCGGTGGAGGTCGCCGGGGTGGCCGGCGTGCACGCCGAGCTGAAGGCCGACGGCACCGTCAAGACCGACCGGCACGGCAACCCGGTGCTGGTCGGCGACGACGGCCAGCGCGTCAAGGGCGTCGAGGGCCTGAAGGTCACCCAGGGCGCGGACGGCACCCAGCAGCTGGTCGGCCCGGACGGCACGCCCGTCAGCGGCGTGGCGATGGGCGAGGACGGCAAGCCGCTGCTCGGCAAGGACGGCAAGCCGCTGCTGGTCGGCCTGACCGGCGCCCTGGTCGGCACCGGCATCACGCTGGCCCTCGGCCTGGACGGCCACTTCAAGCTCGGCGACGACGGCCACCCGCTGATGACGGCCGCCGACGGCAGCCAGGTCTCCGGCCTGGTCACCGACCAGAAGGGCCACCTGCTGACTGGTGGCAACGGCCAGGCCGTCACGGTGAACGCCGCGATGCAGGCGGTCGGCCCGAACGGGCAGATCGTCCAGTTCGGCGCCGACGGCCGCCCGCTCGACCTGCTCGGCCCGGACGGGCAGCCCGTTCCGGTCACCGACGCCCAGCACAACGGCGGCCCCAACCCGGACGGCCCGCGCGGCAGCCACGGCAACGGACACGGCCACAACGCCCCCGGCGGCGACCAGGCCGGTCTGCCCGGCAGCCCGAACGGCCCGGGCGGCAACGGTCACGGCAACGGCGGCATCTCGGTCAACGCCAACGTCGGCGGCATCGGCGTCGACGTGTCGCTCGGCCAGGACACCCAGCCGCAGTCCGCCCCCGCCGGCGGCGGGCACCGCGGCAACTCGGGCTACCAGAACAACTCGGCCGCCGCCTACGGCGGTTCGCACGGCGGCGGCAGCGGCTACGGCGGCGGGGGCGGCGGCTCCTACGGCGGTGGCGGCTCGTACGGCGGTGGCGGCGGCTCGTACGACTACACCCCGCCCGCGCCCTCGCACGGCCCCGTGTCGGTGCACGTCGACTCGGTGCTGGCACCGCCCCCGCCGGCCCCCGCGCCGACGGTGGACGCCGACATCTGGTCGTCCGGCAGCGCCGGCGGCGGTGGCGGCCACCACGGCGGCGGCAGCTCCGGCTCCTCGTTCGGCGGCGGTTCCGGCGGCTCGTCCGGCGGCTCCTCGTTCCAGCTCGGCCCGGTCGGCGGCGGCTCCGCCCCGGTCGCCGGCGGCGGCCTGCCGGTCGGCGGGCCCGTCGGCGCAGGCCCGGTGGCCGGTGCGGGCCC
>NZ_JBHWDS010000092.1:0-15964 GCF_042734615.1 Kitasatospora sp. NPDC059646
CAGGAACCGCGAGAGCACGGCCCACTCGGCGTCCGACAGTTCATGACGACGTATCACGCCGCCATGATCTCACCGCTTGATCATCTTTGAAGACGGACCCTAGGGCACGGCCCGGCACTGGACGGCCTGCTCACGGTCGGAATCGGCTACTCGATCTACCCGATCAGCCCGACCGACGGGCAGGTGCCGAGAACGGCCGACCGGTACCTGCTGGAGGAGCCCTCCACCGTCGCCGTCGCGGTCGGCGACGACGGCAGCGTGCACCGGCTGCGAACCAACGGCAGCATCGCCTCGGTCCCGCCGCCCAGCGACCCGCCCACCGCGCTCAAGGCCCTGGTCCGGCTGCGCGAGTCGCTGGAGCACGGGGCCACCGCCATGGGCTCCTCGGGCCGGCCCCGCCCGGTGATGGTGCTGGGCGACGAGGCCGGGTACGTGCACGCGATCCCCGCGATCGACACCGGCGAACCCCGGCGCGCGGACGTCCCGTTCCACCGGGGGCCGGTGACGGCCGTGGACGTCACGGGCTACGAGAACGAACACCTCATCATGTCCGGCGGCGCCGACGGCACCGTCTGGACCTGGATGCCCGACCGCTACCCCCTCAAGGAGCCGGTCCTCGCCCGCGACAGCCCCGTCACCGCCGTCGCCGTCGCCACCACCCCCCACGGCCTGATGCACGCCGCCGCCTGGGAGGACGGCCCGGTCCGCGTCATCGTCATCGCCACCGAACCGGTCACCTACGACCTGCACTTCGGCGCCCCCGTCGTCGGCCTGGCCATCACCGACACCGGCCGCCTCTGCGTCGCCACCCGCACCGGCGTCCTCGGCATCGACCTCACCCCGGCCCCGGCCGGCACGGGAACGGTGTGACCTCAGCCGTCGTCGCCCGTCAGGGCCGCCCGTACGCCGTCTCGGCCAGCGTGGCGACCGTCAGCGGGAACTCGTGCGCCGGCACGGCGGGCGATGCGGGGAAGCCGGCCTTCAACGCTCCGGCGGGCCAGAACGCCACCCGGCAGGCCGAGCAGAACCGGGCGTGCTCCCACACCTGCATCCGCCGGGTCCAGATGACGTTGTGGAAGGACACCAACTCGGCGTTGGCGGCGGGAAGCGGGGCCCGGCCGCGGGCCAGATAGTAGAGGACCAGCAGGAGTCCGAGGCCGGGCACCGGCAGCCCGGCCAGGATGGTCCCCACGCTCAGCCCGGCGGCGTCGGCGACGAGGACCGCCACCAGGACGGCCGCCACGTAGCCGCCGACGATCAACGCGAAGGCCCGCGCGGCGGGGTTCCAGCGGGGCTCGGAAGTGGCGACCCGGGGCACCGGCGGCGCGGGCGGCGGGGCCACCTCCAGCGCAGGCGGGTCACCCTCGTACGCCCGGCGCGCCCTGAGGGTGCTGCCTGACTCCCCACACTGCGGACACTCTTCGGACACGACAGTTCGTTCCTCTCTGATGGTCCACCCCCTGTCGGGCGCGCCCGAGTTCCGGGTGCCCGCCGCCGACGACGCCGCCGGCACCGCCGAACGGGAGGAGCCGACGCGGAAAGCGACCCCGGCACGGCAGAGCGGCTCTGCGGCCCGCGCCGGCCAGGACGTCCCCCCTCGCCGGGCCTCCGCACACGGCGCAGCGGACTTTAGCCGACCGCTCCGACAGCGGTGGGAATTTTCCGCCGATTCGAGCCCGCAGGAGGCCGGGAGGTCCCGGTCCGGGTGCGGTCCGACCGGGCGGGGCGTCAGCCCGTGGACGGTGCCGCCGTCGCCAGCACCTCGGCGGGCACCTGGGCCGGGCTCCCCGGTGGCGAACACCGCGGCCACCGCGTCGAGCCGGCCGACCGTCTGGTGCTCCGTCAGCTCCGGCCCGGGCCAGGGGCAGGGCGGGCGCGTGGCCGAGGCGGTCGTCCCCCGGGGCGTCGAAGACGTGACCGGTCGGGGCGAGCAGCCGGGCCGCGCCGAGCGACGTCAGCGGCTCGGGGGCGACCTCCGGGTGCGGCCCGAACGGGGCGAGCAGGTCTGCTCCGTGCGCGGCGGCGTGCAGTCGGCCCGGCTCGGTGTGGTGGCCGCGCAGGTCGGCCTCGGCCGGGTGCCGGTGGGCGAATGCGGCCGGCCGCCCGGGCCGCTGGTGGCCGGTGCGCACGACGGCGGCCAGTACCAGCGGGGCGAACGTCCGGGCCCGGACCTCGGCGTCCTCGAAGCGGGCCGCCGTCGCGTCGCCGAGCGCGAGCCGGCGCTCCTCCGACAGCCCGGGCATCCAGCCGGCCAGCCGGGGGAACGGGCCCGTCGTGCTCCGCCGGGGCCGGGCGAGCGCAACGCCGCGCTGACGGCGGACAGTTCGGCGTCGGTGGGGTCACAGCCGGGGAGGGTGCTGCAGTCGATCACGATCGGTCGCCTTCTGCGCACGGCCGGCGGGTGGGACATGGCGGGACGGCCACGCGGGCAGGGGATTGGTGTGCTTCACGGGCAGGGCACCCGTCACCGTCGCGAAGTGCCACCCGCCCACGTGCGCCACGAACTCGCCGCCCCGAACAGCCCGGTGGCGAAGCCGCTGGTCCGCGGGCGGACGCCGGACCTACTCGCCGCCACCGCGCCGACGGTGTTCCCGAACGCCACCGGGTGCGCCCGGTCGCGCGGGCGGCGGGGCGGGCCCGGGCGGTGGCTGGGGTCGGTCCGGGCCGGGGGGGTGGGTGCTACGGGGCGGTCGGTGCCGTCGGACGGGCGAACGCGGTGCGCGCCGTGGTGAGGAACGCGGTGACGGCGGGCCGGAGTTCGGCGTTGCGAAGCCAGGTCATGGTGACGGTGGTGCGGGCGCGGTCGCCGAGCACCGGGACGGCGGCGAGTTCGCCGCGGGAGGCCGCGTCGGCCACCGCGAGTTCGGGCAGCAGGGCGCAGCCCAGTCCGGCGGCGGCGCACTGGCGGAGGGCGGCGATGCCCGCCAGTTCGGTGTCGATCACGGGGGCGTCCGGGCCGAGGCTGTCGATCAGGCCGTCCAGCATCTCGCGGAAGCCGCAGCCGGGCGGGGTGGCCAGGAACGGTTCGCCGCGCAGCTCGGGGCCGCCCAGCTGCGGGTACCCGGCGAGGCGGTGGCCGTTCGGGGCGACCACCATCAGCCGCTCGGCGGCCAGTGTCTCGCTGACGGTCCGTTCGTCCCGGGGCGGCCGGCCGAAGGTGAGCACCACGTCCGCCTCGCCGCGCCGCACCCAGTCGTACAGTTCGCCGCGGTTTCCCTGACGGGCCGTCACCCGGATCCGGGGGTACGCGCGGCGCAGCGGCGCGAGGACGGCCGGCAGGCGGTGGGCGCACAGCGTCTCCAGGCCGCCGACCACCAGCCGTCCGCCGGGAAGGCCGTCCTCCTCCTCGACGGCCGTCCGGGCCTCCTGGGCGAGCAGCAGCATCCGGCCGGCGTACTCGACCAGGCGTTCGCCGGCCGGGGTGAGGGCGAGCCGCCGGCGGCCGCGGTCGAACAGCTTGGCGCCGAGCTCCGCCTCCAGTGCCTGGACCTGCTCGGTGACGCTGGACTGCGCGTAGTTCAACTCCGCCGCCGCGCGGGTGAAGTTGAGCGTCCGGGCGACGGTGTGGAAGGTCCGGAGGTGGCGCAGTTCCACGGTGTCCGCTCCTCGTCAGGTCTCGGCCGGCGGCCGCCTCGGCAGCACCGGCGGCATCGGTTTCGGCGATGGGCGCCATCGGAACCGCCCGCTTCCTCAACTGCCCGGGCGCGGCAAGAATTTCAGTGATCGCCCGCCGCTCACGAACCGGCCCGGCGGATCACGGCGGCGCCGCTCTCCGGCGCGCCCTTCGCCTCCACTCCTTTCGCACCCTCGGGGGACAACTGTGCCCGGTCGACCGACCGACGCCCGACGCGGGAACGGGCTGCTGCTGCTCGGACTCTCGCTCGGCTACTTCATGGTGATGCTGGACACCACGGTGGTGACCGTGGCGCTGCCCGCGATCGGCGCGGACCTGACCGGTTCGCTCGGCGGCCTGCAGTGGATCTCGAACGCCTACACCCTCGCGTTCGCCGCGCTGCTGCTCACCGCCGGCGCCCTGGCGGACCGGTGGGGCGGGCGGCGGGTGTTCCTGGCCGGGCTGTGGCTGTTCGGGGCCTGCTCCGGCGTCAGCGCGCCGGCCGGCTCGGTGGGCGTGCTGATCGCGCTGCGGGCGCTGCTCGGCGTGGCGGGCGCGCTGCTGCTGCCGGCCTCGCTGGCGGTGATCGCCCACGCCTGGACCGACCCGGCCGCCCGGGCCCGCGCGATGGGCGTGTGGGCGGCGATCAGCGGCAGCGCGCTGGCGGCCGGGCCGCTGGTCGGCGGCGCGCTGACCGACCGGTTCGGCTGGCGCGCGATCTTCCTGGTGAACGTGCCGGTGGCGCTGCTCGCCGTCGTTCTGACGGCACGTCACGCGCCCGCCGACCGGCCCTCGCCGGCCAGGGGGGTGGACCTGCCCGGCCAGGTCTGCGCGGTGCTCGCGCTGACCGGGCTGACCGGCGCGCTGATCGAGGGCGGGCCGGCCGGCTGGGCGTCGCCGCCGGTGCTCGGCGGGTTCGCGGTGTCCGCGCTCGCGGGCGGCCTGTTCGTCCTGGTGGAGCGCCGCCGGGAGGCCGCGCGCCGCGCCCCCATGCTGCCCCTGGGGCTGCTGCGCGACCGGACGCTCGCCACCGGGCTGCTCGCCGGGCTGCTGGTGAACTTCGGCCTGTCGGGGGTGCTGTTCGTGCTCTCGCTGTTCTTCCAGCGGGCGCACGGCCTGAGCGCGTTCGGCGCAGGCGCCGCATTCCTGCCGCTGATGCTGCCGACCGCCGTCAACCCGGTGTTCACCGGACGCCTGGTGGGCCGGATCGGGGCCCGCCGCCCGGCCGTCGCCGGGTTCCTGCTGATGGGCGCCGGGGCACTGGTGGCCGCCGCGGCGACCGCCGGCTCCGCGGCCGCGCGGCTCGCGATGGCGGCCGGGCTGCTGACGCTGGGATTCGGGGTCTCCTTCGCGATCCCGTCGCTGATGACGGCCGTGGTCGGCGCGGTCGCCAAGGAGCAGTCCGGGATCGCGTCGGGTGCGCTGAACTCCGCACGGCAGACCGGCGCGGTGCTCGGCGTGGCCGTCCTGGGGGTGCTCGCCGACCAGGCCGGGGACGGCTCCGGCACCCGGCTGGCGCTGCTGGTCGCCGGTCTCGCCCTGCTCGCGGGGGCCGCCGCGGTCGCCGCCTTCCTGGGCCGGCCGGCCCGGCACGAGGCCTGACCGGGCCGCCCCGGGCCGTCCCGGCGTGAGTCGCCGCCGGCCGCGCAGGCCTGCTGGACACTGCCGGCCCGCGCTGCTGCGCGACGGAAGTCGACTCCTGCCCGGGCCGGCCGGCGCCGTACGAACCCCGGACTCCGGCTGCTGCGCGCGAAACGTGAGCGCCTCGCGGGCGGGGCCAGGAGCGTCGAGTGCCGCTGAAGCGTCGTCCGGCACCGAGCGGCCCGCCCGGGCGCCCGTTGCGCCACCGCCGGCCGCCGGTCCTGTCCTCGCGGTGGGACGCGCGCCGGTGGGACGCGCGCCGACGGGGCCCCGGTGCGGCCGTGACGGTCGCCCGGGCGTCGCCCCGGCCGAGGGACGGCGGTGCCGGGCCGACGCGGTGATGGAGCGCGCGAGGTTCACGGCGGCAGCGCGGATCTCAGCCGATCGCCTCGGCGGCCAGCGCGAGGACGGCCCGGTCGAAGCAGGGTTCGCCGGGCAGCGCGGCCACCTCGGTGTCGCAGAACACGACCGGGACGCCGCGTCGTTCTGCCTCTTCGGCGACCACGTCGACGGCGGCGGCCTTGAGCTCGGCCAGGTACAACTCGGCGTCCATGCCTGCGAGTTCGGCTCGGAGGCGGTTCCGGTCGGCGAGGGCGTTCGTGGCGTGGACGACCCGCGCGCCGTACCGCGTCCGCAGATGGTCGACCATGCCGGGCAGGACGTGCGGTGCGGCGGTGGTGAAGAACGCGACGCGGTGCCCCGACACGTCCGCGACCGGGCGTGGGCGCAGCGCGACGGCGATCAGCGGCACGTCCCGGACCCGTCGGACGGCCGCGCGCACGGCGCGGACGTCGAGCTGCGGATCGGCGAGGGTGAGCACCGCCAGGTCGGAGACCAGGAGCCGGTAGGCGCCCAGGTGGCCGAACACCCGCTCGGGGTCCTGGCCGCCGCCGATGACGAGGATCCGCCGACGGGCTTCCACCGGCGGCAGGACGGTTCCGCTGCCCTCGAACAGGACGAGATCGGGTGCGAGCGCCGCCGCCCGCTCGGCCGCCGCGGCGACGTTCGAGGCGAAGGGAGCGGACGCGAAGCCGCCCCCGCAGCGCCGGGCGCCCACGGTCGCGACGCCGGTGAACACCGCGTCCTCGATGTAGTCGGAGGCGGCGTGCTGCCCGGATCGCGAGAGCTCCAACAGCTCGCCGAGGCCCGGCGGGTCGGTCACCACCTCCGGTTCGGCCGGTCCGCCGCGGCCCATCGCGACGACCACGACCTTCCACCGCTCGGACAGCAACCGCGCGGCGTGACCGCTGACGGCGGTCTTCCCGATCCGCTTGCCGGTACCCGCGACGCTGAGGGACGGCAGGGCGAACGGGAGCAGCCGCGGCGGCTCGAAGCAGAAGTCCGCTCCCGCGTACGGAACCCCGCAGGCCATCGCCTGCGCCGCGAACGCCATCCGCTCCGGGCCGCCGACCACCGGTTCGTCCGACAGGTCGAGGACGAAGTCGGCCGCGCAGGCGGACAGGGCGTCGGCGAGGCTTCCGGTCAGCAGCGGCGCTCCGAAGTCCGGGGCCTCCCGCAGCTTCTCCGTCCCGCCGACGAGCAGGGCGCCCACCACCCGGCAGGGCAGGGCGCGCAGCGTCTCCCGCACCACCTCCGGATAGTGCTCCCCGTCGACGACGGCGAGGACCCGCGCACCCACCAGCGGTGACGGCAGTCTGTCGATCATGCGCTCTCCCGGTCTGCTGCTGTTCCCGTGCGGAGGCGGTGTCCGGCCGACCGCCGGACCGCCGTACTCGAAGCCGCCGCCGACCGGGACGGTCGCTGCGCGCAGCCGGCGGGGGACCGGGCCCGGTCCACGTGAAGGGCCTCCTCCTCCGGTGACGCCGCCCTGTCTATCGATCGGTCGGCGCTCCCGGGACGGTGGCGGGCGGTTTTCGACACGAATGGTGGACGCGGCCGGCCCCGGGCGCGGGAGTACCGGCGTCCGGCGCGGCCCCGGCCCGGCGGAGCCCGCCTTCGGCCGCGCCGCCGGCGGCGTCCGGCGCTGTCGCCGGCCGGACCCCGCTCCGGAGTCGGACTGCCGGGTGCGGGCCCGCCCGGCTTCACACCGCGTCACCATGTCCCGCCCGTGCCGGCCGCAGGTCCTTCACCGCTCTGCCGTTTGCGGAACGCCCGGGCCTGCACGGGAATCGGGGGACTTTGCCGGTGCTCGGATCCGGGCTCTAGGGTGACGCCGGACGGTGATACACGATGGGCGACCTCGACGGCGGGGTGGCGGGCCGGGGCGGACGGTTCCGCTTCGTGGGACGGCGACGCGAGCTCGGGGAGTTGATGGCCGCGCTGCGCCGGCCGCCCGCGGTCGTGCTGATCGAGGGCGAGGCGGGGATCGGCAAGTCCCGCCTGGTCCGGGAGGCGTGCGCCGCGCTGCGGGCGGACGGGCGGCGGGTCCTGAACGGCAGCTGCCATCCGCTGCGCGAGCCGTTCCCGTACGGTCCCGTGGTGGACGCCCTCGGCGGGGCCGACCCGGCGGGCGTCGTCTTCCCGCCCAGCGCCGGCGCGCTGGCGCCGCTGCTGCCCGACCTGGCCGACCTGCTGCCGAGCGCGCCCGCCGGGCCGGCCGACGCTGCCGGGCAGCGCTTCCGACTGCGCCGCGCCGTACGCTCGTTCCTCACCGCGCTCGGGCCGACCACGCTGGTCGTCGAGGACCTGCACTGGGCGGACGACGGCACCCGCGAACTGCTCCTGCTGCTCGCCCGCGACCTGCCGCCGCAGCTCGGCCTGGTCCTGACCTACCGGGCCGAGGACCTGCCTCCCGGAACCTCCGTGCTCGGCGCCGCCTACCGCCAGCCGCCCGGCACCGGCGGCTCGGTGATCCGGCTCGGTCCGCTCCGGGAGCCGGACGTCCGGGAGTTGGCCGCCGCCGCGCTCGGCCCGCAGGCCACCGCCGCGCTCGGCACCGTGCTGTACCGGCGCAGCGAGGGACTGCCGCTGGCCGTCGAGGAGGACCTGATCACCCTCGCCGGGCACGCCGGCACCCACGGCCGTGCCGGGGCCGTGCAGCGCCTGCAGGACGCCGACGTCGCGCACGGACTGCAGGCCGCGGTCACCGAGCGGCTCGACAGACTGTCCCCCGGCGCCGTGGCGGTCGCCGAGGCGGCGGCCGTCCTCGCGGCGCCGGCGCCGGAGGACGTGCTGGTCGGCCTCACCGGGCTGGGCCCGGAGGAAGGCGCCGAAGCGGTCACCGAGCTGCTCCGGGCGTCGCTGCTGCACGAGGTGGACCGGGGCGAGTACGCGTTCCGGCACGTGCTGGCCCAGCAGGTCGTCCACCGGCACATCCCGGCCCCGGCCCGGGTCCGGCTGCACCGCCGCGCCCTGGAGGTGCTCCGGGGACGCACTCCCGCGCCGCTGGTGCAGATCGCCCACCACACGTTCGAGGCCGGCGACCGGACGGGGTGGCTCCTCCGGGCGCAGGAGGCCGCGGACGAGGCGATCGCCGTCGACGACTGCGGCACGGCCGCCACGTTGCTGCGCCGCATGCTCGACCGGCCCGAGCTGGTGGCGGAGGGCCGCTCCCGGGCGGCCCTGGCGCTGGCCGGGATCGCCGCGTGCAGCGTGGACTTCCCCACGGACGCCCGGCTGCTGCGCCGACTGGTCGACGACCCCCGGCTGCCCGAAGGAGTGCGCGGCGAGATCCGGCTCGGCCTCGGTCTCGGCATGCTGAACGAGACCGCCGACCCCGCCGGGTTCGACGAGGTGGAGCGGGCCACCGCCGAGCTGGCGGCCGGCCGCCCCGGGCTCGCCGTCCGGGCGATGGTTGCGCTGGCACTCAGGGACGGCAACGGCCCGGCCTACGCCCGCGGCTGGCTGGAACGGGCCGAGGAGGCCGTCCGGGCGAACGGGACCGAGGCCATGAAGGCCGCTGTCCAGGGCACCCGGATCACCCTGCTGGCCTGTCGGGCGGACCCCTCGGTGTGGGAGTCCGTCGATCGGCTGCCGCGCGGAACGGGCGACCGGGAGGTGCTGCGTCAGACGGCGCGCACCCTGCAGAACGTCGGCGACACCTCCGCCTACCTGGGCCACGACCGGCGAGCCGCCGCGCTGACGGCCGAGGCCGGGCAGGTGGCCGCGCGGGTCCCCAGCCCGATCACGGGGTTCCTGTCACGCGGTTCGCTGGTGCGGCTGGACGTCTTCGCCGGGCGGTGGGAGGGGTTGGCGGAGCGCCTGGACGCACTCGTCGAGGAGTACCCCACGGCCCTGGCCGTGCACGCCGAGCGGGCCCTGCTGACCGGCGCCCTCGCGGCGGCCCGCGGGCAGTACGCCACGGCGCTCGAACTGCTCGGCGAGGCCGCCCGGGTCGGCGCCGACCTGCAGCTGGTGGGTCAGGAGCTGCGGGCCGCCGCCGGGCTGGCCGCCGTCCACCTGGCGAGGGGCGACGCCCTGCGGGCCCGGACGGCCGCCTGGCGGGCCGTCACCACCGTCCGGCGGGCCGAGGCATGGCCGCGGGCGGCCGGACTGCTGTCGGCCGCGGTCGAGGCGGCGCTGGCCGCCGGCGACCGCGCGGACGCCGAGCGGCTGGCCGCCGAGGCCGGGCGCGGGCTGGAGGGGTGCGACGCCCCGGCGGCGGCGGCCGACCTCCAGGTCGTGCACGGCCTGCTGCGCCGGGACGCGGAACCGGAAGCCGCCGCACGGCGCTTCGCCGGGGCGGCGGACCGGTGGCGGGAGATCGGGCGGCCGTACGAGCGGGCCCGCGCGCTGGAGCGGCAGGGCGGCGCGCTGCTGCCGGCAGACCCGGGCGCGGCGGCGGCGCCGATCACCGAGGCGCTCGACCTCTTCACGGACCTGGGGGCCGTCGGCGACGCCGCGCGCTGCGGGCAGGTCCTGCGCGATCTCGGTGTCGTGCGCCGGGGGCCGGGTCGGCGCGGGTACGGGGGCAGTCTCTCGCCGCGCGAGCACGAGGTCGCCGCGCTGCTCGCCGCCGGCGCCACCAATCAGCGGATCGCGGAGGCCCTGTTCCTGTCACCGCGCACGGTGGAGAACCACGTGGCCAAGGTGCTGCGCAAGCTCGGCACCGGGCGCCGCCAGGTCGCGGAGGCGTATCCGGGGCGCCCGGGCCCCGGCTGAGCCCGCGCCGGCACGGGGAAGCCGCCGCCCGGGGGTGCGGGCGGCGGCGTGCGCTGCGGCCGGGGGCGACGCGCCCAGGCAGCGGTGACCCGGCGCCGGGCGGCCCCCTCCGGCCGTCCGGCGCCGGGATGCGGTGACGGTCCGTCAGTCTCCGCTCAGGCGCTGGTCCACTGCTGGTTGAGCTTGTCGCTGCCGCCGCAGGTCCACTGGACGACCAGTGCGCCGGCGGTCCGTGAGTTGCCGGTGACGTCCAGGCACTTCCCGCTGTTCACGGACACCAGCTGGTGCGCACTGCTGCCGGCGACCGCCACCGTCCGCCACTGCTGGTTGGACTTGTCGCTGCCGCAGGTCCACTGGACGACCTGCGCGCCGTCGGCGGTGGAAGCCCCGGTGACGTCCAGGCACTTGCCGCTGTTCACGGACACCACCTGGTAGGTGTCGACGGCGACCGGGACGAGCTGCCACTGCTGGTTGGGCCTACCCCCGCAGGTCCACTGGACGACCTGGGCACCGTCGGCGGTGGAGGCCCCGGTGACGTCCAGGCACATGGCGCTGTTGGCGTTGACGAGCCCGGTGGTGGCCGGGCCGGCCAGCGGGGTGACGGCGAGGTTGGCGAAGTCGGCGTGCTGGAATCCGTCGACGCCCAGGGCGAGCTGCCCGGTGAGGTGGCTGTAGTCGGTGACCGAGGCGACCTGGACGCCGTCGACGGACGCGGTGATCGACGGCCCCTGCATCGCCAGCGACAGGTGGTGCCAGGTCCCCGGGCCGCTGCCCGGGTAGCTGCCGGTGGCGAGGGTGGTGTCGGAGCCGGCGGTGTTCTCGGTGAACAGCGTCCAGCCGCCGGTGGTGCCGATCTTCAGGTGGTAGGCGGAGTGGTCGTGGTCGATGTGCTCGAGCCTGCCGAGCAGTTCCGCGGACCCGTCCTGCTCCACCTGCACGTCCACGTCGGCCCGGTAGCTGGTCCAGTTCGGATCGCCGACCAGGGTCAGCGGGGTGTACCCCATGTCGGAGTGCCACGGGATGGGCGCGGTGGTGAGCACCTGGCGCGCGCAGGCGGCGGCGCCGGTGCCGGCCGGGCACGGGGCGGTCTCGAACGCGCCCGCCCAGTCGTGGAAGTACGGGACGGCGGCGCCGGGCCGGGCGGTGCTGAGATCGGCGGCGTACGGCAGCGGGAAGGCGGTACGGGCGGGCGGCACGGCGGTGCCCTTGCCCTGCCCGGTGGTGGTGGTCAGCGTGTAGAGGTAGCCGGGCTGCGCGGTGAAGGAGTACGCGCCGCCCTTCGGGGTGATGTCCTGGGTGTGCTGGAACCACTGGCCCGGGTCGGTGGAGGCCATGTTCGTCGCCCACACGTGGACGGTCCCGCCCGACAGGCCGCCGGTCGCCTTCACGTTGACGGTGGTCGCGGCCGACGCGTCGGTGGTCTCGACGACGGTGCTGTAGTCCTTTCCGGACTTGAGCGTCACGTAACTGCCGCTGTGCGGATCGCCGTTGGTGCCGGTGCCGGGCAGGTAGCCGCTCGCGCCGTCGAGGTACTGCCAGCCCGGCCGGGCGAACTGCGTGGTGTGGGCCATCGCCCAGATGTCCCGGCCCACCGCGTAGGCGCCCGACCACGGCTGGTCCGCGGTCATCAGGCCCGCGCCGTAGTACGGCAGGTGGGCGGGCCAGGAGCTGACCAGCGCCCACTTGATGTCGGCGGTGACGCGCGCGTCGATGTACTCGCGGTTCAGGTTGCGGGCCAGCGCGGGCGGGTCGGCGCCGTAGCTGTCGTTGTCGTCCTCGGACTGCCAGATCGGCTTGTTCAGACCGAGGGCGGTGCTGTTGCCCGGGCAGCCGGTGTACACCGGGGTGGAGTGCCAGCAGACGCCGTGCGCGCCGACCACCGCGACGGCCCGGTTGAAGGCCTGGTCGGCGGCCAGGTCGGTGGCGACCGTCCAGTTCGGGTCGTCGGTGTCGGCGGCCACCAGCTTGGTGCCGGTGTGGCCGCTGCCGTCGAGGGCGGAGCGCAGGCTGACGAACCAGGCCTTGTCGTACCCGATCTCGTTCCAGCCGCCGAGGTAGCCGACGGACAGGCCGTGGCTGTCGGCGCAGCCGAGCCACTTGGTCAGGTAGTCGATGTTGTCCTGGGACCACATGCCGCCGTCGAACCAGCCGGGGCCGGCCCATTCGAGTCCGTAGAACGTGATGGCGGGGTTCCGCTGCCTGGCCTGCGCCATCAGCCACCACTCGTACCCGCGGTTGCAGTCGAGGTCGGTGCGGCTGCGCATGTGGCTGGGCTCGGGGCCGTCGCTGGAGTTGGCGTCGGCGCCGATCTCGACCTTGAGCAGCTGCAGGTTGGCGCCGTACCCGGGCTTGAACAGGTAGTCCAGGATCTCGGAGCGCTGCGGCTCCGGATAGTCGACCAGCAGGCGGGAGGTGGCGCCGCCGCCGCTGATCGCGCCCATGCCGTCGAAGGTCCGTCCGGCGGTGGTCCCGTCGATCGTCACCGTCCGGGTCGCGGTCGTGGTCGCGGCTGCGGCCGGTGCGGCTGTCGACGGCAGGACCGCGCTCGCGAGGGCGAGCCCGAGTGCCGCTGCGCCGGTGGCCGCGCGGCGCAGCGGCGCGGGAAGGCGTCTCATGGGGGGTGCTCCCTGTCTGTCGGGGGGTGGGGAGGGGAAGCGGGGCGGGACCGGTCAGGCGGGCAGGCCGACGGCGCGTTCGCCGGTGCGGCGCTGCTGGATGACGACGGCGGCGACCAGCAGGGTGCCCTGGGCGACGTTCTGCCAGAAGGAGTTGATGCCCTGGACGGTGAGGCCGTTCTGGAGCGCGCCGAGCAGGGCGACGGCGAGCAGGGTGCCGCCGACGGTGCCCTTGCCGCCCTTGAGGGCGCAGCCGCCGAGGGCGGCCGCGGTGATGGACTGGAGTTCCAGGCCCTCGCTGCCGGAGACCGGCTGGCCGCTGCCGGTCCGCGCGGTGAGCAGCACGCCCGCGAGGGCGGCGACCGCGCCGCTCAGCGCGTACGCGGCGATCAGGTACTTGTTGAGGTTGATGCCGGCCAGCCGGGCGGCGGTGGGGTTGCCGCCGATCGCGTAGATGTTCCGCCCGATGTCGGTGTAGGTGAGCAGCACGTGCACCGCGGCGGCGACCAGGATCAGGATCCAGACCATGGTCGGAAGTCCGGCGATCTTCCCGCGGCTGAGGAAGACGAACACGGCGTCGTTGAGCACGTAGCCCTGGGCCCGGCCGTCGGAGACGAGCTGGGCCGCGCCCTTGTAGGCGGCGAGGCCGGCCAGGGTGGCGATGGTCGGGTTGACCCGGCCGTGGACGATCACCGTTCCGTTGAGCAGGCCGACAGCTGCTCCGAGGGCGAGCGCGGCGCCGATCCCGGCGGTCGCGCCGGAGCCGGTGGCGGTGAACACCATCGCGGAGACCACGGAGGCGAGGCCGGCCTGCGAGCCGACCGAGATGTCCAGGCCGCCGCAGATGATGACGACGGTCTGCACGACGGCCAGCAGGCCGGCGATGGTGGCCGCCTCGGCGATCACCTGGACGTTGTCCCAGCCGAGGAAGTTGGGGTTGAGCGAGCCGAACAGGGCGATCACGGCGGCGAGCGCGCCGATCAGGCTGAGGTTCTGCCCGCCGACTGCGCCGAGCAGCGCACGCGCGCCGCCGGTGCGCTGCCGGGGGGCGGTGGTGGGGGCGGTGCTGGTGGTCATGCGGTCGCTCCGGTACTGGCGGGGTCGTCGGTTCGGTCGTCGGTGGACAGGTCCTCGGCCATGGCGAGGGCGAGGATCGCCTCCTCGGAGGCTTCGTCGCGGCTCAGTTCGCCGGTCACCCGGCCGTTCTGCATGACGACGACGCGGTCGGCGAGGCCGAGGACCTCGGGGAGCTCGGAGGAGATGACCAGCACCGCGACTCCGTCGCGGGCGAGGTCGGCGATGATCCGGTAGATCTCGGCCTTGGCGCCGATGTCGACGCCGCGGGTCGGCTCGTCCAGGATCAGCAGGTCGGGTCGGCGGGCCAGCCAGCGGGCAAGGACCACCTTCTGCTGGTTGCCGCCGGACAGGGTGCGGACCTCGGCCTCGATCGAGGGGGCGCGGACCCGCAGCCGGTCGGCGTAGAGCTGGGCGAGCTCCCGCTCCTCACGGGTCTTGACGAACCGTCGGCGGCGCAGCCGTTCGAGACTCACCAGCGAGGTGTTGTCGCGGATCGTGCGGTGCAGGAACAGCGCCTGGGCCTTGCGTTCCTCGGGGGCCAGGCCGATGCCCGCCCGGATCGCGGCCCGCGGGCCGGCCGGGCGCAGCGTACGGCCGGAGAGGCTGACGGTGCCGGAGCGGACCGGCAGGTCGCCGGCCAGGGCGAGGGCGAGTTCGGAACGCCCGGCGCCGATCAGGCCGGCCAGCGCGACGACCTCGCCGGCGTGCACGGTGAGGGACACGTCCTGGACGTCGTCGGTGCTCAGGCGGTCGACGTCGAGCACCACCCGGTCGGTGGCGACGTTCTGCCGGACGAACAGCGCCGACAGGTCGCGCCCGACCATGAGCCGGACCAGGGCGCCCTCGTCGGTGTCGGCGGCCTCGACCACGCCCGCGAGCGCGCCGTCGCGCAGGACGGCGATCCGGTCGGCGAGTTGGAAGATCTCCTTCATCCGGTGCGAGACGTAGATCACCGCGATGCCGTCCGAGCGCAGTCGCCGGATGAGGGCGAAGAGCGCCTCCACCTCGTGCTCGGACAGCGAGGAGGTGGGTTCGTCGAAGGCGATCAGGCGCGGCGGGGTGTCTCCGGTGAGCGCGCGCATGATCTCCACCAACTGGCGTTGCGCGGGCGTGAGTTCCGAGCCGATCAGGTCGGGGTCGAGGACCTTGGCGAAGCCCAGCCGGTCCAGGTCGGCGGTGATCCGGCGGCGCAGTTCGGCGCGGTCGAGGCGGCGGCCGGCCCGTCGTGGCAGCGCGCCGGCGTAGACGTTCTCGGCGACCGGGACGTGCGGGATGATCTCGGGTTCCTGCGGGATGATCCGGATCCCGGCCCGGCGGGCGTCGGTCGGCGAGTTCAGGTCGAGCGGCCGGCCGTCGAGCAGCACCCGGCCTTCGCTCGGCCGGTGGTCGCCGGTCAGGATGCGCAGCAACGTGGACTTGCCTGCGCCGTTCTCGCCCATCAGGGCGGTGACCCGGCCGGGTGGGAAGTCCAGGTCGATGCCGTGCAGCGCCCGGACGGTGCCGAAGCGCTTGCCGATGTTCTCGGCGGTCAGGCCGGACGGTCCGGCGGGGGAGCGACTGGATGTGGTCATCGTTGGCCTCAACTGGCTTTTCGGTGCTGGCAGTTCGATGTGCGGCGGGGCCGGTGCGGCGGCCCGGACGGGACGCCGCCGCCCCGGCCGGGCCGGACGTCAGCCGCAGCTGACGCCGGCGGCCTGCCAGTCGGAGGCGTCGACCATCCTGGTCGGGGCGAACGCCTCGGCGGGCATCTCCTTGCCGTTCTTGAGCCGGTCGTACATGGTCTGGACGGCGAGCGCGCCGACGTCCTTGCCGTTGATGAAGAGGGCGGCCTTCATGCCGGAGGGCTTGCCGGACTGCCAGTTCTTGCAGGCGAGGTAGGCGCCGAGGCCGACGCCGTCGATGTCGTCGGGGCCGACGCCGGCGTTCTGCAGGGCGGTGACGGCGCCCTGGACGTTCT
>NZ_JBHWDS010000093.1:0-15790 GCF_042734615.1 Kitasatospora sp. NPDC059646
TTCTCCAGCACCTCGGGGCCCTTGATCAGGATGCCGAGCTGGGCGCCGCGGCCGGTGCCGACCAGCAGGGCGGTCGGGGTGGCCAGGCCCAGGGCGCAGGGGCAGGCGATGATCAGCACCGCGACGGCCGCGGTGAACGCCCCGGCGGTGTTGCCGGAGGCCACCAGCCGGGCGGCCAGGGTGCCGAGGGCGATCAGCACGACGGCCGGCACGAACACGCCGGAGATCCGGTCGGCGAGGCGCTGGGCGGCGGCCTTGCCGTTCTGCGCGTCCTCGACCAGCTTCGCGATCTGCGCGAGCCGGGTGTCCGCGCCGATCCGGGTGGCCTCGACCACCAGCCGTCCACCGGCGTTCACGGTCGCGCCGGTGACGGGGTCGCCGACGGCCACCTCGACCGGCACGGACTCGCCGGTCAGCATCGAGGCGTCCACTGCGGAGCTGCCCTCGACCACCGTGCCGTCGGTGGCGATCTTCTCGCCGGGGCGGACCACGAACCGGTCCCCGACCGCCAGTTGGGCGATCGGCAGCCGCACCTCGCGGCCGGCGCGGAGCACCGACACGTCCTTCGCGCCGAGGTCGAGCAGGGCGTGCAGCGCGGCGCCCGCGCGGCGCTTGGAGCGGTCCTCCAGCCGGCGGCCGAGCAGGATCAGGGTGGTGACGGCGGCCGCGGTCTCCAGGTAGAGGGTGGAGGAGGCGTCGGCGGGGCCGGCGGTGAAGGCGAAGGAGTGCCGCATGCCGGGCATCCCGGCGTCCCCCAGGAACAGTGCCCACACGGACCAGCCGAAGGCGGCCAGGGTGCCGAGCGAGACCAGGGTGTCCATGGTGGCGGCGCCGTGCCGGGCGTTGGTCCAGGCGGCGCGGTGGAACGGCCATCCGCCGTACACCACGACGGGTCCGGTGAGGGCGAAGGCCAGCCACTGCCAGTTGTCGAACTGCAGGGCCGGGACCATCGAGAGCAGCACCACGGGGATGCTGAGCGCGGCGCTGATCAGCAGCCGGTCGCGCAGCGGGTCGCGTTCCGGCGAGGGCTCGGCCCCGGGTTCCGGGGCTGCGGGCTCGGGCGGGAGTTCGGCGGTGTAGCCGGTCCGCTCGACGGTGGCGATCAGGTCGGCGACGGTGACGCCGGGGCCGAAGTCCACCCGGGCCCTTCCGGTCGCGAAGTTGACGCCGGCGGCGACGCCGTCGAGTCGGTTCAGCTTCTTCTCGATCCGGGCGGCGCAGGACGCGCAGGTCATGCCGCCGATCGACAGCTCGACGCGGTCCCGGTGCCCCGCCGGGGCGGCGGGATCGGTGGTGGTGCTCATCGGCTCGTTCTTCCTGCCGGCGGTGCTGGGCGCCGGGACGGCCGTGGGCCGCCCCGGCGGGCGGTCAGGCGGCCCGGCCGATCAGTTCGTAGCCGGCCTCGTCGACGGCGGCGGCGATCTGCTCGTCGCTGAGCGCGGGCTCGGCGGTCACGGTGACGGTGCCGGCCTTGGCGTCCGAGGAGACCGCGGTGACGCCCGGCAGGGCGGAGACCTCGCCGTTGATGGCCTTCTCGCAGTGGCCGCAGCTCATGCCGGCGACGGTGTAGGTGACGGTGCTGGACATGGGGACCTCCGGACGCTCGCTGCTGGTACGACAGAGAACACCATACCCCCCTGGGGTATTCCGTCCAGGGTGGGGCCTCCCGCCGGCGCAACCCGGGACCCCCACCCGAGCGTAGTCCGGACGGAGCACGGCCGATGAACGTCCGATATGTTCGGAACATGGCCTTCTGGCGCCGGGACCGTCCGGCGGGCACCGGGGACGGCGCACCGCCGCCCACCCGCCGCCGGACCGCGCTGCTCGCCGCCGACCTGCAGGACATCTCCCCGCTGCGCCGGGCCGCGCCCTCGCTGCTGGCCGTCGCCGGGGTGGTCCTCGCCGACCTGCTGGCCGGGCCGAACACCTACCTCGCGCCGCTGATGGCGGTCGTGCCGTCCATCGCCGCACTCACCCTCAAGCCCCGCGAACTGCTGCTGGTCTGCCTGTTCGGCCTGGTGGTGATGTTCGGCCTCAACCACTACTTCGACCGGGTCGGCGACCCGTCCGACAGCCGCTTCCTGTTCGGCGCGACGGTCAGCTACATCGTGGTGAGCGCGTTCAGCGCCTGGGTCGCCGAGCTGCGAATGCGGCGCGCCGCGGCGTTCGCCGCCGTCAGCTCCGTGGCGGAGGCCGCCCAGCGGGCGCTGCTGAGCCACCCCGAACCGGCCGTCGGGCCGCTGCGGCTCGCCGTGCGCTACGTCTCCGCCGCGGACGCCGCCCGGATCGGCGGCGACCTGTACTCCGTCCTGGACACCCCGCACGGCACCCGGGTGCTGGTCGGCGACGTCCGCGGCAAGGGCCTCGGCGCGGTGCACACCGCCGCCGTGGTGCTCGGCGCGTTCCGGGAGGCCGCGTACGACGAGGCCGGGCTGCCCGCCGTCGCCGCCCGGATCGAGGCCAGCATGCACCGGCACGTCGCCGACGGGGAGTTCACCACCGCGCTGCTCGCCGAGTTCCGCGACCCCGGGCGGATCGACCTGCTGCACCTCGGCCACGTCCCGCCGGTGCGGGTCCGCGCCGACGGCCGCACCGACGTGCTGGAGGCCGACGACCCGTGGCTGCCGCTCGGCCTCGCCGACCTCGCCACCGGCCGGCCCCGGTCCGGCAGCGTCCCGTTCGGCCCGCAGGACGTCCTGGTGCTGTGCACCGACGGCGTCGTCGAGGCCCGGCGCCGCGGCGACGGCTCCTTCTACCCGCTCGCCGACCGGGCCGGCCCGCTCGTCAAGGACGGCTGGCGCTCACCCGCCGACCTGGAGGCCGCCGTCGGCGGGCTCTACGCCGACCTGCTGCTGCACACCGGCGGCGAACTCGCCGACGACGCCCTGCTGCTGCTGATCACCCGGCCCGGCGACCGGCCGGACGGTCACTTCGCGTCGCCGTAGCAGTCCACCACGGCCGTGCTGAGCGGGAACCGGACCGGGGTGTCGCCGAAGACCAGGGCGGTCGCCTCCTCGGCGGACTCGGCGACGGCGGCGGCGACCGCGTCGGCCAGGTCCGCGGGGGTGTGGACGACCACCTCGTCGTGCTGGAAGAACACCAGGTGCGGCCGGTCCGCGCCGGAGTGCAGCGCGGACAGCCGGCGGCGCAGCGCGGCCAGCAGGGCCAGCGCCCAGTCGGCGCCGCTGCCCTGGATGACGAAGTTGCGGGTGAACCGGCCGCGGGCGCGGGCCGAGCGGCCGCCCGCCTCACCGGACTCCGGGGCCTCGGTGAGGTCCAGCCAGTCCGCCGACGGCGGCGGGCAGACCCGGCCCAGGCGGGAGGAGACCACGCCGCCGTCCTCGCCGGTGCGGGCCGCGGCCTCGACGTAGCCCATCGCGTCCGGGTAGCGGCGGCGCAGCGTGTTCAGCAGCGGGCCGATGCCGCCGCCGGTCTGGCCGTACATCGCGCCCAGCAGGCCCAGCTTGGCCTTCTCCCGGTCGCCCTGGAACGCGGTGGCGGCGAGCGCCGCGTACAGGTCGCCGCCGGCGGCGGTGCGGGCCAGGCCGCGGTCGCCGGACAGCGCGGCCAGGACCCGCGGCTCCAGCTGCGCGGCGTCCGCGACCACCAGCAGCCAGCCCGGGTCGGCGACCACGGCCCGGCGCAGGGTGCGCGGGATCTGCAGCGCGCCGCCGCCGCGGGACGCCCAGCGGCCGGTGACCACGCCGCCGACCACGTACTCGGGGCGGAACCGGCCGCCGCGCGCCCACTGCGCCTGCCAGGCCCAGCCGTGCGCGGCGTGCAGCCGGGACAGCTCCTTGTACCTGACCATCAGGGCCGCCGCCGGGTGGTCGACCGCCTTCAGCTCCCAGGACCGGGTCGAGGACAGCTGGACGCCCCGCTCGGCGAACGCCCGGATCACCTGCGTGTGCGAGTCCAGGTTGAACGGCCGCGCGCCCAGGGCCTGCTGCACCTCGACGGCGAGCTCGGACAGCCGCGACGGCAGCAGGCCCGGAATGGCCGGGCGCGGGCCGAGCAGCTCGGTCAGCAGCGCGTCGTGCACGTCCGCGCGCCAGGGCAGCCCGTCGTGCGCCATCTCGCAGGCCAGCAGCGCGCCCGCCGACTCGGCCGCCACCAGCAGCCGGAACCGGGACCGGGCCACCGGGTCGGCGATCTCCGCGAGTCGCCGCAGCTGCTCCGCGTGGACGGCCACGGTGGCCTCCAACGCGTCCGTGCCGGGCGGCAGTTGGAGCCGGTCGGGGGCGAACAGGCCGTCCTCGTCGGGCAGCGCGCCCTCCGGCAGGTCGGCCGGCACCGGCAGCCCGCGCAGCCGCGCCCAGGCCGCGCCCAGTGAGCGCGGCGCCCCGAACCGGCCCTCCCGGCCGAGCAGCAGCGCCTCGGTCAGCCGCAGGTCGTGGCAGCGCGCCACCCGGTCGGGCAGCGCGCCCAGCAGCGGGCCGTACGCGGTGTCGGCCGTCGGCCACACCCAGCGCGGCGCGTGCCGCGCCTCCACCGCGGCCACCGCCTCGGCCAGCCGGGGCACCTGCTCGGCCGGGCCGAGCGGGGCGCCGTCCTCGGACAGCGGGCGCAGCCGGCCGCCCGGGCCGTGCGGGTCGGGCACCAGGGCGTAGCGCACGGGCGGCGGTTCCTCTCGGTTCGGTGCGGGGCGGTGGACCTTCCGACGGTAGCCGGTGGCTCCGACAGGCGCGGCGTACGCCGGTCCGGCGCAGGTGGGGAAACGGTGTTCCGCGCGGGCCCGGCGCCCCGTAGGGTCGGCCAACATGAGCGACAATCCCTTCTTCGCGCCCAGCACCCTGGCGTACGAGCTCCCGCCCTTCGCCGAGATCCGGGAAGAGCACTACCGTCCGGCGTTCGAGCGGGGCATGGCCGACCAACTCGCCGAGGTCGCCGCGATCGTCGCCGACCCGGAGCCGCCGACCTTCGCCAACACGGTGGTCGCGCTGGAGCGGTCCGGCGCGGTGCTGCGTCGGGTGTTCGTGGTGTTCGAGAACCAGGACTCCTCCGACACCACCCCCGGCATCCAGCAGCTCGACGCCGAGATCAGCCCGCTGCTGGCCGCGCACTCCGACGCCATCCACCTCGACGCGGGCCTGTTCGCCCGCCTCGACACGCTGTACCGCACCCGCCACGAACTCGGCCTGGACGCCGAGTCGCTGCGCCTGCTGGAGCGCCACCACACCGCCTTCGTCCGGGCCGGCGCCCGGCTCGACGAGGCCGGCCAGCAACGGCTGCGCGAGATCAACACGCAACTCGCCGCCGACGCCGCCGCGTTCCGCAAGAACACCCACGAGGCCTCGCTGGCCGGCGCCATCACCGTGGACAGCGCCGACGCCCTCGACGGGCTGCCCGCCACCGCGGTCGCCGCCGCCGCGGAGAACGCCCGCGCGCTCGGCCAGGACGGCCGCTGGGTGCTCAGCCTGAAGAACTTCTCCAACCAGACCGAGCTCGCCCAGCTCACCGACCGGGCCCTGCGCGAGCGCCTGCTCACCGCGTCGCTGCGGCGCGGCCTGGACACCAACGGCCCGCTGGCCGCCCGGATGGCCGCGCTGCGCGCCGAACGCGCCGCGCTGCTCGGGTACGACAGCCACGCCGCGTACGTGGTCGCCGACGAGACCGCCGGCACCGTCGAGGCGGTCGGCGCGATGCTCGGCCGCCTGGTCGGCCCCGCCGTCGCCAACGCGGAGCGCGAGGCCGCCGAGCTGGCGGCCGCCGCGGCCGCCGACGGCGTCGCCGAACTCGCCGCGCACGACTGGGCGTTCTACGCGGAGAAGGTCCGTGCCGAGCGTTACGACGTGGACACCGCGGCGCTGCGCCCGTACTTCGAACTGGAGCGGGTGCTCCAGGACGGCGTGTTCTTCGCGGCCGGCCTGGCGTACGGGGTGCGGTTCACCGAGCGGCCGGAGCTGACGGCCCATCACCCCGACGCGCGGGTGTTCGAGGTGACGGACGCGGACGGCTCCGAGCTGGGCCTGTTCATCGGGGACTTCTACGCCCGCGAGTCCAAGCGCGGCGGCGCGTGGATGAACGAACTGGTGTCACAGTCCAGGCTGTTGGGCCGCAAGCCGGTGGTGGTCAACAACTCGAACATCGTCCGCCCGGCGGCCGGCGAGCCGGCGCTGCTCAGCTGGGACGAGGTCCGGACGCTGTTCCACGAGTTCGGGCACGCGCTGCACGGCCTGTTCTCGGACGTCGAGTACCCGCTGTTCGCGGGCACCGAGGTGCCCCGCGACTTCGTCGAGTTCCCGTCCCAGGTCAACGAGATGTGGATGGTCCGGCCCGAGGTGCTGGCCAACTACGCCCGCCACCACGTCACCGGGGAGCCGCTGGACGCCGAGGTGGTGGAGCGGATGCTCGCCGCCGAGAACTACGGGCAGGGCTTCCGCACCGTCGAGTACCTGGCCGCGGCGCTGCTCGACTGGGCGTGGCACACGCTGCCCGCCGGGACGGTCGTGGACGACGCGGAGGCGTTCGAGGCGCGGGCGCTCGCCGAGGCGGGCGTGGCGATGGCGACGGTGCCGCCGCGCTACCGGACCGGGTACTTCAACCACGTGTTCTCGAACGGGTACAGCGCCGGGTACTACGCGTACATCTGGTCGGAGGTGCTGGACGCGGAGACGGTGGAGTGGTTCGGCGGCAACGGGCGACCCGTGCGGGAGAGCGGCGAGCTGTTCCGGGCCGAACTGCTGTCGCGCGGCGGCAGCCGGGACGCGATGGAGTGCGTGCGGGCGGTGCTGGGGCGGGAGCCCTCGATCGAGCCGCTGCTGGTGCGGCGCGGCCTGGTGTAGCGGCCCGGCCGCCGGCGGTTCCCCGCGCCCCGGGCTCCGGGGCGCGGGAGCGGGCGGCTACTTCGGGAACACGGGGCCGTAGCCGGGCGCGGGGGCGCCGGTGGGGGTGAGCGCGCAGTAGCCGCCGGTGCCGCGGCACCAGTACCACATGGTCCAGGCGGCGGCGAAGCCGTTCATCGCGGTGATCTGACGGCGGATCAGTTCGGCGTTGCCGGGCGTGGCGGCGCTGGGCGGGCCCCACTCGCCGACCAGGACCGGCAGGCGGTTCGCGCGCGGGTAGGCGGTGATGGCGTCGGTGTAGGCCTCGACGAAGCCGCCGGACGGGTCCCAGTCGCGGCCGGCCTCGACGGCGGTGTCGTAGAAGTGCGGGGCGTAGCCGATCCGGTCGGCGCCGGGGCGGGGGTCGGCGAAGGCGGGGAGCCGGGTGGGGACGCCCTGGCCGACCAGGACGGTGGGTTCGACGAACAGCCAGGCGTCGCGGTCGACCTGACGGACCGCCGCGATCAGGCGGCGGTACATGGCGGGGAGCCGGCCCTGTTCGAGGGCGGCGGCGGAGGCGGCCAGGACGGCCGGGTCGGTGGGGTCGCCGTCGACCGGGCCGAACGGCTCGTTGAACAGGTCGTAGCCCAGCAGGGCGCGGTGGCCGCGCAGTTCGCGGGCGACGGTGGTGTACAGGTCGGCCTGGGCGCGCTGCAGGTCGCGGTCGTCGTACAGGTGGCGGAAGGCGGCCTGGACGGCGGGCTGGAAGTAGCCGGCGAACCAGTCGTCGGGGTCGGGCGTGAACGGCAGGCCGTCGTCGCGGGTGGCCCAGGCGGGGGCGCCGCCGTCGCCGCCGCCGAAGTACTGCCCGTAGACGTCCTGGTGGAAGTCGACGACGGCGTACAGGCGGTACTTCTCGGCCCAGTCCAGGATGCGGTGCAGGCGGGCGAGTTGGGCCCGGTCGTAGCGGCCGGGGGCGGGTTCGAGGCGGGCCCAGGAGACGGCGACGCGGATCAGGCCGAAGCCGTGCGCGGCGAGGTCGCGCAGGTCGGCCTCGGTGGTCTCGTCGTACTTGTCGAGGTTGAAGCCGCGCAGGTCGAGGACCCGGCCGTGCCGGTCGGTGAAGGCGGTGCGGCCGTCGGCGAGGGTGGTCGAGGAGACCTTGCGGGCGTCGAACGGGCCGCGGTCGGCGGGCGGGCCGGCCGAGACGGTGCCGAGGACGGCGGCGGCGGTGAGCAGCAGGGCGGCGGCGGAGCGGCGGACGCGCACGGGGCACCTCGCGGCGGGGTGGGGGAGGGAGTGGGCCGATCCTGCCCGGAGCCACCCCCGCCGCACAAGAGGTGAGACATGCTCATGTTTGACGGGGCGGCACCTCAGCCCTCCGTGCGGGGCTCCGGGGCGGCCAGCATCGGCGGCAGGTCGGCGGCGGCCGACAGCCGGCCCCAGAGCAGGTCGGCGAGGGCCTGCACCATCCGGGCCCGCGGACAGGGCCTGGTCTCCAGCCACCAGTCGCCGGCCGCCAGCACCATGCCGGTGATCGAGCGCCCCCAGGTCTCGGAGAGCAGCGGCCCGTCCTGGCCGAGGTCGACCTGCTGCTGGATGGCGCGGGTGATCTCCTCGGCGATCTGCCGCAGTGCGGGCGCCAGCGCGTTGCCCGCGCCGGTGGGGTCGCCGGGCTCCGGGTGGGTGAGCAGCCGGTACACCTGCGGGCGGGCCTCGATCGCGGCCAGGTAGATGTCCAGGACGTGCTCGACCCGGTCGCGGCGCTCCAGCGGCTCGTTGAGCGCCGCCCGGACGGCGGCCAGCAGCCCCGAGGTGTGACGCTCCGTCAGTGCGCCGATCAGGCCGTTCCGGTCGCCGAAGTGCCGGTACAGGATGGGCTTGGTGATGCCCGCCTCGGCGGCGATCGCGTTCATGCTGGCGCCCGGGCCCTCGCGCTGGACCACCCGGTCGGCGGCGTTGAGCAGTTGTTCGCGGCGGGGTTCGGTGGTCATGCGCTGCTCCTCGTGCGGCGACGTGCGGCGATGTGCGGCGGATCCGGGACGGGCGTTGACACCGGTTACCTATCGGTAGCAGACTCCCCACCATGTTACCGGAGGTAACAGCGCAGTGGCGCGGACGCTCCGGCCCGCATCCCCGTCTCCTGGAGGCCGATCATGACCACCTTCTCGCTCGACCCCGGGCCGGACCAGATCGCCGTCCGCGACTGGCTGCACGGCTTCGCCGCCGACGTCGTCCGCCCGGCCGCGGCCGAGTGGGACGAGCGCGAGGAGACCCCCTGGCCGATCATCCAGGAGGCCGCCAAGCTCGGCATCTACTCGCTCGACTTCTACGCCCAGCAGTTCTTCGACCCGTCCGGCGTCGGCATCCCGATCGCCATGGAGGAACTGTTCTGGGGCGACGCCGGCATCGGCCTCGCCATCACCGGCACCACCCTGGCCGCCGTCGCGGTGCTCGCCAACGGCACCGACGAGCAGATCGGCACCTGGGCGCCGCAGATGTTCGGCACCCCCGACGACGTCAAGGTCGCCGCGTTCTGCTCCTCCGAGCCCGACGCCGGCTCCGACGTCTCCGCGCTGCGCACCCGCGCCGTCTACGACCAGGCCAAGGACGAGTGGGTGCTCAACGGCACCAAGACCTGGGCCACCAACGGCGGCATCGCGCACGTCCACGTGGTCGTCGCCACCGTCGACCCCGAACTGGGCGCCCGCGGCCAGGCGTCCTTCCTGATCCCGCCCGGCACCAAGGGCCTCAGCCAGGGCCAGAAGTTCAAGAAGCACGGCATCCGTGCGTCGCACACCGCCGAGGTCGTCCTCGACGACGTCCGGATCCCCGGCCACTGCCTGCTGGGCGGCAAGGAGAAGCTGGACGCCCGGCTGGCGCGCGCCCGCGAAGGCGCCAAGGGCGGCGGCAAGAACGCAGCGATGGCCACCTTCGAGGCCTCCCGCCCCGCCGTCGGCGCACAGGCCATCGGCATCGCCCGCGCCGCGTACGAGGTCGCCCTCGACTACGCCAAGACCCGCGTCCAGTTCGGCAGGCCGATCATCGAGAACCAGGGCGTCGCCTTCCAGTTGGCCGACATGAAGACCCGCATCGACGCCGCCCGGCTGCTGGTCTGGCGGGCCTCCTGGATGGCCGTCAACAACCAGCCGTTCACCAACGCCGAAGGCTCGATGTCCAAGCTGTACGCGGGCGAGACCGCCAAGTTCGTCACCGCGCAGGCCATGCAGATCCTCGGCGGCAACGGCTTCACCCGCGAGTACCCCGTCGAGCGGATGCACCGCGACAGCGCGATCTACACCGTGTTCGAGGGCACCAGCGAGATCCAGCGCCTGGTCATCGCCCGCGCCATCTCGGGCGCACCCATCCGCTGACGGCCCGTCAGCGACCCGGAAGGCCGGCCCGGCGGAGCAGCCGCCACGGGCCGGGCGCGGCCGCGGTGCAGACGATCGCACCGGCGAGGAGCCCATCGCCGGCACGGGTCCGGCAGCGGTGCTGCCCGGCATGCCGGTCCTCGACGGTGACCCGGCGCAGGCCGGGGCAGGGGAATTCGGATCCGTGGCAGCGCGGCGAACGCCGCTCGGCCCGGTCGGCCGTGGCGGCCCGCGCCGATCAGCGGCAGCACCGTTCGGCCGGGGCGGGATTCGCGGGGCGACGAGCCGTCGGCGGAGATCGTGCAGCACTGCCGGCGGCCCCGGCCCGCAGGGCCGCTCAGAACGAGGGCTCGCGCCGCTCCAGGAACGCCGCCAGGCCCTCCCGGGCGTCCGGGGCGGTGCGGGAGGCGCGCTCCCACGGCGCGATCGCGGCCGCCGCGGCGTCCGGTGCGACGGAGAGGGCGGCCTTCACCGCGCCGATGGTCTGCGGGGAACGGTGGGTGAGGAGGCGGGCGAAGTCCCTTGCGCGGGCGTCGAGTTCGGCGGGCGGCAGGACCTCGTCGAGGAGCCCGAAGCGTTCGGCGCGGGCGGCCGGGACCAACTCGCCGGAGAACAGCAGGTACTTGGCGCGGGCCGGGCCGACCAGGGCGGCCAGGCGGAGGGTGGGGGCGGCCGGGTAGACCACGCCGAGCCTGGCCGGGGTGATGCCGAGGCGGGCGTCCTCGGCGGCGAAGCGCAGGTCGCAGGCGACGGCCAGCTGGCAGCCGCCGCCCACGCAGGCGCCCCGGACCACCGCCAGGGTCGGCCGGGGGAAGGCCGCCAGCGCCTCCTCGGCCGCCACGTTCTGCGCGTGGTACGCGTCCGCGGACGCCGGGTCGGCGTACACCTCGGCGAGTTCCGCGATGTCCGCACCCGCGGAGAAGGTGCCCTCCGCGCCCGTCAGCAGCAGCGCCCGCACGTCGGAGCGTCCGCCGAGCCCGGCCAGCAGGTCCGGCAGCGCCCGCCACATCGCGCCGGTCACCGCGTTGCGGCGCTTCGGCCGGTCCAGCAGCACCGTCGCCACCCGGTCCTCGCCCACCCAGCAGCGCAGGCCGTCCGCACCGGTCGGCAGTTCGGCGTCCCCGGGGCCCGGGCGGTCGAGCGGACGGGTGCTCGCGGACATCACGGCCTCCGGGAAGGAGCTGAGGGGACGGACCGCCAGCCTTCCACAGCGCGCCGGGCGTTCACCATGTGACGCGGATCAAGCCGAGGCGCGAAGCTCCCGCCACTCCGGCGCCAGCATCGACCAGACCTCCAGGTCCAGCCGCTCGCCGTGGTGCTCGGTCGCCCGGCGCATCGTCCCGTCCAGCGTCATGCCCAGCCGCCGGGCCACGGCGCGACTGGCCGGGTTCACCGTGGAGTTCCACCACTCGGCGCGGTACAGGCCGCGCTCGACCAGCGCGTAGTCCAGCAGGCGCCCGGCGGCGGTGGTGATCAGGCCGCGGCCGCGGCCGGCCGGCTCCGTCCACGCGCCGATCTCGCACACCCCGTCCCGGGTGTCGAACCGGACGAACATCACGCCGCCCACCAGGGTGCCGTCGAGCCAGATCCCGTGGATCCGGCCGGTGTCGGCGGCCTGCTTGTCCGCGTACCGCTGCAGGGTGGCGCGGGCCGAGTCCAGGTCGGTGCTGATGCCCGCCCACGGGATGAACGGGTCGACGGTGGCCCGGGCCCGGTCCATGTGCGCGAGGAACTCCTCGGCCTGCCACGGCTCCAGCGGGCGCAGCTCGGCGTCCTCGGCGAGTGCGACGGTGTACATGGGCGGCCCCTCCGGCGGCGTCACGACATACATAACAAACGTTTGGTAGGTACCCTAGCGCGCATGACACCACCCGCACGCGGAGACCACGAAGCACGCCGCCGGGACGTCTCCGAGGCAGTCCGGCGGGTCCTCGCCGCCCGCGGCTTCGGCGGGCTCACGCTGCGCGCCGTGGCCGCCGAACTCGGCGCCTCCACCGGCCTGCTCACCCACTACTTCCCCAACAAGCGGGCCCTGGTCGCCCACGCGCTGGACGTCCTCGACCGGCAGGCCGCCGACCGGCACCGGCCCGCCACCGCCGAGGCCGCCGCCTCCCGCGGCCTGCCCGTGCTGCGCGCCGCCCTGCTCGACATCCTGCCGCTCGACGCGGAAGGCGCGGCCGGCAACCGGATCTGGGTCGGCTCCTGGGACGCCGCGCTCACCGACCCCGGACTGACCGAGGAACACGCCGAGCGCTACCGCCGGGCCCGCCGGCGGATGGCCGAACTCTGCGCCGACGCGCAGGAACTGGGCGAACTCCCGGCCGACCGGCCGGCCGCGGACCTCGCCGCGCTGGCCCAGTCCTTCGCGCTCGGCCTGGTGGTGCAGGCGCTGTTCGCACCCGCGGAGTTCCCGGCGGAGCGTCAGCGGGCCCTGCTGGACGACTTCCTGGCCGGACTGGCGGCGGGGGAGCGGTAGGCCGGAGCGGACGGGGCCGGAAAGGGGGTCGGAGGGGAGGCGCTCCCCGGTCTGCCGACCGGTCGGAGTCCGACGTGCGTGCCCCCAGCAGGATTCGAACCTGCGACCTACCGCTTAGAAGGCGGGTGCTCTATCCGCTGAGCTATGGGGGCCGGGGTGTGACCTCGGCCCGCTTGCCGGGCCTGGGCCGGGACGGGATGTTCCGGGACAGGATACGGGTGTTCAGTTCCGCCACCTGGACTTCGAAGACCGAACAGGGGTGTGTCGGCCTCCACGGGGCGGTCCGATAATCGCAGGTAGCGTCCTGGCGCGCAGCGCCCTGCGGGGTCCTGGAGCCGGACGTTGTGCACTCGTTACGGGGCTGTCGCCCCACCCGTTATGCATTCGGCGCGGCAATCCCCCGGTTCGGCCCGCGGGTGGGGGCATGTTTAGGGGTTCCTGCGGCCGGATGACATGGACGGGGCGAGTTGACGCCCACCCGTTCGGGGTTTCGTCGGTGGCGGTGAGGTGTCCTGCGGGTGAGGTGCGGGGGCGCGGGCCCTGGCGTGCAGGTTCTTGTCGTGAACACGCCTCTCAAGTGGTCGGTTGCGGACCGGAAATCGGCGACATTCACTCCCACGAGTTATCCGGGTTTTCCACAGGGCCGGGTTTTCCACAGGAATGCCGAAGCGGCTGGTCCGGATTTCCCGCCGGGCGCAGGATCTACCCGCGACGGAAATTCCGTCGGCGAAAGGCGGACCGGCCCCCGGGCGGCCGGAGAGCGGAGGCGGAAATGGACGGCGCGCTGGTGACGATGGTCGGCAATGCGGCCTCGAATGTGACGTACCGGGAGACGGCCGGCGGGGTGGCCGTCGCGTCCTTCCGGCTGGCCGCGACGGAGCGGCGCTACGACCGGGAGCGCGGCGACTGGGCGGACGGCGAGACCACCTGGGTGACGGTGGTCGCCTGGCGGCGGCTCGCGGTCAATCTGGTCGGTTCGGTCAGCAAAGGGGATCCGGTGCTCGTGAGCGGGCGGCTGCGGGTGCGCGAATGGGGGGAGGAGGGCAGTCGGCGCACCGAGGTCGAGATCGACGCCCGTGCGGTCGGCCACGATCTGACGCGCGGCACGTCCGCCTTCCGTCGCGCCGTGGAGGCCCGGGCGGCGGACGCCAGGACGGAGGCGGCGCAGGGCAGTTCGCCGGCCGAGTGGCCGGCCGCGGCGGGCGGCGGCGCCGGCCGGGGCGGGTCCCGGGCGGTGCGCCTGGTGGAGGAGGCGGTGCCGGAGTGGATCGTCAGGGCGGTGGCGGCCCGCCGGGAGGCCGAGGCGGCGGCCGGCCCGGCGGCCTCGGCGGCGGCTCCGGTCGCCGGTTCGGCGGGCGGCCCGGGCGGCGGGGCCACCGGGGCTGCGGGGCCGGGAGCTTCGGATGTGACGGAGGAGGTTCTGAACTGACGGATTCTGGGCGCCCGAGGCCTCCAGGAGTGCAATCCTGATTGCTTGCGCGGCGCGGCAGTGACTTTATGTCGACTCATCAACTCCCGCTGCTCGTCGGCTCCTTGATAACGAAACAGCCACGATATCGTCCTGATTTGCTACGGGCCCCGAGGGCTCCGGTCGCGTCAATAGGATGCGTCTGGTCCACACACGTGCAGCGGCGCCACAGGGGGTGCCGCTTTGCAGGGGGCGGGTTGCCATCGGCACGTCGCCGCCCGGAGGGATCGCACATGTTCCACAAGCAGGGGCGGGCTGTCTCCCGCATCGTTTCTGTCATGCTCGCGTCCGGTCTGGTCGTCGGCTCCGGCCTGCTGGCCACCGGCGTCGCGGCGGCGGCCGACGGGACCTCCGGCGTGACCGCGAAGCTGCAGGGCGGTGTCCGCTACGGCGAGCAGATCGAGCACGAGGTGAGCCCCGGCCACTGGCTGTCCATTCCCGCCGGGCAGTTCACCCTCGGCGTGGTCGGCACCGAGTCCACGCTGGACGTGTACTGCATCGACCTGCTCAACGACACGCTCAAGAACGCCACCTACCACGAGACCGACTGGGCCTCCACGTCGCTCTCCCAGCCGGAGAAGGTCAAGGCCAAGGCCGGCCCGAAGATCCAGTGGATCCTGGAGCACTCCTTCCCGAACCTCGACGAGGCCGCGCTCTCCAAGGCCTCCGGGATCGACGGCCTGACCAAGGACGACGCCGCCGCCGCCACCCAGGTCGCGATCTGGCACTTCTCCGACCCGAACGTCGCCACCAAGCAGAGCGACAAGTACCCGAAGGCCAAGCAGCTCACCGCCTGGCTGATCGCCCAGGCCGACGCCAAGGGCGGCGCCGAGGAGCCCAAGCCCTCGCTGGCCCTCAACCCCGGCTCGGTCGCGGGCAAGAGCGGCGAGACGCTCGGCCCGATCACCGTCACCACCGGCGGCGGCGCCGCCGACGTGACCGTCGCCCTCGACAAGAAGGGCACCGACGCGGGCGTCACCCTGGTGGACAAGAACGGCGCCGCGGTGAAGACCGCCAAGAACGGCGACCAGCTGTTCGCCAAGGTCCCGGCCGGTGCGAACGCCGGCACCGCGAGCATCACCGCCGACGCCACCGCCACCATCAAGCTCGGCCGCGCGTTCGTCGGCGCCGAGGACGGCAAGCACAGCCAGACGCTGATCCTGGCCGGCAGCAACAAGGTCAAGGTCAACGCGCTCGCCACGCTGGCCTGGGCGCCCACCGGCCCGGTCCCGTCCGCCACCGCCAAGGTCGACTGCACCCAGGGCGCACTGGTCCTCACCGTCGGCAACAAGGGCGACCAGGACTGGAAGTTCACCGTCGGCGGCAAGAACGTCACCGTGAAGCCCGGCACCACCCAGGACGTCACCCTGCCGGTCGCCGAGGACACCGCCTACAACTTCACCGTCACCGGCCCGGGCGGCTTCTCGCAGACCTTCAGCGGCGTGCTGAACTGCAAGACCGACAGCAACACCCTGCCGCCGGCCACCCCGAGCGCCGCCCCGTCGCCCAGCCCGACCGGCCCTGAGCTGGCCTCCACCGGTGGCGGCATGGGCACCGGCATCACCGCCGCCGTCGCCGGCGCGCTGGTCGTCGCCGGTGGCGCCGCGGTCTACGCCCTGCGCCGCCGCGGCCGCCACAGCCGCGCCTGACACCCGCGCTGAACCCTCCCCGGCGCCCGCCGGGGAGGGGGACGGCCCCGCCCCCGTAC
>NZ_JBHWDS010000094.1:0-13331 GCF_042734615.1 Kitasatospora sp. NPDC059646
CGGTTACATTCCGAACCCGGAAGCTAAGCCTCACAGCGCCGATGGTACTGCAGGGGGGACCCTGTGGGAGAGTAGGACGCCGCCGAACAATTATTCAGGGAAAGCCCCCCGCCTCACGGCGGGGGGCTTTCTCGCATTTCCGGAGTTTTTTCGGCCGGGTACGGTCGGCGCGCAGAATCCCCGAATGCCGTGCGGGAGGCGTCGCGGGACCTGTTGCCGGGTGGTTCGGTGCACGGCACACTGTGGCGTCATGGTCGTGGAGCAGGGCGAGGGGGCCGGCGGAAGAGCCGGCCGGGGCGGCGACGACTTTCGGGTGTTCTACGAGGCCGCGTACGGTCAGCTCGTCGCGCACCTGTACGCGCTGACGGGTGATCTGGGTGAGGCGCAGGACGCCGCCCAGGAGGCGTTCGTCCGGGCGTGGAACCACTGGGGGCGGCTGGTGTCGCACGAGAACCCGGTGGCGTGGGTGCGGCTGACGGGGCAGCGGATCGCGATCAGTCGGTGGCGGCGGGCGCGGACGGCTTTGCAGAGTTGGATCCGGCACGGGGACGCGAATCTGCCGGTTCCGGGGCCGGGGCCGGAGACGGTGGCGTTGGTGGAGGCGCTGCGGCAGTTGCCGGAGGCACAGCGGTCGGCGTTGGTGTGGCATCACATGGGGGGTCGTTCGGTGGCGGAGATCGCCGCGGACGAGGGGGTGCCGGTGGGGACGGTGAAGGCGCGGCTGCACCGGGGGCGGCAGGCGTTGGCGGTGTTGTTGGGGGAAGAGCCGGCGGCGGTCGGGGAGGAGCCGATGGTCGCGCCGCTGCGGTCGGGTCCGGCGACTGCCGCGGGTGAACGGACCGGTGGTGGGCAGGAGTTGACGGGTAGCGGTGACGGGGAGCACGGGGCCGTGGAGCTGACGGGGAATCGGGTGAGGGTGGCGGAGGACTGCGGTTCGCATGTCTAGGCCCGAGTCGGAGCCGGTGACGGCGGAGCTTCCGAGTGCGGAGGACCGTCCGGCGATCGGTGCTGCCCGGCTGGAGGCGATGTTCGACGGGCTGCGGCGCGAGGTGGTGCTGGCGGTGCCGGTGCCGGCGAGCGCGGAGGTGGCGCGTCGGGGGGCGGCGCGCCGTCGGCGTCGGACGGGCGTGGTGGTGGGGGCGGCGGCACTGGGTGTCGCGGTCCTGTGGTCGGTGGTGACGGTGCTGCCCGGCCCGACGGGGCACGGGGTGGCGGGGTATCCGGTGCCGCCGACGGCTGCGGCGGGCAAGCCGACGGTGGACGTGCCGTTGCCGGTGCCGCTGCCGGAACCGCAGGTGCCGTCGGTGGTGGGCGCGCCGGGGTGGGCTCCGTTGGCGTCGGCCGATCCGGCGGTGCGGGCACTGGTGTTGGACGTGTCGCGGCTGCCGAGCGTGCTGGGCGGGTACGGCCCGTGGAAGGCGGTCTCGTCGGCGGACCGGCCCGCGGATCAGGAGACGGGTCAGCCGTCGGCGCCTTCGTCACCCGGCCCGTCGGCGAGCGGTTCCCCGAGTACGGCAGGTTCCCCGGGTGCGACCGGCTCCCCGGGTGTGCCCGGCACCGTCGGCCGGTCCCCGAGCCCCAACTCGGCCGTCGGCAGCGGCCCGTCGCCCTCGGGAGAACCGGGCGGGTCGGGCGGGTCGGCGAGTCCGGCCGCCGACGCGTTCGCGGACGGGTGCGTGTCGCGCCTGGTCCAGACGTCGGGTGCGTTGCAGATCTGGGGCGAGCGGTACGTGGACGCCTGGCATGCGGAGGCGTCGGCGCAGCAGTTCGTGCTGCGGTTCGGTTCGCCGCTGGCGGCGGAGAACCAGGCGACCCGGCTGCTGGCGGGCGCGGACTGCGTGAGTTCGGGGGCGGGCTGGAAGGTGGAGCAGCAGGTCGGCGCGGTGGTGGCGTTGGCGGTTCGGCAGCCGGTGGCGTACGCGGAGGAGGTGGCGGTGCACATCACCGGGACGACGTTGGCGGTGATGGCGGTCCGTCGCGGCGGTCCGGGGGTGGTGCCGGCGGTGGGGCTGTCGGAGTCGTTCCAGACAGCGGCTCAGCAGTTCCTGCGCCTGCCCGCCTCGACACAGACGGTGGGCTGAGCGGGAACGGTCGGCTGAGCGGCCACGGCGTGCCGGGCGTCACCGGCGAGCTGAGCAGCAGGACAGGCGGGTCGGGCAGGGCGCCGGGCAACTCCCGGCGTCCGGCCGCGCGTTGGTCCGCGGCAGTCACAGTGTCGTGTCCGCCCGGGCCGGGCCGGGGCCTCCGGGAAGTTTCGAAATTGGTCCGGGAACCCGTGCAACCGGACTTCGCCGGGCCGCGTTGGTGTGGTGAGGCCGCCGCCGATCGGGGTGGTGGCCCGCCGGGGGGACGCCGGGTCGGGTGGTCGGGGCAGAACAGGGGACTGCCCCGGCCGCCCGGCCGGGTGTCGGCCGGATCGCAGGCCGCGGTGAGCCCCGGGCTCGGCGGTCGGAGGGGAGTGCCGTGGGGGCTGAGACCGTGGGCGTGCCGGTCGTGCCGGGGTTGGAGGAGTTGCGCAGGCGCGCGGCCGCCGCGGGACCGCCGCCGGACGAGGGCATGGTGGTGTGCGAGAACCTGGTGCGGATCCACCGGTCCGAGGGCGTCGAGGTGCAGGCCCTGCAGGGGCTCGATCTGACGGTCGAGGACGGCGAGTTGATCGCGGTGGTGGGCGCCTCGGGTTCGGGGAAGTCGACGCTGCTGGGGATCCTGGCGGGGCTGGACGTGCCGACGGCGGGCCGTGCCCGGGTGGCGGGTCACGATCTGCTGGCGATGGACAAGCGGGAGCGGTTGGCGTTCCGGCGCCGGACGGTCGGGTTCGTCTGGCAGCAGACGGCGCGGAACCTGCTGCCGTACCTGACGGCGTTGGAGAACGTGATGCTGCCGATGGGGTACGCGGGGGTGGCGCGGCAGGAGCGGCGGCGGCAGGCGTCGGACCTGCTGGGCCTGTTGGGGATCGAGCACCTGGCGGGGCGTCGTCCGGCGGAGATGTCGGGCGGTGAGCAGCAGCGGGTGGCGATCGCGGTGGCGAACGCGAACTCGCCGGCGCTGCTGCTGGCGGACGAGCCGACGGGTGAGCTGGACA
Organism: Kitasatospora sp. NPDC059646; assembly: GCF_042734615.1. NCBI lineage: Bacteria > Bacillati > Actinomycetota > Actinomycetes > Kitasatosporales > Streptomycetaceae > Kitasatospora > Kitasatospora sp. NPDC059646. The sequence continues at coordinate 3,083 of NZ_JBHWDS010000094.1, forward strand.
GTGCGACCAGCGAGGAGATCTTCGCGGCACTGCGGTCGGTGAACGAGGAGTTGGGGGTGACGGTGCTGATCGTCACCCACGACCTGATGGTGGCTCAGGAGGTGCGTCGTACCGTGCGGATCCGCAACGGGCGGACGTCCACGGAGGTGTTGCGTCCGGACCGGGGGGAGCCGGGGGTGGAGTACGCGGTGCTGGACCGGGTGGGCCGGTTGCAGTTGCCGCAGGACTTCACGGAGGCGTTGGGGCTGAGCCGTCGGGTGCGGCTGGCGTTGGAGGAGGACCACATCGGGGTGTGGCGCGCGGAGGGTGCGGAGGTGCGCGGGTGAGCGGCGCGATGGTAGTGGTGGAGGACGTGCACCGGACGTTCGGTGCGGGGGACCGGGCGGTGCACGCGGTGCGGGGGGTGTCGTTCACCGCGAAGGCGGGGGAGTTGACGGCGCTGCGGGGCCGGTCGGGGTCGGGGAAGACGACGCTGCTGAACCTGGTGGGCGGGCTGGACACCCCGTCGGCGGGGCGGATCAGCATTGCCGGGATGGACCTGTCGGGTCTGGACGAGGCGGGTCGGCTGGCGTTGCGGCGGGACCGGATCGGGTTCGTGTTCCAGTCGTTCGGGTTGATCTCGGTGCTGACGGCGGCGGAGAACGTCGGGGTGCCGATGCGGTTGCGCCGGGTCGCGGTGAAGGAGCGCGAGGAGCGGGTGCGCTCGCTGCTGGCACTGGTGGGTCTGGCGGACCATGCGGCGCAGCGGCCGACGGAGCTGTCGGGAGGCCAGCAGCAGCGGGTGGCGGTGGCGCGGGCGTTGGCGAACGAGCCGGCGTTGCTGATCGCGGACGAGCCGACGGGGCAGCTGGACTCGGACACCGGCATGGCGATCATGGAGCTGTTGCGGGCGGTGGTGCGCAGCGAGGGTGTGACGGCGCTGGTGGCCACGCACGACCCGCAGCTCATGGACCTGGCGGACAGTGTGCTGGAGCTGCGGGACGGCAGGATCGTCGAGTAGCCGGTGGTGTCAGGCCCAGAAGTCGCGGACCTGGTCGGCGATCCTCAGGGCCTGGGCGTGGCCGGCCCGGGCGGAGGGGGCGCGGACGGCGGTGTCGAGGGGGTTGACGCCGAAGGCGGCGAGCGAGTCCTCGTCGGGGGTGACGGCGAGGACCGTTCCGGTGGCCCGGAGGGTGTCGAGCTCGGCGGCGAGGTAGGGGTCGGTGAGCGGGGCGATGACCAGGACGGTCTGCTGACCGGTCATCAGGTCGGCGTTGTTGCAGCTGCGCATGCCGCCGTCCATGTACCGGTGGCCGTCGATCTCGACGGTGGGCCAGATGCCGGGGACGGCGCAGCTGGCGGCGACGGCGTCGACCAGGGGGACACCGCTGTGGCGGTCGAAGGTGCGGGGTTCGCCGGTGTCGGCGTCGACGGCGGTGAGGGTGAGGGGCCGGGCGGGCCAGTCGTGGGCGGGGAGGCGTCCGGCGATGACGGCGTGCCGTTCGGCGGCGGGGACGGTGTCGGCGTCGAGGGCGAGCCGGCCGATCCGGCGGCGCAGTTCGGCGGGGTCGGTGATCTCGGCGGTGAGGGTGTTGATGGTGTCGAGGAGCGTCCCGAGGGCTTCGGTGGGCGGGACGATCTCGTGGTTCTGGAGGGCGGGGTCGGTCTGTCGGCGGTGGAGTTCGGCGAGCGGGAGGCCGGAGGCGAGCTGGCCGGCGACGGTGGCGCCGGCGGAGGTGCCGAGGATGTGGTCGGCGGTGGCGGGGAGGTCGAGGCCGGTTTCGGCGAGGCCGTGGAGCAGGCCGGTCTCCCAGGAGATGCCGGCGAGTCCGCCGCCGCCGAGTACGAGTCCGCGCATGGTGGTTCCCCCTTGGGTCGATCGTTCCGGTCGGCATTCTGGAGCAACGGACGTCAAGAAGTTGACAATTCTCCACCGAAGGCAGCCTGATCAGCGGATATTACGATCGCAGGCCGTAATCTCAAGGCATGGTGCACACGGGCCGCGGCCGGCTGCGGATCTACCTCGGGGCGGCCCCGGGCGTCGGCAAGACGTACGCCATGCTCGCCGAGGCGCACCGGCGCCTCGACCGCGGCGCGGACGTGGTGGTCGGCTTCGTGGAGACGCACGGACGCGCCCGCACCGCCGAACTGCTCGACGGCCTGGAGATCGTCCCGCGCCGCACCATGGTTCACCGCGGCGCCGAGTTCACCGAACTCGACCTGGACGCGGTGCTGGACCGCGACCCGGCGATCGTGCTGGTCGACGAGCTCGCCCACACCAATGTCCCCGGCTCGCGGCACGCCAAGCGCTGGCAGGACGTCGAGGAACTGCTGGCGGCCGGAATCGACGTGATCTCGACCGTCAACATCCAGCACCTGGAGTCGCTCGGCGACGTGGTCGAGGGCATCACCGGCGTCCGGCAGCGGGAGACCGTCCCGGACGACGTGGTGCGGCGCGCGGAGCAGATCGAGCTGGTCGACATGTCGCCGCAGGCGCTGCGCCGCCGCCTGGCGCACGGCAACGTGTACGCGCCGGAGAAGGTCGACGCGGCGCTCGCCCACTACTTCCGGCCCGGAAACCTGACGGCGCTGCGCGAACTCGCGCTGCTGTGGACGGCCGACCGGGTCGACGAGTACCTGCAGCGCTACCGGGCCGAGCAGGGCATCCAGGGCACCTGGCAGGCCCGCGAACGGATCGTGGTCGGCCTGACCGGCGGCCCGGAGGGCGCCACGCTGATCCGCCGGGCCGCCCGGATCGCCGCCCGGGCCAGTGCCGGCGAACTGCTCGCCGTCCACATCTCGCGCTCCGACGGGCTGTCCGGCTCCTCGCCGCAGGCCCTGATCGAGCAGCGTGCGCTGGTGGAGAGCCTCGGCGGCAGCTTCCACTCGGTGCTCGGCGACGACCCGGCGGCCGGGCTGCTGGACTTCGCGCGCGGCGTCAACGCCACCCAGATCGTGATCGGCACCAGCCGCCGCAAGGTCTGGCAGTACGTGTACGGTCCGGGCGTCGGCCTGACGGTGGCCCGCGACTCCGGGGACATCGACGTCCACATGGTCAACCACGAGCACGCGGCGCTCGGCCGGGGGCGGATCCCGATCCGCAAGGTCACCGACCTGGGCCGGACCCGGACGGTGGCGGGCTGGCTGATCGGCGTGGCCGGGCCGCCGCTGCTGGCGCTGGTGCTCAGCCGGTTCCACGACCAGGGGCTGTCCACCGACATGCTGCTGTTCCTGTCGCTGACGGTGTGCGCGGCACTGGTCGGCGGCCTGTTCCCGGCGATAGCGTCCGCGCTGGTCTCCTCCTCGGCGCTCAACTACTACTTCGCGCCCCCCATCCACACCTTCACCATCGCCGAGCCGCAGAACATCATGGCGGTGGCGATCTTCGCCGCGGTCGGCATCGCGGTCGCCACCGTCGTCGACCTGGCGGCCCGGCGCAGCCACCAGGCGGCTCGCGCGCAGGCCGAGGCGCAGACGCTCTCCGCGCTGGCCGGCACCGTGCTGCGCGGCGCCCCCACCGGCGAGGGCGTGCTGACGGCGCTGCTGGAGCAGGTCCGGGAGACCTTCCAGCAGGAGGCCGTCGCCCTGGTCGAACGCACCGACCCGCACGGCCCCTGGCACGCCGCCGCCGCGGTCGGCCCGCGCCCGCCGGCCGGTCCCGAGCAGGCCGACGTGGACGTGCCGGTCGGCGAACGCCTCGCCCTGGTGCTGCGCGGCCGGGTGCTGCCCGCGGCGGACCGGCGGATGCTCGGCGCGTTCGCCAACCAGGCCGCCGTCCTGCTGGAGCGCCGCCGGCTGGCCGGGGAGGCCGCCGCCGCCCGCCGCGAGGCCGAGGGCAACCGGATCCGCACCGCGCTGCTCGCCGCCGTCTCGCACGACCTGCGCACCCCGCTGGCCGGGATCAAGGCCGCCGTCACCTCGCTGCGCGCCGAGGACGTCGAGTGGGACCCGGAGGACGAGGCCGAACTGCTGGCCGGCATCGAGTCCGGCGCCGACCGCCTCGACCACCTGATCAACAACCTGCTGGACATGAGCCGCCTGCAGACCGGCACCGTCACCCCGCTGCTGCAACCCACCGACCTGGACGAGGTGGTGCCGTTCGCGCTCGGCGGCGTGCCGCCCGGCAGCGTGCGGCTGGACGTGGCGGAGTCGCTGCCGATGGTGCGCGCCGACGCGGGGCTGCTGGAACGGGTGCTGGCCAACCTGGTGGAGAACGCCGTCAAGTACGGGCCGCCGGGCAGCCCGGTCCTGGTGAAGGCCGACCTGCTGCGGCGGTCCCGCCGGGTCGAGCTGCGGGTCGTCGACCGCGGGCCGGGCGTCCCCGAGGAGGCCCGGGAGCGGATCTTCGCCCCGTTCCAGCGCTACGGCGACGCCCCGCGCGGCACCGGCGTGGGCCTCGGCCTCGCGGTGGCGCGCGGCTTCGCCGAGGCGATGGGCGGCACCGTCACCGCCGAGGACACCCCAGGCGGCGGGCTGACCATGGTGGTCTCCCTGCCCGCCGTCGACCTGCACGACCACGCTGACAACGGAAAGGCCGGTCCCGCATGACCCGGGTCCTCGTGGTGGACGACGAACCGCAGATCGTCCGCGCCCTGGTGATCAACCTCAAGGCCCGCAAGTACGAGGTGGACTCCGCGCACGACGGCGCGAGCGCCCTGGAACTCGCCGCCGCCCGCCACCCCGACGTGGTGGTGCTCGACCTCGGCCTGCCCGACATGGACGGCGTCGAGGTGATCCGCGGCCTGCGCGGCTGGACCCGGGTGCCGATCATCGTGCTGTCCGCCCGGCACGCCTCCGACGAGAAGGTCGAGGCACTGGACGCCGGCGCCGACGACTACGTCACCAAGCCGTTCGGCATGGACGAGCTGCTGGCCCGGATGCGGGCCGCGGTGCGCCGCGCCGAGCCGGTCAGCGCCGAGGGCGAGCCGGTGGTCGCCACCGAGTCGTTCACCGTCGACCTGGCCGCCAAGAAGGTCAACCGTCAGGGCGCCGACGTCCGGCTCACCCCCACCGAGTGGCACCTGCTGGAGGTGCTGGTGCGCAACTCCGGGCGGCTGGTCAGCCAGACCCAGCTGCTCCAGGAGGTGTGGGGCCCGGCCTACCGCAAGGAGACCAACTACCTGCGGGTCTACCTGGCGCAGCTGCGCCGCAAGCTGGAGGCCGACCCCTCGCACCCCCGGCACTTCATCACCGAACCCGGCATGGGCTACCGCTTCGAGCCGTGAGCGACCGCCGGGGCCCGGCTCGGTGCTCTGCCGCCGGGCGGTGGCGAACCGGTACCCTTCCGGCATGAGTGGTGACAACATCGGCGACCAGCCGCAGGGCCGTTTCCGCCGCATGCTGAGCCGGCTGACCTCCTCCTCGGAGGAGCTGGCCGCCCAGGAGCTGCGGCAGGACACCGCCGAGGCGGGCTGCACCCCGATCGCCGCCTGCGGCGACCGGGAGATCGTCACCGTGGCCGGCACGCTGCGGACCGTCACGCTCCGCCCCCGCGCGGGCGTGCCCGCGCTGGAGGCCGAGCTGTTCGACGGGACGGAGGCGCTGGACGTGGTGTGGCTGGGCCGTCGCTCGATCGTGGGAATCGAGCCGGGCCGCCGCCTGATCGCCAGCGGCCGGATCGGCCACGCACGCGGGCGCCGCGTGCTCTTCAACCCCCGCTACGAGCTGCGTCCGGTGGGACACGGGAGCGAGTCCGCGTGAGCAACGAGGCCGAGGCGATCCGGGTGACCGAACCGCAGCACGACCAGCAGGGCAGCGGGTACGAGCGGGACGCCTCCAAGGAGGCGGCCGAGACGGTGCTGAAGGCGTTCGGCGGCGTCCGCGGCATGGTCGACATGACGCTGCCCGGCCTGGTGTTCATCGTCGCCTTCAACATCACCCACAAGGTGCCGGTCGCCGCCTGGTCGGCGCTCGCCCTGTGCGCGGTGTTCGTGGTGGTCCGGCTGGCCCGCCGGGAGACCATCCAGCACGCCTTCTCCGGCGTGTTCGGCGTGGCGATCGGCGCCTGGATCTCGATGAAGACCGGCAAGGCGGAGGACTTCTACCTGCCGGGCCTGCTCTGGAACGTCGGCTACTGCGTGGCGCTGGCGATCTCCGCGCTGGTGCGCTGGCCGATGATCGGCCTGATGCTCGGCCCGATCACCGGCGAGATGTTCACCTGGCGCAAGGAGAACCCGGGCCGGCTGGCCGCCTACACCCGGGCGACCTGGGCCTGGGTGCTGATCATGGGCCTGAAGCCGATGATCCTGTTCCCGCTGTACTTCACCCACAACGTCAACCTGCTGGGCTGGCTGAAGGTCGCGCTCGGCATCCCGCCGCTGCTGCTGGCGATGTACGTGACCTGGCAGATCCTGCTGAAGGCGCCGCCGCCGATCAAGGCGGTCCTCGACGACGAGGACGAGAAGCCGGACGACGCCGGGAAGTGACCCCGGACACCGCGAAGGGCCCGCGCACCGCGCGGGCCCTTCGTCGTACGGCGGGCGGATCAGCCGGCGAGCAGCGTCTCCAGCTCCTCCTCGCGCTCCTGGGCGGCGACGAACAGCAGCTCGTCACCGGCTTCCAGGGTGTCGCTGCCACCGGGGACCAGCACCCGGCCGGCCCGGATGATGGTGACCAGCGCGGTGTCCACCGGCCAGGCGACGTCCGCGACCCGGGTGCCGACCAGGCCGGTGTCGGCGGCCAGGGTGAGCTCGACCAGGTTGGCGTTGCCCTGCGAGAAGCGCATCAGCCGGACCAGGTCGCCGACGCTGACGGCCTCCTCGACCAGCGCCGACATCAGGCGCGGGGTGGAGACGGCGACGTCCACGCCCCAGGACTCGTTGTACAGCCACTCGTTCTTCGGGTTGTTCACCCGGGCGACCACCCGGGGCACCCCGTACTCGGTCTTGGCGAGCAGCGACACGACCAGGTTGACCTTGTCGTCGCCGGTGGCGGCGATCACCACGTGGCAGCGCTGCAGGGCGGCCTCGTCGAGCGAGGTGATCTCGCAGGCGTCGGCCAGCAGCCACTCCGCCAGCGGGACCCGCTCCACCGAGATGGAGTTCGGGTTCTTGTCGATCAGCAGGACCTCGTGGCCGTTCTCCAGCAGCTCTCCGGCGATGGAACGGCCGACGGCACCGGCTCCGGCGATTGCGACGCGCATCAGTGACCAGCCTCCTCGGGGCCCTTGGCGAAGGCCGCCTCGACCGCGGGCAGTTCGTTGCGGCGCAGCATCACGTGCACCAGGTCGCCCTCCTGCACCACCATCTGCGGGGTGGGCAGCACGCCCTCGCCGACCCGGGTGACGAACGCCACCCGGACCCCGGCGGAGGCCTCCAGGTCGGACAGCCGGTGGCCGATCCACGCCGGGGCGAACGCCACCTCGGCGAGCTGCACGGCGCCCGACGGGTCCTGCCAGACCGGCTCGGCGCCGCTCGGCAGCAGCCGGCGCAGCATCTGGTCGGCGGTCCAGCGGACGGTGGCGACGGTCGGGATGCCCAGGCGCTGGTAGACCTCGGCGCGGCGCGGGTCGTAGATGCGGGCCGCGACGTGCTCGACGCCGAAGTTCTCGCGGGCGACCCGGGCGGCGATGATGTTGGAGTTGTCACCGCTGGAGACGGCGGCGAAGGCGCCCGCCTCCTCGATGCCGGCTTCCCTCAGGGTGTCCTGGTCGAAGCCGACGCCGGTGACCCGGCGGCCGTTGAAGCCCGCGCCGAGCCGGCGGAAGGCGGTCGGGTCCTGGTCGACGACCGCGACCGAGTGGCCTTGTTTCTCGAGCGTTCTGGCGAGGGCGGAGCCCACGCGCCCGCAGCCCATGATGACGATGTGCACGCGACTACCTCACCCGATCCGTTGGGGTCATGACCTGCGTAAACACCGCTCATCGTCCTTCCGTGCCCCCGATTTCGGGGGCGAGTGGTCGACCGCGCCTGTGATCCGACGCGAGGGGCAACGAGGTGTTGCCCGCTAACTCTTATTCCGACACGCTAGCCGGTCCGCCGAACGCAGTCTCGACCAAGGTGGCCCCGGAAGGCATCGGGTGCCACCCGGAGCCCTTACGATTCCTTGCTGTGCCTATGCCTGCTGACCTTCCGAAACGCATCCTGATCGGGCGTGCGCTGCGCAGCGACAAGCTGGGGGAGACGCTGCTCCCCAAGCGCATCGCGCTGCCGGTGTTCGCCTCGGACGCGCTCTCCTCCGTGGCGTACGCGCCCGAGGAGATCCTGCTCACGCTGTCGCTGGCCGGCGCGGGAGCGATCCACTTCTCCTGGCAGATCGGCGTCGTGGTCGCCATCGTGATGCTCGCGGTGGTCGCCTCGTACCGGCAGAACGTGTACGCGTACCCCAGCGGCGGCGGCGACTACGAGGTCGCCACCGTCAACCACGGGCCGAACTCCGGCCTGGTGGTGGCGAGTGCGCTGATGGTCGACTACATCCTCACCGTGGCGGTGTCCACCACCTCGGGCGTGGCCAACGTGGTGTCGGCGGTGCCGGCGCTGCGCGGGCACGAGATGGCGCTGTCGGTGTTCGTGGTCATCCTGCTGATGGGCATGAACCTGCGCGGCGTGCGCGAGTCCGGCAGCGCGTTCGCGGTGCCGACGTACGCGTTCATGGTCGGCGTGCTCGGCATGGTGGTCTACGGCCTGGTGCGGCACTTCGGGTTCGGCGCGTCGCTGCCCGCGGAGAGCGCCGCGTACCACCTGGAGGCGACGCCCGGGAACGGCGCACTGGGCGGGTTCGCCCTGGTGTTCCTGCTGCTCAAGGCGTTCTCCTCGGGCTGTGCCGCGCTCACCGGTGTGGAGGCGATCTCCAACGGCGTGCCGGCCTTCCGCAAGCCGAAGAGCAAGAACGCGGCGACCACCCTGCTGATGATGGCGAGCATCGCCGTCACGATGTTCATGGGCATCATCTACCTGGCGCACCTGACCGGGACGCAGATGGCCGAGAACCCGGCCGAGCAGCTGGTCGGCGCGCCGTCCGACTACCACCAGAAGACCGTCCTCGCGCAGATCTCCGAGGCGGTGTTCTCCAACTTCACCCCGGGCTTCTACTTCGTCGCGGGCACCACCGGCCTGATCCTGGTGCTGGCCGCGAACACCGCCTTCAACGGTTTCCCGGTGCTCGGCTCGATCCTCGCCCAGGACCGCTACCTGCCGCGCCAGCTGCACACCCGCGGCGACCGGCTGGCGTTCTCCAACGGCATCGTGCTGCTGGCCGGCGCGGCGGTGCTGTTCATCGTGGCGTTCGGCGCCGACCCGAACCGGCTGATCCAGCTGTACATCGTCGGCGTGTTCGTGGCGTTCAACATGAGCCAGTCCGGCATGATCCGGCACTGGACCCGGCTGCTGAAGACCGAGACCGACCCGAAGAAGCGCGCCCACATGCAGCGCAGCCGGGCGATCAACACCTTCGGCCTGGTGATGACCATGGCCGTGCTGATCGTGGTGCTCGCCACCAAGATCGGCCACGCCTGGATCGCGATCGCGCTGATGGTGGTGCTGTTCGTGATGATGAAGGCGATCCGCCGCCACTACGACAGCGTCAACGCCGAACTGAAGGCCGCCGAGGAGCCCGACGACGTCGCCCCGCCGACCCGGGTGCACGCCGTCGTCCTGGTCTCCAAGCTGCACAAGCCCGCCCTGCGCGCCCTCGCGTACGCCCAGCTGTCCCGGGCGCACGTCCTGGAGGCCGTCACCGTCAACGTGGACCCGGCCGACACCGCGGCGCTGCGCAAGGAGTGGGACGAACGCGGCATCGACGTGCCGCTGAAGGTCCTCGACTCGCCGTACCGGGAGATCACCGGCCCGGTCCTCGAGTACGTGAAGAACCTGCGCCGCGACCGGCCGCGCGACGTCGTCGCGGTCTACATCCCCGAGTACGTGGTCGGCCACTGGTACGAGCACCTGCTGCACAACCAGAGCGCGCTGCGCCTCAAGGGACGTCTGCTGTTCAAGCCCGGCGTGATGGTGACGTCCGTACCCTGGCAGTTGGAGTCCTCGGAACGGCGCAAGGCGCCGAAGGCGTGGTCCGCGCCCGGCGCGGTGCGCCGCGGCGAGCCCCGCCCGCAGGCCGGGCAGGCCACCGGGGAGTCCGGGGGCGGCAAGGACGACGCCGCGCCGCGCGACTGAGCGGCGCAGCCCGTCCGGCCTCCCGATGGCCTTCAATGGGCCCGTGGGGGGGGCCGGCCCGGCCGCCCCCCCCCCCCCCCGGGGTCCCCCCCCCCCCCAGAGGCCGACGAGTGCCCGGGAAGAAACCCCCGGGACGTTTAAAAAAAAAACAACCCCCCCAACCA
>NZ_JBHWDS010000095.1:0-11797 GCF_042734615.1 Kitasatospora sp. NPDC059646
GGTTACATTCCGAACCCGGAAGCTAAGCCTCACAGCGCCGATGGTACTGCAGGGGGGACCCTGTGGGAGAGTAGGACGCCGCCGAACAATTATTCTGGGAAAGCCCTCCGCCTCACGGCGGGGGGCTTTCTCGCGTTTCCGGAGCTTTTTCGCCGGCACCCGTGGAACGACGGACCGTTCCGCCGCAGAACGAGTCCGGTCCGTGATCGCCGGGTTGTTGTCTGGGTGGGGTGTTGACGGCAGACTGCCCGTCACAAGATTGGTCCAGACCATCGGCGGGCGGAAGGACTTCGGGGGACATGGGGTCGGACGGGTGGGGTGTGCCCGCGGGGGTGCGGCGGGCGGGGCAGCACGGGGTGGTGCTGGGGGCCGCAGCGGTCACGGTGCTGGTGGCGGTGGCGGTGCTGGCCGCGCTGACGGCGTTGACGGGGAGTGCGGTGACGCAGGGGATGCGGCACCGGCTGGCGGCGGATGAGCGGCTGTCGGTGTCGGTGTCGGGGCGGTACGCCGAGGGCGGGGACGTGGCCGCGGATCCGCAGGTGCGGGCGGCGTTGCACCGGGCGTTGCCGGGGATGCGGGCGGAGATCGACCAGGTGTGGCACGGGTCGATGCCGTTGCGGACGCCGTTGCCGAAGGCGGCGGGGGCGGAGACCTCGTCGCTGGGCCTGGCGGTGGTGCCGTTGGCGGTGGCGGAGCCGCAGCGGGTCGCGGAGTTGGCGCAGGGGGCGTGGCCGACGGGGTTGGAGCAGGTGGCGCTGTCGGAGAGCGCGGCGCGTTGGCTGGCGGTGTCGCCGGGGGCGAGGGTGTCGTTGGCGCTGTCCGGAGGCGGGGTGCTGTCGGTGACGGTGAGCGGCGTGTACCGGGAGCTGCCGGGGGCCGAGCGGTGGTGGCGGGCGTGGGGTGCGTCGTCGTCGGTGGATTCGCCGGCGGGGTTGGCGCTGGCGTCGCAGGAGTTGCTGCGGACGCATCCGCTGCTGCACGACCAGGTGGACGTGGAGTGGACGGCGGTGCCGGAGCCGGGGCAGTTGCGGCCGGAGGGGCTGGGGCTGCTGCGGGAGCGGGTGGAGCGGTTGACGGGGGGTGACGCGTCCCGTGCGGTGTTCCGGGGGGCGGAGCCGTCGTTGCAGGGGGTGCGGGCGGTGAGCGACCTGCCGGCGGCGTTGAACGATCTGCGGTCGCCGATGATGGTGGCGCGGTCGGGGATGCTGGTGCCGGTGACGATGCTGGCGGTGCTGTCGGCGGTGACGATGGTGCTGACGGCGCGTCAACTCACGGAGTTCCGGCGGGCGGAGCTGCTGTTGCAGTTGGCGCGGGGTGCGGGCCGGACCAGGTTGCTGGGTGGGGCGGCGCTGGAGTGGGCGCTGTGCACGGTGCCCGCGGCGCTGCTGGGGGTGGGGGTCGCGGGGCCGTTGCTTCGGGTGCTGGAGCGGCTGGGGCTGCCGGTGGAGGGTGCGGCCGCGGAGGCGGCGGGTGCGGCGGCGTGGGCGGTGGCCGGGGTGGCGTTGGTGCTGCACGGTTGTGCGGCGCTGCTGCCGGTGGTGTGGACGGCGGACGGCGGTGAGCGGGAGACGCCGTCGCGCAGTCCGCGGAGGGCGGTGGCGCAGCGGGCCGGGGCGGACCTGGTGCTGGCGGCGGTGGCGGTCCTGGCGTACTGGCAACTGCGGCAGTACGAGGGCTTGTTGAGTCCGGCGTCGAGTGCGGTGGGGTTCGATCCGGTGCTGGTGGCGGCTCCGGTGGTGATGACGGTGGCGGCGGCGTTGCTGTTGCTCAGGTTGTTGCCGCCGTTGGGGCGGGCGTTGGAGTCGTTGGCGCGTCGTGGTCGGGGTCTGGTGGCTCCGTTGAGCGGGTGGCAGGTGAGTCGTGGCCGGGCGGGTCAGGCGGCGCCGGTGCTGTTGATGGCGTTGGCGCTGGCGGTGGGGGCGTTGACGACGACGGCGGTCGCGGGGGAGGGGACGAGTGACCGGGATCGGGCGGCGTTCGATCTGGGGGCGGATCTGCGGGTGACGGGCGGTGAGTTGCCGTCGGGGGTGCGGCGGGCGGCGCTGGCCGGGATTCCGGGGGTGGCGGCGGTGACGCCGGTGGCCTCGGTGGCGGGTCAGGTGCAGGGGGTGCAGCTGTCGGTGCTGGCGGTGGATTCGGCGGTGGTGCGGCCGTTGGCGACGCCGGAGCGGATGGCGTCGGGGGCGTGGGTGCATGCGGTGCCGGCCGTCCGGTCGGATCTGGAACGGGGCTCGCTGTCCCAGCAGTTGGCGCTGCTGCGGGGCGAGGTGCCGGTGCACGGGATGCCGGTGGCGGGGCGTCCGTCGGAGGTGCGGGTGCGGGTCGCGGTGTCGGCGGCGGACCGGGTGGGTCCGGTGTGGCTGGCGGCGCAGGTGGAGGATGCGAGCGGTCTGGTGACGGAGGTGCAGGCGGAGGTGACGGCGGACGGCGTGGCGCGGACGGTGTCGCTGCCGTTGGCGTCGGGGTCGTTGAACTACCCGTTGCAGGTCACGCAGTTGAGGTTGCGGAGTGCGGCGCGGGGCTTTCCGCGGGCGACGTTCGGGCTGACGGTGTCGGCGATCGAGGGGGCGTCGGTGCCGGCCGGGGCGCGCTGGGTGAACGTCACGCGCGGGGATGTCCGGGTGGGTGGCCTGGGGTGTCCGGGTGTGCCGGGCGGAGGTCAGGAGTCGCGGCGGATCGACGCGGGTGTGTGCGAGGTGTCGCAGCCGGGGGGCGGTCTGCTGTCGGCGGTGGTGCGCGGGGCGGACCCGGTGCAGGGCGGGGCGGTGGACGGGGTGGCGTTCGGGCTGGTGCCGGCGGGGACGCCGAAGCGGGTGCAGGGGATGCCGGTGGCCGGGTACGCGGTGCCGGCGCTGGTGAACGAGGCGTTCGCGCGGAAGGTCCGGTTCGGGATCGGTGGCGAGGTGCGGCTGATGGCCGGTGCTGAGGACCAGTTCGGGCTGCGGATCGTCGGCGTGCTGCCGGAGTTGCCGGGCGGGGGTGACCGGGAGTCGGCGCAGGTGCTGGTGGATCTGCCGGCGTTGTCGGCGGCGCGGGCCGGGCTGGGGTTGCCGCCGGTGTCGGACGAGGCGTGGCTGCTGGCCGCGGAGTCGAGGACGGGGATGGATCAGGCGGAGCGGGCGGTGGCGGCGGATCCGCGGCTGGGTCGGGTGGAGAGTGTCGGGTCGCGGGTGGCGGCGATGGCCGCGGACCCGTTCCGGTCGGGTCGGCGCAGTGCGCTGGTGCTGTCGTTGGCGTTGTCGCCGGTGTTCGCGGTGGCCGGGTTCACGGTGCACGCGGTGGGTTCGGCGCGGTCGCGGCGGCGGGAGTTCGCGGTGCTGCGGGCGATCGGGGTGCGGCGCCGGCAGTTGGCCGGGGTGTTGCGGCTGGAGCAGTTGGCGGTGGTGGGTTTCTCGGTGCTGTTGGGCGGGGCGCTGGGGGTGGGGCTGGCGGCGGTGGTGCTGCCGTTGATCGTGGTCGACGGCGGTGGGCGGGCGGTGTTCCCGGCACTGGAGTTGACGGTGGGTTGGGGGTGGGCGGCGCTGGTGGTGCTGGCGACCGGGCTGGGGGTCGGCGCGGTGGTGCTGGTGCTGTCGCGGGTGCTGGCTCGGGTCGATCTGGCGCGTGAGCTGCGGGCGGGGGAGAGCGGATGAACGGGCGCGGCGGGTTCGGGGGTTGGCGTCCGGCGCTGCGGGAGGCCCGGACGGGGTGGCCGGTGCTGGTGGTGCTGGCTGGCCTTTCGGTGGTGCTGACGGTGGCGACGCTGCTGTGGCCGCCGGTGTTCGACGACCTGTCGACGAAGGAGTTGGGCCGCCGGTTGGCCTCGGCGCAGGCGGACGGTCCGCTGGTGACGGCGCGGGCGACGCTGAGGGCGCCGCGGGACTTCTCGGGGGCGTCCACGGCGCCGCAGTTCGGAACGGTGGACAGTGACCTGTCGCGGGTCGGGGAGGAGTTGCGGCAGGGTGCGTCGGGGGAGTTGGCGCACGCCCTGGTGCGGGTGTCGGGTTGGGCGGAGAGCAGCGGTCTGGAGCTGTCGGGGGCGGGCGTTGCCCGGCCGCACGGCAATGCCGGGTCGGTGTCGCTGGTGTACGCGCAGGATGCTGCGGACCGGGTGCGGTGGGTGGGTGGCCGGGCGCCGGGCCGACCGGATGCGGCGAAGGAGGCGCCGATCGAACTGGCGCTGTCGCGCAGGGGGTTGGAGCGGTTCGGGCTGGCGGTCGGTCAGCAGGTGCTGCTGTCCGGGCCGACGGGCGCGACCGGGGCACTGGTGGTCGGCGAGTTCGAGCCGCTGGACGGCGCGGACCGGCTTTGGCGTCAACTTCCGCTGTTGAACGAGCCGTTGGATGCGGCGGTGCCGAGCGGGTACGTCCGGTACGGGCAGGCGATGGTGGCGCCGGCGGGGCTGGAGGCGCTGGAGGCGCGCGGTTCGTTGTCGGTGGCGGCGACCTGGACGTTCGGGGTGGCGGAGCAGCCGTGGGGGAGCGGCGGCACGGCCGCGGGGGTGCGGGATCTGGTGGCCGGGGCGCGGGGGTTCACCCGTGCGGCGGTGGACCGGGTGTGCGGCGAGATCGTGTCGGACGCGATGCCGTGTTCGGCGGGGGTGCGGACGGTGACGCCGCCGCAGGTGCAGCAGCGCCTGTCGGTGGTGGTGGAGCGGTTCGCGGAGCAGCGGGCCCGGACGGTGTCGCTGCAGTCGTTCGCGCTGGCCGGGCTGCTGGCGATCGGGGTGTCGACGGCGGTGGCCGCGGCACGGCTCGGGGCGCGGCGCCGGGAGGGGGCGCTGGCGCTCCAGCGGGCGCGCGGGGCGGGGGAGCCCGCGCTGGCGGCGGTGCGGCTGCTGGAGGCCGTTCCGGCGGTCCTGGCGGGGGTGCTGGTGGGGCGGCTGGTGTCCGGATCGCTGGTGGGGGAGCGGCCGTTGGGCGGTTGGTGGCCGGCGGTGGCGGCGGCCGTGCTGGTGGCGGGTGCGCCCGCGGCGGCGGTGTGGTGGCTGGGCCGGGCGGCCCGTCGGGCGGGCCGGGAGCCGGTGCGGCGGCGGGGCGTCAGGCGGGTGCGGGGCCTGTCGGGGCGGCTGGCGGTGGAGGCCGCGGTGCTGGTGCTGGCGGGCGCGGGCGTGCTGCAGTTGCGGCTGCGCGGTGCGGTGCCGCCGGGGACGGCCGAGCCGGATCCGCAACTGGCGCTGGTTCCGGTGGTGCTGGGTCTGGCGGCGGTGGTGGTGCTGCTGCGGGTGTACCCGGTGCCGCTGCGGGCGCTGACGGGGTGGGCGCGGCGGCGGCGCGGCACGGTGGCGCTGGTGGGCCTGTCGCAGGCCGGGCGGCGTTCCGCGGCGGCGGCGACGGCGCTGCTGGTGCTGGTGCCGGCGCTGTCCTGCGCGGTGTTCGGCGCGCTGGTGTCGGGGACGGTGCGGCACGGCCGGCTGGAGGCCGCCGAGTGGCGCACGGGCGGTGACGCGGTCGTCCTCGGGCCCTCCCAACGACCGCTCCCGTTGGAGGAGTTGGCGAAGGTCCCGGGGGTCGGCGGGGTGCTGCCGGTGCGCGGCGGGGTGGCGGCGTTGACGTCGGACGAGGACGGCGCGGTGGTCAAGGGGGTGGGTCTGGTCGGGGTCGACCAGGCGGTGCTGGCCGGGCTGGAGCCGGGCTCCCCGGTGGCGGCGGCGCTGTCCGCCGCGGGTCTGTCCGCGCCGCTGGTGGCGGGTGCGGAACTGCCCGCGCTGGCCGATGCGCGGACCGCGGCGCGGTTCCCCGACGGGTCGTTCGACGCGGACGCCGGGGCGTCCAGGTTCCGGGTCCGGATCGTCGGCGTGCTGCCCGCCGGGGCGGAACGGGACCGGGCGATCGGCCCGGTGGTCGGTGAGGTCGGCGGCGGGCCGCTGCTGGTGTTCGGCGGGCCCGCCGCGGAGCGGCTGCCGAAGCAGACCGGGCAGCGCAACGCCGCCGTGCTGTTCTCCGCGCCCGGGCGGCCCGGGTCGGTGGCCGGCGCGCAGCGGATCGACGGGGCCCGGCTGCGGGCGGTGGTGGCGGCGTCGGCGGCGACTGCGGGCGCGGGCGGCGCGGGTGCGGCGGGCGGTGCGGTGCTGCGCGGCGCTCCGGTCGAAGTGCGGGACCTGGCGGGGGAGTTGGCGGATTCCGCGGACGACGGCCTGGTCGCCGCGCTGGAGTTGGCGTTCCGGACGGCGGCGGCGGTCGGCCTGCTGCTGGGGCTCGCCGCGGTGGTCCTGGAGCTGCTGCTCGGCTCCGCCGAGCGGGGCAGGATGCTCGCGTACCTGCGCACGCTGGGGCTCGGCGCGCGGGCGGCGGCGGGCGTCCAACTGGTGCAGCTGCTCCCGGTGATGGCGGCGGCGGTGATCGGCGGGACGGTGCTCGGGCTGGGTCTGCCGTGGCTGCTCGGCCCGGCGCTGGAGCTGCGCGCGTTCACCGCGGGCCCGGGCGCTCCGGCGTTCGCGCCGGACTGGGCGTCGATCGCCGCGGCCGCCCTGGCGCTGCTGGTCCTGGTGCCGTGCGCGGCGGCGCTGGAGGGGGTGACGGGGCGTCGGCGGGTGCCGCAGCTGCTGCGCCTCGGCGAGGGCGCGCAGTAGGCGGCCGGTGCCGGCGGGGTCGTGCGCGTTCGGCGTGCGGCCCCGTTCCGCTCGCCGCCGCGATGCTTCCGGAACGGCCTCGTCGTGTCGGTCGGGCGGAGTACCTTTCCTCGCGGCGGTGTGTCCTGATTGCGGGTGAGGTGTCCGGTGCAGCTGGCGCAGGTGGAGGGGGTCCTGGAGCGGATCACGTACGCCAATGAGGAGACGGGGTACACGGTCGCGCGGGTGGACACCGGGCGGGGTGCGAACGACCTGCTGACGGTGGTGGGGGCGCTGCTCGGGGCGCAGGTGGGGGAGAGCCTGCGGCTGTTCGGGCGGTGGGGCTCGCATCCGCAGTACGGGCGGCAGTTCACGGTGGAGAACTACACGACGGTGCTGCCGGCCACCGTGCAGGGCATCCAGCGGTACCTGGGCTCGGGGCTGATCAAGGGGATCGGGCCGCGGTTCGCGGAGCGGATCGTGGAGCGCTTCGGGGTGGAGACCCTGGAGGTGATCGAGAACGAGCCGAAGCGGCTGATCGAGGTGCCGGGCCTGGGGCCGAAGCGGACGAAGATGATCGCCAAGGCCTGGGAGGAGCAGAAGTCCATCAAGGAGGTGATGGTCTTCCTGCAGAGCGTCGGGGTGTCGACGTCGCTGGCGGTCCGGATCTACAAGCAGTACGCGGACGCGTCGATCGGGGTGGTGAAGAACCAGCCGTACCGGCTGGCGGCGGACGTGTGGGGCATCGGGTTCCTGACGGCGGACCGGATCGCGCAGGCGGTGGGGATCCCGCACGACTCGCCGGAGCGGGTGAAGGCGGGCCTGCAGTACGCACTGTCGCAGTCGACCGATCAGGGGCACTGCTACCTGCCGGAGGAGCGGCTGATCGCGGACGGCGTGAAGCTGCTGCAGGTGGACGTCGGGCTGGTGATCGACTGTCTGGCGGAGCTGGTCGCGGCGGAGGGGGTGGTGCGTGAGCGGCTGCCGGGCGGGGACGGGCAGGAGGTCACGGCGGTGTACCTGGTGCCGTTCCACCGGGCGGAGATCTCGCTGGCGGGCCAGCTGCTGCGGCTGCTGCGGGCGGAGGAGGACCGGCTGCCGTGGTTCCGGGGCGTGGACTGGCCGGCCGCGCTGGGCTGGCTGGCGAGCCGGACGGGCGCCGAACTCGCCCCGGAGCAGGAGCAGTCGGTGCGGCTCGCGCTGACCGAGAAGGTCGCGGTGCTGACCGGCGGGCCGGGCTGCGGCAAGTCGTTCACGGTGAAGTCGATCGTGCAGCTGGCGCTGGCGAAGCGGGCGAAGGTGGTGCTGGCGGCGCCGACCGGGCGGGCGGCGAAGCGGCTGGCGGAGCTGACCGGCGCGGAGGCGTGCACGGTGCACCGGCTGCTGGAGCTGAAGCCCGGCGGGGACGCCGCGTACGACCGGGACCGGCCGCTGGACGCGGACCTGGTGGTGGTCGACGAGGCGTCGATGCTGGACCTGATCCTGGCGAACAAGCTGGTCAAGGCGGTCGCGCCGGGGGCGCACCTGCTGTTCGTGGGGGACGTGGACCAGTTGCCGTCGGTGGGCGCGGGCGAGGTGCTGCGCGACCTGCTGTCCGCCGGGAGCCCGATCCCGTCGGTGCGGCTGACCCGGATCTTCCGGCAGGCCCAGCAGTCGGGCGTGGTGGTGAACGCGCACCGGATCAACGAGGGCCTGCCGCCGCTGACCGACGGCCTGCCGGACTTCTTCCTGTTCGCGGAGGACGACGCGGAGCGCGCGGCCGGCCTGACGGTGGACGTGGTGGCCCGCCGCATCCCGCAGCGCTTCGGCCTGGACGCGCGGCGCGACGTCCAGGTGCTGGCGCCGATGAACCGCGGCCCGGCGGGGGCGGGGGCGCTGAACACGCTGCTCCAGTCGGCCGTCACCCCGGCCGGTGAGGGCGTGCCCGAACGCCGCTTCGGCGGGCGGACGTTCCGGGTCGGCGACAAGGTGACGCAGATCCGCAACAACTACGAGAAGGGGCGCAGCGGCGTCTTCAACGGCACGGTGGGCGTCGTGACCTCGCTCAGTGTGGACGACCAGCGACTGACGGTGCTGACCGACGAGGACGAGGAGGTGCCGTACGACTTCGACGAGCTGGACGAGCTGGCGCACGCGTACGCGGTGACGATCCACCGTTCGCAGGGCAGCGAGTACCCGGCGGTGGTGATTCCCGTCACGACGTCGGCGTGGACGATGCTCCAGCGCAACCTGCTGTACACCGCGGTGACGCGGGCGAAGAAGCTGGTGGTGCTGGTGGGGTCCCGGAAGGCGATCGGACAGGCGGTGCGGGCGGTGAGCGCCGGCCGGCGGCACTCCGCGCTGGACCACAGATTGGCTGCCGGGCGTGGTTCAGGAGGTACGGTACGTTCAGAGGTTGTCTTGACGTGAAGAGATTTAGGGCGGAACCTGGTCTGGTGCCGATCTTGTCCGGTTCACACCGGCTGCGGCAGCAGAGTTTGTAGGCCCTGGTCCTTTCCGGGGTCACCCCCGGGTGCGCGGCCGTCCTTCGGGTGGGGGATCGTTGAGACAGTCAGGGCAGTCGGATGAGGATCAAATTTCGTCGGTGAGGAAGACGTGAGCGACAAATCGGTAGTACTGCGGTACCAGGACGGCGAGTACGAGTACCCCGTCGTCGAGAGCACTGCGGGCAACGCCGGCTTCGACATCTCGAAGCTGCTTCCGCAGACCGGCCTGGTCACCCTGGACAACGGTTTCGGCAACACCGCCGCCAACAAGTCCGCGATCACCTTCATTGACGGTGACGCCGGAATCCTGCGCTACCGCGGCTACCCGATCGAGCAGCTGGCCGGTGAGGCCAACTTCATCGAGACCGCCTACCTGCTGATCAACGGTGAGCTGCCGAACGCCGAGCAGCTGTCGGCGTTCAGCACCGAGA
This sequence comes from Kitasatospora sp. NPDC059646, assembly GCF_042734615.1. Classification (NCBI taxonomy): domain Bacteria; kingdom Bacillati; phylum Actinomycetota; class Actinomycetes; order Kitasatosporales; family Streptomycetaceae; genus Kitasatospora; species Kitasatospora sp. NPDC059646. The sequence goes on from NZ_JBHWDS010000095.1 coordinate 9,447, forward strand.
TCACCCAGCACACCCTGCTGCACGAGGACGTCAAGCGCTTCTTCCAGGGCTTCCCGCGGGACGCGCACCCGATGGCGATGCTGTCCTCGGTGGTCGGCGCGCTCTCCACCTTCTACCCGGAGAGCCACAACCCGTTCGACGCGGCCCAGCGCCACCTGTCGACGGTCCGCCTGCTGGCGAAGCTGCCGACGATCGCGGCGTACGCGTACAAGAAGGCGATGGGCCAGCCCTTCGTCTACCCGCGCAACGACCTCGGCTACGTCGAGAACTTCCTGCGGATGACCTTCGCCGTCCCGGCCGAGGACTACGAGCTGAACCCGGTCGTGGTCAACGCCCTGGACAAGCTGCTCATCCTGCACGCCGACCACGAGCAGAACTGCTCCACCTCGACGGTGCGCCTGGTCGGCTCCTCGCACGCCAACCTGTTCGCCTCGATCTCGGCGGGCATCTCGGCGCTCTGGGGCCCGCTGCACGGCGGCGCCAACCAGGCCGTCCTGGAGATGCTGGAGCAGATCAAGAACGACGGCGGCGACGTCGACGCCTTCATCCGCAAGGTGAAGAACCGCGAGGACGGCGTCAAGCTGATGGGCTTCGGCCACCGCGTCTACAAGGCGTTCGACCCGCGCGCCGCGCAGGTCAAGGTGCTCGCCCACGAGGTGCTCGGCCAGCTCGGCAAGTCCGACGAGCTGCTGGACATCGCCCTCAAGCTGGAGGAGCACGCGCTCAAGGACGACTTCTTCGTCTCGCGCAAGCTGTACCCGAACGTGGACTTCTACACGGGTCTGATCTACCGCGCGATGGGCTTCCCGACCAGCATGTTCACCGTGCTGTTCGCGCTCGGCCGGCTCCCCGGCTGGATCGCCCACTGGCACGAGATGATCAAGGACCCGACCAGCCGGATCGGCCGCCCGCGGCAGATCTACACCGGCGTGGAGATCCGCGACTACGTGCCGCTCGACGCCCGCTGAGCGAACCTCGGCAGTACGAAGGGGCCCGGCCCCGCCACCCGATGAGGGGGCGGGGGCCGGGCCCCTTCGCAGCTGCCGAGGTGGGGCGCACGGCGCCCGGGACGACCCCGGGTGGGGAACGGCCGCTCAAAGCATCCCCGGGCTCCCGGATCCGGCCCGGCGCCGTGCGCGAGGACCGTCGACGAATCGACGACCCGTCGGGGCCCGCCGGAGCCCCGCTCTACAAAAGGTAAGACGTACCAGGGGGCGCAGAGTTACGCCAGGGGGGTGTGAGTTGCCTCTCTCCACTCTCCGTGTGCATCCGCGCACCCGTACGGCGGAGCGCATATCACACCGCACGCCCGGTGTGCGGCGTCACCCACCCCGCAGACACCGCAACCCAGCGTGATAGGAATCGTGGCAATCCGGTACGGACCGCCTGCCATCCGCTGAGCGGTGAACGGTCAGGGAGGGAGCGCGCTATGGCCAGGAACGTCGTCGTCACCGGTGGAGGCACCGGCATCGGCCTTGAGGTGGCCCGGCGCTTCGCCGACGCCGGCGAGCGGGTGGTGATCGTCGGCCGCCGTCCCGGGGTCCTCGACCACGCCGCCGCGGAACTCGGCCCCAACGTCACCCCGCTGGTGTGCGACCTCGCCGACCCGGACGCCGTGGAGGCCGCGCTGGACGCGCTGCCCGCCCGGATCGACGTACTGGTCAACAACGCCGGCAGCCGGGAGACCGTGTTCGGCGCCGGCCCGCACGCCGTGCTGGCCCGCTGGCGCGGCGACTTCGAGCGCAACGTGCTGACCGCCGTGCTGCTCACCGAGTCCGTCCGCGACCGGCTCACGCCCGGCTCCGGCCGGGTCATCACCGTCTCCTCGATCGCCGCCCTGCGCGGAGCCGGCTCCTACGGGGCGGCGAAGGCCTCGCTGCACGCCTGGAACCACTTCCTGGCCGCCCAGCTCGGCCCGTCCGGCATCACCGCCAACATCGTCGCCCCCGGCACCGTGGCGGGCACCGAGTTCTTCGGGCCGCGCCTGGACGAGGCGGAGGTCGCCCGCCGCTCGGCGCGCACCCTGCTCGGCCGGATCGGCGAGTCCGGCGAGGTCGCCGCCGCCGTGTGCTTCCTCGCCTCCGCGGAGGCCGGGTTCATCACCGGCGAGATCCTGCACTGCAACGGCGGCGAACTGCTCGGCCGCTGACCGGCGGGTCGCCGACGGCCCGTCAGGACTGCCGGAACCTGCGCAGCCGCAGGCTGTTGGTGACCACGAAGACCGAGGAGAAGGCCATCGCGGCGCCGGCGATCATCGGGTTGAGCAGGCCGGTCGCGGCCAGCGGCAGGGCCGCCACGTTGTAGGCGAAGGCCCAGAACAGGTTGCCCTTGATGGTGGCCAGGGTGCGGCG
>NZ_JBHWDS010000096.1:0-11426 GCF_042734615.1 Kitasatospora sp. NPDC059646
GCACCTACCGCCCTGCGCTCAGCCCTCTCACTCCACGCTGCCGCCCGGGCGCGGCGCGCCCCCCCGCCCGCCGCCCCCCCGGGCCCCCCCGGCCGCGTCCCCGACCCCCTTCCGCCCACGACCGCGAGACGAGCCGCCATGCCAGTCGACCCCGCAGCCCAGCCCCCCGGCCGCCGGCGGGGCCGGCTACGGGTCTACCTCGGCGCGGCCCCCGGCGTCGGCAAGACCTACCGGATGCTCGACGAGGCGCACCGCCGCCAGGAGCGCGGCACCGACGTCGTGGTCGGCGTCCTGGAGACCCACGACCGGCCGCGCACCGCCCGCCTGCTCGACGGCCTGGAGCAGATCCCGCGCACCGTGCGGCGCTACCGCGACACCGAGTTCGCCGAACTCGACCTGGACGCGCTGCTGCGCCGCCGCCCCGAACTCGCCCTGGTCGACGAACTCGCCCACACCAACGTCCCCGGCGGGCGGCACGCCAAGCGCTGGCAGGACGTCGAGGAACTCCTCGGCGCCGGCATCGACGTGATCACCACCGTCAACATCCAGCACCTGGAGTCGCTCAACGACGTGGTGCAGAAGATCACCGGCGTGCCGCAGCGCGAGACCGTCCCCGACGAGGTGGTCCGCCGCGCCGACCAGATCGAACTGGTCGACATGGCCCCGCAGGCACTGCGCCGCCGACTGGCCCACGGCAACGTCTACCGGGCCGAGAAGGTCGACGCCGCGCTCGCCAACTGGTTCCGGGTCGGCAACCTCACCGCGCTGCGCGAACTCGCGCTGCTCTGGCTGGCCGGCCGGGTCGACGAAGGACTGCGCGACTACCGGGCCGTGCACAACATCGACCGGGTGTGGGAGACCCGCGAACGCGTGGTCGTCGCCCTCACCGGCGGACCCGAGGGCCCCACCCTGATCCGCCGCGCCGCCCGAATCTGCGACCGCACCGCCGGCGGCGAACTGCTCGCCGTGCACGTCACCCGCAGCGACGGCCTGGCCGGCGCCTCGCCCGGCCGGCTCGCCGAACAGCGCAGCCTGGTCGAGTCCCTCGGCGGCAGCTACCACGTGGTGGTCGGCGACGACATCCCCGAGGCGCTGCTGACCTTCGCCCGGTCCCGCGACGCCACCCAGCTCGTCCTCGGCACCAGCCGGCGCGGCCGCACCAACCGCTTCCTCACCGGCCCCGGCATCGGCGAGACCACCGTCGACCGGTCCGAGGACATCGACGTCCACATGGTCACCCACGCGTTCACCGGCCGCGGCCGGCTCCCCCCGCTCGGCCGCCGGAACTCCCGCCGCCGCACCCTCGCCGGCTACGCCGCCGGGCTCGCCGTCCCCTGGGCGCTGACCGGCGCGCTCTCCCAGGCGCACACCGCGCTGAACCTCACCACCGACGCGCTGATCTTCCAACTCGGCGTCGTCGCCGTGGCGCTGCTCGGCGGCGCGACCTCCGCGCTGCTCGCCTCACTGGTCGCGTCGCTGCTGCTGAACTACTACTTCATCCCGCCGGTGCACACCTTCACCATCGGCGAGGCCAACAACTTCATCGCGCTCGCCGTGTTCGCCGCCGTCGCACTGTGCGTGTCCACCGTCGTCGACCACGCGGCCCGGCAGACCGCCCGGGCCGCCCGCGCCACCGCCGAGGCGGAGACCCTGTCCACGCTGGCCGGCTCGGTGCTGCGCGGCGCCGCCGCCGTCCCCGCCCTGCTGGAACGCACCCGCACCTCCTTCGGCCTGGACACCGCCGCCCTGCTCGTCCCCGCGACCGGCGAGGTGCTCGCCCGCACCGACGCCCCCGCGGCCCCCGACGAGCACCCCGAGACCGTCGAGCTGCCGGTCGGCGCCGACGCGCTGCTGGTCCTCACCGGGCGCCGGCTGCCCGACACCGACCACCGGGTGCTGGCGGTGTTCGCCGCCCACCTGGCCGCCGCCCTGGAACGCGACCGGTTGGCCACCGCCGCCGCCGAGGTCGAACCGATCCGCGCCGCCGACCGGATGCGCACCGCCCTGCTCGCCGCCGTCAGCCACGACCTGCGCACCCCGCTCGCCACCGCCCTCGCCTCGGTCGGCTCGCTGCGCAGCCCCGAGGTCGAGTTCTCCGCCGACGACCGGGCCGAACTGCTCGCCCTCGCCGACGAGTCGCTGGTCGAACTCACCCGGCTGGTCGACAACCTGCTCGACCTCAGCCGCCTCCAGGCCGGCGCCCTCACCCTGCACCTGCAGCCCACCCACCTGGACGAGATCCTGCCGCGCGCCCTCGACTCGCTGCCCCGTCCCGGCACGCCCGTCCACCCCCTCGACCTCGACACCGCCCCGCCGGTCCTCGCCGACCCGCCGCTGCTGGAACGCGTCCTCGCCAACGTCGTCACCAACGCGCTGCGGCACAACGCACCCGGCGCACCCGTCCTGGTCACCGCCTCCGGGCACGCCGACCGGGTGGAGATCCGCGTCGTCGACCGCGGCCCCGGCATCCCGCCCGAGGACCGCGACCGGGTCTTCCTGCCGTTCCAGCGCCTCGGCGACACCGACAACACCACCGGCCTCGGACTCGGCCTCGCACTCTCCCGCGGCCTCGCCGAAGCCATGGGCGGCACCCTCGACGTCGAGGACACCCCCGGCGGCGGCACCACCATGCTGCTCACCCTGCCCGCCGCCACCGAAGCACCCCCCGAGGAAACCCGATGACCCGCGTCCTCGCCGTCGACGACGAACCCCGCCTGCTGCGCACCCTGCGCCTCAACCTGCTGGCCCGCCAGTACGCGGCCGTCACCGCCGGCACCGCCCGGCAGGCCCTCGCACTGGCCGAACAGGCTCCGCCCGACGCCGTCCTGCTCGACCTCGGCCTGCCCGACCGGGACGGCATGGACGTGCTGCGCGCCCTGCGCATGCACAGCGCCGCGCCGGTCATCGTGCTGTCCGGCCGCACCGACCCCGCCGACCGCATCCGGGCCCTGGACGGCGGCGCCGACGACTACCTCACCAAGCCCTTCGTCATGGACGAGCTGTTCGCCCGGCTGCGCGCCGTCCTGCGCCGCCCCGCCCCCGCCGCCGCCCCGCCGCTCGCCCGGATCGGCGACCACACCGTGGACCCGGCCGCCGCCCGCGCCACCGGCCCGGACGGCCCGGTCCGGCTCACCCCCACCGAGTGGCGACTGCTCGGCGTGCTGCTCGCCGCGCCCGGCCGGCTGGTCACCCGACGGCAGATCCTCACCGCCGTCTGGGGGCCCGGCCACGAACACCACAGCAACTACCTGCGGGTCCACTTCGCCGCCCTGCGCCGCAAGCTCGAACGCGACCCGCACCGGCCCCGCCACCTGGTCACCGAACCCGGCCTCGGCTACCGCTACCTGCCCTGACGGCAGCTCACCCGCCGTCCCACGCCCGCCACCAGGCTGCCCGCCACCGTGCCCAGCAGCGCGCCCGCCACCACATCGCCCGGATAGTGCACCCCGGTGTGCACCCGCGAATAGCCCACCGACGCCGCCAGCAGGCCCAACGGGGCCGCCGCCCACGGCAGTTGCGAAGCCACTCCGGTGGCGAACGCGAACGCCGACGCGGTGTGCCCGGACGGGAACGACGCCGACTCCGGCATCGGCACGTGCCGGGCCTGCGGCACCTTCCCCGCCACCCGGTCCGGCCGGGCCCGCCGCGCCAGCGACTTGCCCGCCAGGTTCGCCGCCGCCGACGCCACCGCCACCGACCCCAGCCCCACCAGCGCCGCCCGGCGCGGCGCGCCCGGCACCAGCGCCAGGCCGCACGCCACCGCGATCGACAGCTTCGAGTGGTTCGCGGCCGTCGACAGCCGCCGCAGCCCCTCGTCCAGCGTCGGCGTCGGCGTCGCCGCCACCGCGACGTACACCGCCCCGTCCACCGCCGCCAGGTCCGCCACCACCCGGTGGCCGGCCAGCACCAGCCGCGTCAACGCCTTCACCGCGCACCGCCGTTCGCCTCGACGCGGCCCGCCGCCAGCCGGGCCAGCCGGCGCCACGACAGCGGCGGCGTCGACCGCACCGCACCCGGCCGGTCCCGCGGCACCCGCACCCGCAGCGCCGCCGGCCGGATCACGCACCGCACCGGCACGTCCAGCTCCAGCGCCTCGCCGTCCACCGCCACCGGAATCCTCGCCGTCTCCGCCGTCACCAGCACCTCACGCCCCATCAGCGTCCGCACCGCCTCCGCACTCGTACCACGCAACGCCAGGTCGGCGACCTGCGCCGCGCCGTCCACCCGCACGCCCAGCACCCCCAGCCGCCCCAGGTCCAGCCGCGAACGCCGGCCCGGGTCCAGCAGGTCCCCGGCGTCGTACGGGTTGTTGCTGACCAGCACCGCCTGCGGCTGCTCCAGCACCTCGCCGCCCGCCTCCGCCGTCAGCTCCGCACCCGCGTAGCCCGCCAGCAGGTCCGGCAGCATCGCCAGCACCGTCGACGCCTTGGCGTCCCGGTACTCCGGGTTCTGCACGATCTCCGCGTACGTCCCGAACGACACGTTGTTGACGAACGCCCGGCCCGCCACCTCGCCCAGGTCCACCCGCAGCTCCACGCCGTCCGTCAACGCGTCCAGGCAGCGCGCCGGATCGTTCCGGTCCAGGCCCAGGTCCAGTGCGAAGTGGTTGCGGGTGCCCGCCGACACCACCAGGAACGGCAGTCCGTGCCGGGCCGCGACCTGCGCCACCAGCGCCTGCGTGCCGTCGCCGCCCGCCACCCCCAGCAGGTCCGCCCCGTCCGCCACCGCCCGCTCCGCGAGCTCCGCCACGTCCTGCGGCGCCGACGGGTCCAGCAGCACCACCTCCGCGCCCAACTCCCGGGCCCGCTCCGGCAGCCGGAACTTCTCCACCTTCCCGCCGCCGGACTTCGGATTCATGATCAGCACCGGCCTGCGCGGCCGGGCCGCCTCCCGCTCCGGCATCTCCTGCGCCCCCCGCCCCGCCCGCAGCGCCGCCCGCGCCGGCCACAGGCCCACCGCCCACAGCAGCACCGAGGCCAGCACCCACGGCCACGTCCCCGCCCCGACGTACGCCGCCACCGCGCCCGCCGGAGCCACCGCCGCCAGCAGCACCCCCAGCCAGCGCACCGGCCCGCGCCGCGACAGCGCCCACCACACCCCGACCGCCATCAGCGCCAGCGCCGCCACCCCGACCGCCACCACCAGCGCGCCGCGCAGGCCCGCCCCCGCGGCCAGCACCGCCACCGCCGCCGCCCCGCACCCGATCGCGGCCCGCGCCAGCCACTTCGCCCGCACCACCTCGCCCATTCCCCGACGGTAACGCCCCGTCAGCTGCCCGGCCCGGTACGACGAACCCGCTGTGGCAGAATCCGCCGGGTGACCATCCGGGTACTGATCGCCGACGACCAGGAAATGGTCCGACGCGGACTGCGACGCATCCTCGAAACCCAATCCGACCTCCAGGTGGTCGGCGAGGCCGCCGACGGCCTCGCCACGATCGAAGCCGCCCGGACCCTGCGCCCCGACGTCGCCCTGGTCGACGTGCGGATGCCCCGGATGGACGGCCTGGAGGTCGTCCGGCAGCTCTGCGGACCCGCCGCCGACCCGCCGGTGAAGGTCGTCGTCGTGACGACCTTCGACCTCGACGAGTACGTCTACCCCGCATTGCGCGGAGGAGCCTCCGGATTCCTGCTCAAACGCTCCGGGCCCGCCCTGCTGATCGAGGCCGTCCGCGCCGCGATGGCCGGCGACAGCCTGATCAGCCCCTCCGTCACCGTCCGGCTGCTCCAGCACGTCACCGGGCGCCGCCCCGACGCCGCACCCCCGGCCGAACCGCTCACCGCCCGCGAACGGGAGATCACCCGCGAGGTCGCCGAGGGCCGCACCAACGCCGACATCGCCGCGGCCCTGTTCATCTCGCCCGGCACCGTGAAGACCCACGTCGCGCACATCCAGCGCAAGCTCGGCGTCCGCAACCGGGTCGGCATCGCCATGCGAGCCTTCGAACTCGGCTACCTCACCGACGTCCCCGGCGGCCCGGCCGCATGACCGCCCGGCGCGCCCTCACCGCCGTCGCGGCCGCCTTGCTGCTCCTGCCCGCCCCGTTCGGCCCGTGGAACGCCTGGCTCCCCGCCGTCTGCGCCGCCCTGGTGGTCGCCCTCACCGCGCTGCCCCGCCCGCTCGGCCCGCGCTCGCCAGTCCTCGCCCCCGCCGGAGCCGCGCTGATCTCGCTCGCCGTCGACGCCGGCTACGTCGGCGACGACGGGCTGACCGTGCTGTGGATGCCCGTCGAGTTCGCCGCCCTGCTGGTCCTGGTGGTCCGCTCGGTACGGCACCTGACGATCCGTCGGTCGTGGGCGGTCGGCGCGTTGACCGCCGGCGCCGCCCTGCTGCTGCCGCTGCGCTTCACGCTGCGCCGGCCCGAGCCGCTGGACGCCTCCGTCGCCGGCCTGCTGCTGTCCGTCGTACCGGTCGCCGCCACCCTCGGCGGCGCCCTCTACCTGCGCGGCCAGGACGACCGCCGGGCCCGCGCCGTCCGCGACGCCCGCCGCGAACAGCGCCTGACCGTCGCCCGCGACCTGCACGACTACGTCGCCCACGAGCTCACCGGCATCCTGCTGGAGGTCCAGGCCGCCCAGGTCGGCGCCTACGACCCGGACGAGAACGCCCGGCTGCTGGCCCGCCTGGAGGCCGCCGGGCAGCGCGCCCTCGCCTCGATGGACCGCACCCTCGACACCCTGCGCGCCGACGACGCCGCCCCGCGCCGCCACACCCTCGCCGAACTCCCCGCCCTGCTCGACCACTTCCCCGACCGGCCCGCCCTGCACCACCCCGACGGGCTGCCCGTCCTGCCGCCCGCCGTCGAGGACGCCGCCTACCGGGTCGCGCTGGAAGCCCTCACCAACATCCGCCGCCACGCCCCCGCCGCCGACCGGATCACCGTCGCCCTCGCCCACCGGCCGGGCGCCGGCCTCACCGTTACCGTCACCGACTCCGGGCCCGCCCACCCCCGCGCCCGCCCCGGCGGCGGCACCGGCCTGACCGCGCTGCGCACCCGGATCGCCGACCTCGGCGGCGAACTGACGGCCGGCCCGCACGGCGCCGGCTGGCAGGTGTCCGCGACCCTGCCCACCGGCGCCTGAACGCGCCGACGGCGCGCGGCTCGGCCCGCCGCGCGCCGTCGACTCCGCTGTCGGGGGAGGGGAGTCCTACTCCTCGACCGGGGTGCCGTCGGCCGCGATCCGGGCGAAGCCCAGGTACCTGTGCAGCGCCTTCGGCAGCAGCACCGAACCGTCGGCCCGCTGGTGCTGCTCCAGCACCGCGGCGATGGTCCGGCCCAGCGGCAGGCCCGAACCGTTCACCGTCGCCGCGGGCGTCGGCTTCCCGTTCTCGTCCCGGGTGCGGATGCCGGCCCGGCGGCCCTGGAAGGTGCCGAAGTCCGACACCGAGGAGATCTCCCGGTAGGTGCCCTGGCTGGGCAGCCACACCTCCAGGTCGTACGTCAGCTGCGAGGAGAAGCCGGTGTCGCCGGCCGCCAGCACGACCACCCGGTAGGAGAGCTCCAGCTCCCGCAGGCACGCCTCGGCGTGCGACACCATCAGCTCCATCTGCTCGCGGGCCTGCTCGGCGGCGCAGATCCGCACCATCTCCACCTTCGAGAACTGGTGCAGCCGGATCAGCCCGCGGGTGTCGCGCCCGTACGAGCCGGCCTCCGAGCGGAAGCACGGGGTGTGCGCGGTCAGCGCCAGCGGCAGCTCGGCCGGCGCCACGATCTCGTCCGCGTACAGGTTGGTCAGCGGCACCTCGGCGGTCGGGATCAGGAACAGGTCCCGGTCGGCGACGCCCGTCCGGAACAGGTCCTCCTCGAACTTCGGCAGCTGCCCCGTGCCGGTCATGGTGCGGCGGTTCACCAGGTACGGCACCGCGTGCTCGACGTAGCCGTGCCGCCGGGTGTGCAGGTCCAGCAGGAGCGCGACGATCGCCCGCTCCAGTGCCGCACCGGTGCCGCGCAGCACGCTGAACCGCGAACCCGACAGCTTGGTGGCCCGGCCGAAGTCCATGATCCCCATCGCCTCGCCGAGGTCGACGTGGTCCTTCGGGGCGAAGTCGAACGCCTGCGGTTCGCCGACCCGGCGCAGCTCGGTGGCGTCCTCGTCCGAGAAGCCGTCCGGCGCCTCGTCCGCCGGCAGGTTCGGGACGGTCAGCAGCAGCTCCGTCAACTCCTGCTGGACCGACTCCAGTTCGGCCTCGTTCTGCTGGATCTGCTCCTTCAGCGCGCGGGCGCTCTCCTTCAGCTCCGAGACGTCGCCGCCCTGCTTGGCCGTCCGCTGCACCTCCTGCGCGACCTGCTTCGACCGGGACCGCAGCTCGTCACCGGCCTGGATGCCCGCGTTGCGCCGGGACTGCAGCGCCTCCAGCGCGGACAGGTCGAGCCGGTAGCCGCGACGGGCGAGCCGTCGGACGGCCTCGTCCCCCAGGTCGATCAGGGCGCGGGCATCATGCATCGGAGTCTGCTCCTCGGGACAGCCAGGTGAAGTGCCCCGACGGTAGCAGGGGCGCCGATCGCGCCGCAGTGCCTTTGTCGCCGCCCCGTCAGCCCTTGGCGACGAACTCCGCGAGCACCGGCGCCAGCACCTCCGGGGCCACCTCGTGGGTCTGACCGGCCAGGGTGCGGTACTCGGCGTGCGCGGCGGCGGCCGTCGCCCGGGCCGCGTCCCGCAGCGGCCGCGTGCTGTCCCCGCCGTCCAGCACCAGCACCGGCACGGTCAGCGCGGCCAGCCGCCCGACCGGCACCGGCGCGCCCTCCGCGCCGTCCAGCGCCTCCGCGTCGGTGACCAGCGTCGGCGCGACCGACTCGAGGACCGGCCAGACGGGTGACTGCCGCATCCCGTCGACCATCGCCTCCGGGGCGCCGACGAAGGCCATGAAGCGGGCGACCGCCGCGCCCCGGTCGCCGGCGGCGACGTCCCGCTCCACACCCGCCCGGTACTCCCTGAACCGGGCCCGCTGCTCCTCGGTGGTGCTGAACGGCGGCTCGTACACGGCGACCCGCTCGACGCCGATGCCCGCGCCGGCCGCCCGCAGGGCCAGCGCCCCGCCGGAGGACAGGCCGAACAGGGTCGCGGAACCGCCCGCCGCCGCGACCAGCGCCGCCAGGTCCTCGATCTCCCGCTCCACCGCGTAGCGGTCGGCCGTGCCGCTCTCCCCGCGCCCGCGCCGGTCGTAGCTGAACACCCGGTGCCCGTCGGCGAGCCGGTCGGCGATCCCGGTGGACGGCCCGAACGCGCGATGGCAGAGCGCCCCGTCCACGATCACCACGGCGGGGCCCTCACCCGCCGCCCGGTAGGCGATCCGAGTGCCGTCGGCAGAGGTCACGAACTCGGTCATGGTCGAACTCCTTTGTGCGGTGCGGCGGTCAGCGGGCGAGGGCGTGGGCGACCAGCGCGTTGGCGTGGCCGTGGCCCAGGCCGTGCTCGGCCTTCAGCCAGGCGACCAGCTCCATGTGCCTGGTCAGCGGCGAGCTGCGGATCAGCTCCTGCCAGTCGGCGATCGGCCGCCCGTACTTCTGCTCGATCGAGGGGAAGTAGCTGGCCGGTCCCTTGACGCTCATCCCGGGTTCCTCCGTCACTGCCGTCGTTGCCGTCACAGGAATGGACGACCGACCCCGGCGGAACTCATCGCCCCCGCGAAAACTTTTTCCGCGCCACTCGGCGAACACCGGTCACGGCCCGCCGCGGCCGCCTACGGTCGGGGCATGGCATGGATCGACGACAGCACGATCGAGCGCGCCGCCGACTACCTGTGGACCTCGGGCCGGGTCCTGGAGCAACGGCGCTTCACCCACCTGTTCGACGCCCCCGACCCGGCGGGCGTCCTCGCCGCCCTGGACGCCTACCGCACCTCCGACGGCGGCTGGGCGTACGGCCTGGAACCCGACGTCCGGGGCCCGGCCGCCCAACCGCTGGCCGCCGGCGCCGCCGCCCGCGTCCTCGGCGAAGCCGGCGCGCTGAACGGCCCGCGCGGACAGCAACTCTGCGACTGGGCCGCCACCTTGACCACCCCGGACGGCGGCGTGCCGGCCGTCCTGCCGAGCCTGCGCCGCTACCCGCACCCGCCGTTCGTGCCGGTCGTCGACGACCCGCCGGCCGAACTGCTCTCCACCGGCCAGATCCTCGCCCCGCTGCTGCGCCACGGCGTCCGCCACGAGTGGCTGAAGGGCGCGGAGGAGTTCTGCCGCCGCGCCGTCGAGGCGATCGACACGACCCACCCGTACGAGGTGTTCACCGCCGTCGGCGTCCTGGACGCCTCGCCGGACCGCGCCTGGGCCGCCGAACAGGCCGCCCGACTCGGCGAACTGGTCCGCCGTCAGCAGTTGGTGCTGCTCGACCCGGCCCACCCGGAGCAGGTGCGGCTGGCCCCCGGGTACGCGCCCCGCGAGTACCACCTGCCGCACGACTTCGCGCCCCGCCCGGACAGCCTGGCCCGCGCCTGGTTCTCCGACGCCGAGCTCGAACGCGGCCTGGTCCACCTGGTGTCCGCCCAACTGCCCGACGGCGGCTGGCCGATCAACTGGGCCCGCTGGTCGGACTCCACCGAGCACGAAGCCCGCCCGGGCGTCACCCTCGCCGCCCTGCTCACCCTGCGCGCCTACTCCTGAGGCGGGCCCCGTTCAGCCGACGGCGCGCTTCACCAGCTCGGTGATGCGCGCCGCCTCGGCCTCGCCCAGGTCGGCGACCGCGTAGTACACCGGCCACATGTCGCCGTCGTCCAGGCGGGCGTGGTCGCTGAACCCGATCGTCGCGTACCGGGACTTGAACTTGGCGGCGCTCTGGAAGAAGCACACCGGCTTGCCGTCCTTGTTGTTGTACGCGGGCATGCCGTACCAGGTCTTCGGGGCCAGTTCCGGCGCGACCGTGGTGACGATCTCGTGGAAGCGCTCCGCCAGCACCCGGTCCTCGGCCGGCATCTCGGCGATCTTCTCCAGCAGGTCCCGCTCCGCCTCGGCGGCCTTCGCGGCGGCCGACGCCCGCTTCGACTCCGCCTTCAACTCCTTGGCGCGCTCCTTCATCGCCGCGCGCTCGTCCGCCGTGAAACCCTCGTGCTTCTCCGCCATGGCCGGCTCTCCCGTTCCGCTGTCCCGTTGACGTTCTTCATCGTAGGAACGGGCCCGCCGGTGGGGCTTCTCGGAAACTGATCGGTCCCGGGAAGTCCCGGGAAGTCCCGGGCAGTCCCGGGCAGTCCCGACAAGTCCCGGGAACGACGGAGCCCGGCCCGGGAGTCTCCCGGGCCGGGCCGCCGATCGAAGCTCAGCGGGCCTTGAAGGTCCGCAGCCGCAGGCTGTTGCCGACCACGAAGACCGAGGAGAAGGCCATCGCGGCGCCGGCGATCATGGGGTTGAGCAGGCCGGTCGCGGCCAGCGGCAGGGCCGCCACGTTGTAGGCGAAGGCCCAGAACAGGTTGCCCTTGATGGTGGCCAGGGTGCGGCG
>NZ_JBHWDS010000097.1:0-11424 GCF_042734615.1 Kitasatospora sp. NPDC059646
CGCGAAAAGGACGCGACCCGTCAGGATCAGCTGCTTGGTTCTCAAGGGATTGGCCGCCCCGGGACCGTCCACACAGATGCGTGTCCGGTGCTCCCAGCCGAGCGACCAGTGAACACTACGCCGGATCCGCGCCAGGTGCAAACACGCCGACGGCCGGCCCGGAAGGTGTCTTCCGGACCGGCCGTCGCGGAGCGGGCCGAGGGGCGGCCGTCAGGCCTGCCGGCCCATCTCCTCCGCGATCGCGGCGGCGAAAGCGTCGATGTCGGCCTCGGTGGTGTCGAAGGCGGCCATCCAGCGGACCTCGCCGGTGTGCTCGTCCCAGAAGTAGAAGCGGTAGCGCTTCTGGAGGCGCTCGCTGACCTCGCGCGGGAGGAGCGCGAAGACGGCGTTGGCCTGGACGGGGCGGACCACGGTGACGCCGGGGATCTCCCGGACGGCGGCTTCCAGCCGGAGGGCCATCGCGTTGGCGTGGCCCGCGTTGCGCAGCCAGAGGTCGCCGGTGAGGAGGGCCTCGAACTGGACCGAGACGAAGCGCATCTTCGAGGCGAGCTGCATCGACATCTTGCGCAGGTACTTGAGGTCGCGGACCCGTTCGGGGTTGAGCACGACCACGACCTCGCCGAGCAGCAGGCCGTTCTTGGTGCCGCCGAAGGACAGGACGTCGACTCCGCAGTCGGTGGTGAACTCGCGGAACGGGACGCCGAGGGACGCCGCGGCGTTGGCGAGCCGGGAGCCGTCCATGTGGACGAGCATGCCGCGCTCGTGGGCGTGGTCGCAGATCGCCCGGACCTCGTCGACGGTGTAGAGGGTGCCGAGTTCGGTGGACTGGGTGATGGAGACGGCGAGCGGCTGGGCGCGGTGCTCGTCTCCCCAGCCCCAGGCCTGCTGGTCGATCAGCTCGGGGGTGAGCTTGCCGTCCGGGGTGGGGACGGTGTGGATCTTGATACCGGCGATCTTCTCGGGCGCGCCGCACTCGTCGACGTTGATGTGCGCGCTCGCTGCGGCGATCACCGCGCCCCAGCGGGGCAGCAGGGCCTGCAGGGCGACCACGTTGGCGCCGGTGCCGTTGAAGACGGGGAACGCCTCGGCCCGGTCGCCGAAGTGGCGGCGGAAGACGGTCTGCAGGTGCTCGGTGTACTGGTCCTCGCCGTAGGCGATCTGGTGGCCGTCGTTGGCGAGGGCTATCGCGGCGAGGATCTCGGGGTGGACGCCGGCGTAGTTGTCGCTGGCGAAGCCGCGCACGGCGGGGTCGTGGTGCCGTACCGCGTCGGTCGGGCCGAAGGGGGTGGTCATCGGGCTGTCAGCCACAGGTGCTGTCCGTTCAGTTCTGCTGCGGGGCGGTCCCAGAGGCCCGCCAGGGTGGTGGCCAGGTCGGCGGTGCCGGTGAAGCCGGGGAACTTGGCGTCCGGCTTCTCGGCGCGCATTTCGGGGCTGACCAGGGCCTTGATGACCAGGATGGCAGCTGCGGCGGTCGGGGTTCCGTCCTCGGCGGTGGTCTCCTTCGTGAAGGAGTGCGCCATGGCGAGGGTCCAGGCCTCGGTGGCGGCCTTGGCGGCGGCGTACGCGGCGCCGCCCCCGGTGGGCTTGTGCGCGGCGGCGGCGGAGACCATCGCGTAGCGGCCGGCGGGGCTGCGCAGCAGGGCGGGCTGGAAGGCCAGCGAGGTGTGCTGGAGGGTGCGCACGACGGTGTCGTGCAGGAAGTCCCAGTCGTCTATCCGGGTCTCGAAGAAGCTCTTGCTGCCGCGCCAGCCGCCGACCAGGTGGAACAGGCCGTCGACGTGGCCGTGCTCGGCTTCGAGGTGGTCGGCCCAGTCGTGGACTTCCTGCGGGTCGAGCAGGTCGATGACCTGGCCGGTGATCTTCGCGCCGGGGACGGCGGTGCGGATGGCGTCGACGGTCTTGTCGAGGCGCTGCTGGTCGATGTCGGCGCCGATCACGGTGGCGCCGTCGGCGGTGAGGCGGCGCAGGGTGGCCTGGCCGGCGGGGCCGCTGGCTCCGGCGACGGCGATGACCTTGCCGGCCAGCGGGCGGGCGTCGGTGCGGGGGGCGGTGGTCACGCGGCGATCTCCTCGACGTCGGCGCTGGTGATGCCCTTGGTGCCGGCGATGACGCGGCTGAGCTTCTTGGACAGGGCTTCGTAGAACATGCTGAGCGGGAACTCGTCGGGGTGGACGGCGTCGCACAGCGCCTTGCGCAGCGCCTTGTCGTCGGCGAGGTCGAGCGGGAGCGCCTCGGGGCCCTTGGCCCAGGTGGAGGCGGGGTGCGGGGTGAGGTACTGGGAGACCAGCTGGTAGGCGGCGATCCAGTGCGCGGTCTTGGGGCGGTCGATGCCGTCGCGGTAGAGGGTCTCGATCTCGGCGCAGAGCTGGTTGGTGACCTCGGCGACCCGCGACCAGTCGATGGTGAGCCGGTTGTCGCGCCAGCGCAGCGCGTCGTGCTTGTGCAGGTAGGCGAAGAGCAGCTGGCCGCCCATGCCGTCGTAGTTGCGGACGCGGTCGCCGCTGACCGGGAAGCGGAACATCCGGTCGAAGAGGATGGCGTACTGGACGTCGCGGCCCTGGCTGAAGCCCTCGGCCTCGAGTTTGACCGACTCCTTGAAGGTGTTCAGGTCGCAGCGGAGCTCTTCGAGGCCGTACATCCAGAACGGGCTGCGCTGCTTGATCATGAACGGGTCGAAGGGCAGGTCGCCGTGGCTGTGGGTGCGGTCGTGGACCAGGTCCCACAGGACGAAGGTCTGCTGGGTGCGGTCCTGGTCCTGGAGCAGGCTCTCGGCGTCGGCGGGGATGTCGAGGCCGAGCTGGCGGACGGCGCTGGTGGAGACGGTGCGGAAGCGGGCGGCCTCGCGGTCGCAGAAGATGCCGCCCCAGGTGAAACGTTCCGGCGCCTCGCGGACGGCCACGGTCTCGGGGAAGAGCACGGCGGAGTTGGTGTCGTAGCCGGCGGTGAAGTCCTCGAAGGTGATGCCGAGGTAGCCGGGGTTGTCGAAGCGGGTCTTCTCCAGCTCGGCGATCCACTCGGGCCAGACGACCTTCAGCAGGACGGCTTCCAGGTTCCGGTCCGGGTTGCCGTTCTGGGTGTACATCGGGAAGACCACCAGGTGGCCGATGCCGTCGACGCGGTGCTCGTTGGGGCGGAAGGCCAGCAGCGAGTCCAGGAAGTCGGGCTCCCGGTAGCCGGTGTCGGCCCACTTGCCGAGGTCGGCCCGGACGGCGGCGAGGTACTCGGCGTCGTGCGGGAAGAGCGGGGCGAGCTCGGCGACGGCGCCCTGCACGGTCTCGACCAGGGGGTCGACTGTGGTGCGCGGCGTGGCGGCGAGGTCGATCGAGCCGTCCTTGGACTGCAGGGGCCGGAGGGCCTCGACGGCGTCCTTGAGGCGCAGCCACGCCGGGTGCGTGGCGAGGCCGGCAGTGGGGGCGTCGCCCGCGGCCGCGAGCGTCGGCGAAAGATTCTGCATCACAGGCTCACTTCGACAGGAGTTATTTCGACAAGACCACGTTAAGTGCGAAAGGTTCTCCGGCTCAAGACCACTTTGACGGCGGACACTCCAGTTCGTAGCGCCGCCGCCTCCGGTTCCCGCCGCGTTGGATGAAACGGACACATCCGGCGTCGGTTCCGGTACGCCCGACCCTGCCCCGCCCCCGAACGGGCCGCCACCGGGACTGCGCACCGGCCCCGCACCGGGCCCGCACCTGGCCCGCGCCGGCCGCCGCCCTGCCCGGAGCGGCCGCTCGGGGCCACTTCCGGCGTGCTCTCCCCATGCAGGCCGCAGGCCCGTGAAAGCCTCGGTGCGCCCCCGTTTGCGCCTGCTGCGCCCGCCCGGGAGTCGGTGATCGTGGGTGGGTGCGAACATCCGGCCGAAGGAGGCGGCGATGCACGGTCCGGCGCTGGTGAACTGGCTGCTGGCGGCGCTCGCCGCGGGCAGCGGCGGCTACTACGGGTGGCGGGCGCGACGCGGCCGGCGGGCCGGTGCGTCGTGCGGGGACGGTTCGCCGGCCCGCCGGGAGTCGGACCTGCTGGAGGCCGCGATGGGCCTGGGGATGGCGGGGATGGCGCTGCTGCCGGGGGTGGCCTGGGGCTGGCCGTACGCGCTGCTGGCGGCGGTGCTGCTGACGGGCGCGCTGGCCGGGCGCGGGGCGGCGCTGCGGGCGCACCGGCTCCACCACGGGATCGGCGCGCTGGCGATGGCGTACATGGCGCTGGCGATGGCGGGCGGGCACGCCGGGCACCACGGGGCGCCGGGCGGGCTGCCGATGGTGACGGGGCTGCTGCTGGTGTACTTCGGCGGGTACGTGCTGTGGGAGGGCAGCCGGTTGATCCCGGCGGACGGGGCGGTGCCGGCGGCGCCGCTGCTGCGGGCCTGCCGGGCGGGCATGGGGATCGGGATGTTCGCGATGCTGCTGACCGTGTGAGGGCCCGGGCGTGACGGCCGGTCGCCGGCTGACGGCCCGTCGGAAACCGTGCGGGGACGTGGTCTTGGTCACTGGAGCGACCCGGCCGTTCCGCGTCGGCGTGAGGCGGCATAGGTTGGGGGGAAGCGCACCGCCGCGCCCCGTGTCCCTCCTCGGGAGCCCCTGCCATGACGGCACTGCTGAGCCTGCTGCTGCTCGGACTGCTGCTCGCCACCGTGGCGCCGCGCCGCCTGGCCCGGGCCCGCTGGCCCGAGCGAGAACCGGTGCTGGCCCTGCTGGTGTGGCAGATGCTGGTGGTCGCGGTGCTGCTCTGCTGCGTGCTGAGCCTGCTGCTGGCGAGCGCCGCGGCGTTGCCGGCCTGGCGGGACGTGGTGTTCTCGGGCGCGCCGGCCGGGGTCGTGGAGGCGTACGGCCTGGCGGGCCTGGAGGGCTGGGGCCGGCTGTCGGCCGGGGTGCTGGCGGCGGGCGGGCTGTGGACGGCGTTGTCGCTGGCCCGGGAGATCCGTTCGGCGCGTGCGGAGCGCGACCACCGGCATGCCCAACTGGTGCGGCGCGCGCCCGAGTTGCCGGCTTCGCTGCTGCCGCGTCGGCGCGGCGCACGGGAGCCCCTGGTGGTGCTGGAGAACGTCCGGCCGCAGGCCTGGTCGCTGCCGGGGCCGCAGGCCCGGCTGGTGGTGACCACGGGGGCGTTGCAGCAGTTGTCGGACCGCGAGCTGGCGGCGGTGCTGAGCCACGAGCGGGGTCACGTCCGGGCCCGGCACCACTGGTTGGCCCAGTGCTCGCAGGCGTTGGCCACCGGCTTCCCGGGCGTGGGGGTGTTCTCGGAGTTCCGGGACCAGGTGGCGGTGCTGGTGGAGTTGGCGGCGGACGACCGGGCGGCCCGCCGGCACGGGCGGGTGACCACCGCACTGGCGCTGGCGGAGTTGAACAGCGAGGTGTTCGCGTCCTGCCCGCCGCGGCAGTTGGCGCAGTCGCCGGCCCGGGTGGACCGGCTGCTGCTGGGTGAGCCGCGGCTGCCGCGGCGGGCCCGGCTGGGCTGGACGCTGGCGGCGCTGGCCGCCCCGGTTGCGGCGGCGCTGCTGGCGGCCGCGCCGGGGTTGTCGACGCTGTTCTGAGCGCGCCGCCCGCCGGGGCGGGCCCGGCGCTCCGTCAGTTCTGCGGCGGGAGCGTCTCGGCGAGGATGCGGCGGTGCACGGGGCGGGCCCTGCGGTAGCGCTCGCGGCCCTCGTCGG
Source organism: Kitasatospora sp. NPDC059646 (assembly GCF_042734615.1). Lineage (NCBI taxonomy): Bacteria > Bacillati > Actinomycetota > Actinomycetes > Kitasatosporales > Streptomycetaceae > Kitasatospora > Kitasatospora sp. NPDC059646. The sequence goes on from NZ_JBHWDS010000097.1 coordinate 5,642, forward strand.
TGAGCGCGACGAAGACGCCCCGGCGGTCGTCCTCGCACAGCGAGCGCTGTACCAGGCCGGACTTCTCCATCCGGGCGACGAGCCGGGAGAAGGCGCTCTGGCTGAGGTGGACGCTGCCGGACAGCACCTGGGCGCGGGAGCCGGCCTGGTGTTCCTCCTGCTCGAACTCCCAGAGGCGCTCCAGGAGTTCGAACTCGCTGACGCCGAGGCCGAAGGCCTCGCCGAGTTCGCGGTCTATGGCGCAGGACGTGGCCGCATGGCTTGCCAGGACGGCGCGCCACTGCCGGGTGAGCGCCGTCTCGGCGGCCGGGTCCTGGTCCGGATCTGGGTCGGTCACGCCGCCACCCTAGCACATGCACGCACATCTGTTGCAGCTGCATTAAATGCACTTGCATCCCATGCACATGCATGTAGCGTTCGGTGCCATGACCGACACGCGATGGACCCCACGCCTCTGGGGCGCCCTGGTGGTGCTCTGCGCCGCCATGTTCCTGGACGCCCTCGACGTCTCGATGGTGGGCGTCGCCCTGCCCTCGATCGGCGCCGACCTGCACCTGTCCGACTCCGCCCTGCAGTGGGTGGTGAGCGGCTACGTCCTCGGCTACGGCGGCCTGCTGCTGCTCGGCGGCCGCGCGGCCGACCTGCTCGGCCGCCGCCGGGTCTTCCTGGTCGCGCTGGCCGTGTTCGCCGGCGCCTCACTGCTCGGCGGCCTGGTCGACAGCGGCCCGCTGCTGATCGGCGCCCGCTTCCTGAAGGGCGTCAGCGCCGCGTTCACCGCCCCGGCCGGCCTCTCCATCATCACCACCACGTTCGCCGAGGGCCCGGCCCGCAACCGCGCGCTGTCCATCTACACCACCTGCTCCGCCGCCGGCTTCTCGCTCGGCCTGGTCATCAGCGGGCTGCTGACCTCGGCCGGCTGGCGGCTGACGTTCCTGATGCCGGTCCCGATCGCCCTGGTCGCGCTGCTGGCCGGCGTGAAGCTGCTGCCCCGTCAGCACGGCGAGCAGCGCGCCTCCGGCGGGTACGACGTGGCGGGCGCGGTCACCGGCACCGCCGCCGTCCTGCTGCTGGTCTTCACGGTGACGGAGGCGCAGGGCGCGGGCTGGCTGTCGCTGCGCACGCTCGGCTCGCTGCTGCTGGTGGCGGCGCTGGCCGCGGCCTTCCTGCTGATCGAGGCGCGCACCGCGCACCCGCTGGTGCGGCTCGGGATCTTCCGCAGCGCGGGCGTCCGCCGGGCGAACCTGACGGCGCTGACGCTGATGGGCGCCTACGCCGGCTTCCAGTTCGTGGCCACGCTGTACCTGCAGCGGCTGCTCGGCTGGTCCGCGCTGGAGACGGCGCTCGGCCTGCTGCCCGGCGGCGCGATCGTCGCCCTGTCGGCCGGCTCGGTCGGCCGCCTGCTGGACCGGTTCGGCCCGCAGCGGGTGCTCCCGGTCGGCGTCGCGTCGATGACGGTCGGCTACGCGCTGTTCCTGCGGCTCGACGAGCACAGCGGCTTCGTCGGCCTGGTGCTGCCGAGCATGCTGCTGATCGGCGCGGGCTTCGCGCTCGCCTTCCCGTCCGTCAACGTGGCCGCCACCAGCGGCGTGGCCGACGACGAGCAGGGCCTCGCCTCGGGGCTGGTGAACACCGCGCTCCAGGTCGGCGGCGCGATCGTGCTGGCCGCCACCACCGCCGTGCTCACCGCGGGCACCGGCAGCGGGACGGACGCGCACGCCCAACTCGCCGGGTACCGGCCCGCCCTGGTGCTGGTGACGGGTGCCACCGTGCTCGGGCTGCTGGTCGCGCTCACCGGCGCGCTGCGCACCGGCCGCCGCAGGGCCGAGCCGGTGTCCGTGCCGGACTACCGGTACGCGCCGCTGGAGGCGGAGGTGCTGTCGGAGCGCTGAGCACCCTCCGGCCGGTCGGTCCCGCCCGGGAGTTCGACCCGGCGAGACCCCAACCCGGGGGCCCGGCCCGGCGAGGGCCCGGTCCTGCCGGGAGCGTACGTCCGACGAGGCGTCGGAGCCGGCTCCACCAAACCCCCGTGTTGGTGGAGCCGGAGCGCATTCCGTACCGGGCCCGGCGGGCCGGACGGACTGCGGAGCAGTCACCATGGCAGCTTGCCGGTCCCCGGTCAATCCCGTTCGGTGGCGCCGGCGCCGAACCGGGGCCCTGCCGCGGCCGGTCGGGTCGGGCCCGGGTTCACCGCCGGCCCCAGGCGGCCCGGGCCGTCCCGCCGGCCCCTGCCGTCACTGGCTCTTGAGGATGCCCTGGAGCAGTTCGAGGGTCTGCTGCGGGGTCAGGCTGTCCACGCAGAGCCGCTCCATGACCTGCAGGTATTCGTCGACGTCGTCGCGCTTGTCGAGGTACAGGGCGCTGGTGAGCTGCTCCAGGTAGACCACGTCCGGCAGGTCCTGCTCGGGGAAGCGAAGCACGGAGAACGCGCCGCTCTCACCGGCGTGCGCCCCGAAGCGAAAAGGCATCACCTGCAGTACCACGCTGGGGAATTGCGCCAACTCCACCAGGTGCTCCAGCTGGGCGCGCATCACCTCGGGCCCGCCGACCGGGCGGCGCAGCGCCGCCTCGTCGATGACGGCCCACAGCTTGGGGCCCCGGCCCTCGGTGAGCAGCTTCTGCCGCCGGGTGCGCAGCGCGACGCGGCGCTCGATCTCGTCGTCGGCGAGCGCGGGCCGGTTCTGCGCGAAGATCGCCCGGGAGTACTCGTCGCACTGGAGCAGGCCGGGGACGAACTGCACCTCGTAGGTGCGGATCAGTGCGGCCGCCTCCTCCAGGCCCATGTAGGTCTGGAACCAGTTGGGCAGCACGTCGTTGTAACTGTGCCACCAGCCGGACTTGTTGGCCTCGCGGACCAGGGCGAGCAGGGTCTCCCGCTCGGGGCCGCCGGCCAGGCCGTAGAGGCTGAGCAGGTCGGCCACGTCGCGCTCCTTGAAGGAGACGCGGCCGAGTTCCATCCGGCTGATCTTGGACTCCGAGGCGCGGATCGCGTAGCCGGCGTCCTCCCGGCTGATCGCACAGCTCTCACGGAGCCGGCGGAGCTGTGAGCCGAGGAGGATGCGGCGCACCATCGAGCCCCCGCCGGGCTGCACTGCGGTCATCTGACCAAACCTCCACTGGGAAAGACCAGTTGCACAGTCTGCCATCACTTGGGCGCACTGAGTGCCGATAGTGATGCGCAGGGCTATCGGTTCTGACGCGCAGGCACCATCTTGCACGTGCATCCGGTGCATGCATATGCCAATCGCACGACTGCACGTGAATCGACTCTTGCATCTGCCGTGAGCGCAGAGGACCATGGTGCACGTGCACTTGCACGCCCTTGGCAACCCCGCGGGCTCCGCGTCGACAGCTTGCGCGATACCGCACACCCGTCCCGGCAACGCCCGTGCGTCGCTGGGTACTTGCGTGTGCGCGCAGCGGTCGGGCGCGGCGGCAGAGCGGCCGAGCGAGTCGGAGGTGACCGGCATGACCCCGGTGGGTCCCGCCGTGTCCGCCCCCTTATGGGAGGAGCTCTTCATGAGCACCGGTACGGCCCTGGCGACCGACCCCCATGTGGTCAGCTGCACACTCGCTCCCCGTTTCGAAGCCGTACGCACCGCACGGGAGTTCGCGCGGACGACTCTCGAGGGCTGGGGCCTGGGCGATCTCTTCGACGATGTGGCGCTGGTGGCCTCGGAGTTGGTGACCAACGCGCTGCGGCACGCACTCGGCCAGCGCGAGCCGTCCCTCGTCCCGACGCAGGCCTCCCCGCAGCCGGCGGCCGGCTCGCTGCCGATCCGGATCAGCCTGGTGCACCGGGCCCCGCAGGTGGTGTGCGCGGTGAGCGACCCGTCCAGCATCGGTCCGATCGCGCGGGAGGCGGACTTCGTCGCCGAGTCCGGCCGCGGCCTGCACCTGGTGGACTCCTTCTCGCGGTCCTGGGGCTGGCACCCGCTGGCGGGCGCGGGCAAGGTGGTGTGGGCGCTGTTCGACGCCCATCTGCCGGAGGCCGCCGAGCCGCTGCCGAACCTCGGCCGGCACCGCCGCTCCGCCTGACGACCGATGGCTGCCGACTGACGGCTGACGCCGGAAGCCCGGCGGGGCCGCGGGCCGCGGCCCCGACCGCGTACCCCCTCCCCCGCTCCTGCACCTGCACCCGCTCCACGCCGGACGACACGAAGGCCGTCGCGGGATCTCCCACGACGGCCCGGGTGTACGGGGTCTGACGGTGCGTCAGGGCGTGTGCCCCAGGTGGTCGAACTCGCCGTCCTTCACACCGAGCAGCATCGCGTCGATCTCCGCGCGGGTGTAGACCAGCGCGGGCCCGTCGGGGAAGCGCGAGTTGCGCATCGCGACATCGCCGTTGGGCAGTGCGGCGAACTCCACGCAGTTGCCCTTCGAGTTGCTGTAGCGGCTCTTCTGCCAGACCACGTCGAGGTCCGCTGCCGCAATGCCGTTGTACGCCTCACCCATTGAATTCTCCCCAGACCCTGGCGAATGCCTCACTTGACGTGATGATAGCTCGGCTGCACGTGCATCAGCATGGGAAATATCCCGTGCAGAAGAACGTGCCAATGCCGTCACCAAGCCTTCACAGCACTGCAATTGACGGTGCGTAAGCGGACACAGCCGGGCGAAACGGCAGTCACTCCATGACCGTCCGCACACAGCCGTCAGCACGTTGTCGATCATCACCGCGGTTCCCTCGCCTCACAGCCAGTCACATCCGACGCTGTGATGACCGTCACTTCCTGGCGGATTGCCGCCCACTGTCGGCATCCGGCTGCAAGGCACGCTGGGCGATGTCCTACGATCTGGCGCATGAGCACCGCAGCCATCCCGGGCGCGCCACTGCCCGTCCGTACGCCAGGCTCCCGTGCGCGGGGGCGCCACCGCCGTCCCGAGCGCCCCGAGATCATGGCCGGTTCGCCTGCCCTGGTGCTGGCGGTCCCGGCCGTCGCCGGGCCGGAGACCCGTCCGGTCGTCGACGAGCTGCTGTCCGTCGTGCGCGGTGAGCAGCCGGGCATCGAGGCGACGGCTGCCTACCTGGGCGGCGAGGACGCGCCGACGGTGGCCGACCTGCTGAACGCCGCGGCCGAGGCCGGCCTGCCCGCGCCGGTGGTGCTGCCGCTGGTGCCCGGCCCGCACGAGTTCCTGCCGGAGCTGCACAAGCTGGCCGCCGAGACCGGCGCCCGGGTCCTGGACCCGCTGGGCCCGCACCCGCTGCTGGCCGAGGCCGTGCACGTGCGGCTGTCCGAGGCGGACCTGGCCCGCGCGGACCGCGCCCGCCTCTTCGCGATCGCCACCGCCGCCGACGGCGTGGTGCTGACCACCACCGGCGGCGAGGAGGCCGCGGCCGCGGCCGGGATCACCGGTGTGCTGCTGGCCGCCCGGCTCGCCGTGCCGGTGGTCCCGGCCGCGCTGGACGTGCCGGGCTCGGTCGGCGCCGCCGTCGCGCACCTGAAGGCGACCGGCTGCGAACGCCCGGCGCTGGCCCCGCTGGTGATCGGCCCGGAGGCCGACCCGGAGCTGCTGGCCGCAGCCGCCGAGGAGACCGGCTGCCCGAGCGCCGCCCCGATCGGCGCCTACCCGACGGTGGCTCAGCTGATCGCCTCCAACTACCTGGCCGCGCTTCCCGAGCCGACTCCGGAGCAGTTGGAGGCCGCCGAGGCCGCCGCCGCCGAACAGCGCACCTCGCCGGGGGCGCACGCGGCGCGCTGACGCGCCGACCGAGGACCGCGGCGGGGGGGGGCCGCGCCCCCGACCCCCGCCCCCCCCCCCCCCAGACACCCCGCCCCGCCCTG
>NZ_JBHWDS010000098.1:0-11382 GCF_042734615.1 Kitasatospora sp. NPDC059646
GTCCTATCGCTGCTGCGCAGCGATAGACTTGCATTCTGCTTCGCAGAATGCTATGGGCTGCTGCGCAGCCCACTCGCTAGCTCGGGCCGGCCGCTTCGCGGCCGGCCTATCGCGCGCTTCGCGCGCTCTCTAACCCCAACTGACTACTAGGTGAAACCCGCCAAACCGTGCACCCCTGTGGATAACTGAATTCCCGCAGGTCACAGCCGCTTTTGGCCCGATTTTGGCCTCATGCCCCCTTCAAGATCGTTTACCGAACCCGCCAAACCATGCACCCTTTTTCCACAGGCTCGAAATCGAACAGAGGGAGGGGGGTGCACGGTTTGGCGGGTTCGGTTCTGAACAGGCAAAACGGCTGATCTGACGCACCATCAGTTGAAAATCATTCCCATTATTCTGTTCGAGTAAGACTCCCAACGAAAGTTTTGACCCTTACAGGGAACGGGTGGTGAGGGTGCATCAGGTGGCGGTTTCGGTGCATTGCCCCTGGTCAGCCCCGAACCCGCCAAACCGTGCACCCTTTTTCCACAGGCAGCCTCGAATTCCGCCCACCCCCGAGAGCGGCTTACGGGGCGTCATGGGCGCGCGCGGGTGCCGGTTGGCATCGGTGGACTCACTCGGCATGTGCGGCCGTCAGAGCGGCGCTCAGGCCCCTTTTGGGGTCGATTCCGCCCCGGGGCGGTCCGGCGGTTGCGGCGGGTTCGGCGGGGTGCCGGTGCACCCTCGTGGCGGGGACGGCTCCCGCCGGCCCGTACACCCCGTGGCGGGTTCGGCCCCGCGCGCGGCCCGTGCACCCGGCGGCCGAGCAGTGCGGGTCGTCAACTCACCTCTACTGCAAGCGAGTTGGGCTCAGCGTGGCGGGTTGCTGCTGTGGCGGGTTCGGCCGGCCCGGGGCCGTGCACCCGGTGGCGGGGTCGGTGGAGGGGTGCATGGGGTGGCGGGGACGGCGCTCGGGCCCGTGCATGGGGTGGCGGGTTCGGCGGGGTGCCGGTGCACCCCTGTGGCGGGGACGGCTCCCGCCGGCCCGTGCACCCCGTGGCGGGTTCGGTGGGAGAGTGCGGCAAGTTGAACTAGCGGAAGTTGGCTAACTTGCGCTAAGGTGAAGCCGTACCGACCGACCGGGGGCACCGCCCCGACTGACCAACTGGAGTACCTGTGACTGTCCTTGCTGTTGCCGCAGCCGTTGTCGCCACTACCGCCGAGCTGGTCGCGGGTCTGTCGGCGCGCGGTCTGACGGTGCCGCGGAACCTGGTCAAGCTCGCCACGGAGGCGGAGGCGGCGGGGTGGAACATCACCCCCGAGCTCGGTGCCGGTTGGGTCGCCGTGACCCTGGCGGGGCGGGTTCAGGTTCCGGGCGGGACGGCGGAGGCCGAGCTGCGGTGCCTGTGGCGCTCGAACGGCAAGGGCGGTTTCCGGTGGGACAGCGCGGCCCTTGTCCGCGACGGGAAGTCCAACCGGGACGGACTCCAGTGGGGAGAGGTGACCACGTGGGTCGAGCGCGCGACGGCGGTCCTGGTCGACCTGTCGGCGGAGGCGACCGGCGCCACCCACCAGGGGCGCAGCGCGGAGCAGTGGCGGGACGCTGCCGACAAGTACGGGACCGTTGCGGCGGATGCGTACGAGCGGGGCCGCGACGTGCGCGACCGCATCACGGGCAAGCTCAACGGGTGGCTGCCGGTGCGCGAGCTCGGCCCGGAGGCGGACACCGCGTCGCGGGCGGAGCACGTCGCGGCGTGGGTGGACGCGGCGGACGAGAAGACGTTCCCGTTGCACCGTCGCCTGTCGCGCCGGTCCATGCGGGCGCACAACATCCGGAGCATGATCTCCGGTCACATCTACGACGCGCAGGAGCAGGGTCGTACCCCCGACGCGCGCTACGCGGCCCAGTTGGCGGACCGGGCCCGCATCCTGGCGGAGTCGTGCATGGCCGACGCGGAAGCGATCGAGGCCGCGTACCTGGACGCGGAGGCGGAGGCGGAGTGCACCCCCTACGTGGACGCGATCACGGCCGAGATGCACGCGGCCGAACTGGAGTGGCGCGCGGCGAACCCGGCGGCCGGTCTGCGGGAGTTCTGCGCGCGGGTCATCCAGACGATTGGCGGAGCGGACGTCGAGTTCGGGAAGTGGTGGGAGCGTCGCGCCACCCCGGGCATGACCTTCTGGCAGGGGTGGGACGCATGGCGGGCGGAGCGCGGGCAGTGCTCCGCGTCGGAAACCCGGGCGTCGTTGCGGCTGAGCCGTGAGACCGAGCGCGCGATCATCGCCGTTGCGGCCGACTACGCCGAGCACGCGAAGTACACCGACAACCCGACCGAGCAGCAGCGCGCCGCACAGCTCGCGGAGTTGGCGCAGCGCGGTGCCGCGCTGTGCGCCCCGGGTGCCCGGCCGCGTAAGAACGAGATCGGTGAAGTCGCGTCCCGGGCGTGGTCGCTGATGTGCGGCCGGAACGGGTGGGGCGGCGGTCTGTCGCTGGATATGGCGGACAACCTCGACATCATCGCGGATTGGTCTGTGGACACCGCCGAGCTTCGCCGTCTGTTCCTGGTCCGGCACGGGCTGCGGGTGCGCGAGGACGCGCTCGCGTCGGTGCGGGAGGCGGTCAAGGCCGAGCAGGCGCGGCGCGGCGCGGTTGCCCGTGAGGCGTACGACGCGGCCCGGGCTGCGGGCGCGTCGGAGGATTCCGCCCGCGCTGCGGCGGAGGACGTTCGGGCCCGGGTGGACGCGGACGGGGACGGGGTGCCGGCGGACGGGCGCGAGAAGTTCCAGCGCGGTGACGCGGTGTGGGTCGGCCCGGAGCGGGGGACCGCGAACGCGCCCTACGTCGCGACCGTGCTCGGCTACACCCGCAACGGTTGCTTCCGGGTGCAGGAACCGGCCCACAACACGGCGGTTGACGTGCACGGCGACCGCCTCTCCCCCGCCACCCCGCAGGAAGCGGCGGCGGACCGGGCGCGGCAGAAGCAGGAGCGGGCGGAGCGGGAAGCGGAGCGGGAGCGGCGCAACGCTGTCGCACGGGCGGCGGCGGAGGCGGCCGACCGGCGTCGCAAGGAGCGTGAGGCGCGCGAGGACGCCCGGCGGGAGGCTGCCCGGGGCACCGAGGCTCCGATCGCTGCGGGCGGTGTCTGGGAGCCCGTGCACGACGTGCCCGCGTCGGTCGGCGAGCTGTGGTCGCTGGCCGCGTACCGGGGGTGGAACATGACCCGCGAGACGCGGTCGAACGGCTACACGTCGTCCATCGTCGTCAAGATCACCGGCACCACCGACCAGGGGAAGTGGGAGTTCGGGTTGGTGTGGCTGATCTCCCGGGGCCGGTACGCCGCGCACAAGGCGGCCGGGTGGGCGCGGTGGGCGGACGACCGGAAGGGCCCGCGCGGCGGCCGGATCGACCCGACCATCGGCGACGTCAAGGCGGTCATGTACACCGAGACGCACGAGGGGATGGCCGCGCCGCTCGGCGTGCTGGTCGGCGTGGACGGCCCGCAGCAGGACGGGGACGACAACGACGGGGACGACACCCCGGGCGGCGGTGTCGAGCCGACCGCCGGTCCCGACAACGGCCCCGCGGACGGTTCCGCCCCGGCCGCGCCCGCTCCCGTCGAGGCGGCCCCGGAGACCCCCCGCGAATCCCGGGAACTTGACAGGGACACCACCGACGCGCGACCGGCCGCCCCGGCCGACGCCCCGGAGGCGGCCGACCCCCGGGCGGCGGAGGATGCACGGTTGCGGCGCTCCCCCTACCTGTCGGGCGGGATTCCCCGGGTCACCCTGGCTCAGGTGGCGGCCGAACAGGAGCAGCGTCAAGGACCGCGGTTCACGCACCGGCAGCGGGTGACCACCCGCAGTGGCAAGGCTGCGGAGTACCAGGGGGTGCGCGGCACCGACGGGTTCTGCTGGGTGCTGCTGGACGGCGACACCTACCCCGTCACCGCCCGCGTGGACGAACTGACCGCCATCGTTGAGCCGGTCGTCGAGGCGGCCCCGGAGGACCCCCGCGAATCCCAGGGACTTGACAGGGACACGGTCGACGCGCGACCGGTCGAGCCGGTCCCTTCCCCGGCGGCCGTCGCCCAGGAGGAGGCGCGGCTCCGCCGCCGCGCGGCCCACCGGATCGCCGAACAGGCGGGGCGGGACGCGCGGCGGGAGGCGGGCGAGGCGATCCGGGCGCAGCGGGCGGCCGAGCGCGGCCCCGACCCGGTGTTCCCCGGGGTTCTGGTCGAGGGCGAGGAGGTGGCCCCGGTCAACCCGGGGTGGGCCCAGACGTGGTGGCTGGTCCGCGACGGGTTCGGCTTCGAGTTCGAGATCAGCCAGCGCACGCGCTGGCACGTGATGGCGCGTGCGGGCGTGCTGCTCGGCACCACGGTTCCCGCCGAGCTGGAGAACCTCGGCGGGTTCGACACGGTCGAGGAGGCGCTCGCGGCGGTGCGCGAGCACGCCGCGCGGCGGGCGGAGGCGGAGGCGGGGACGCGGCTCGTCGAGCGGGTCAAGCGGCTCGCGGCGACCCCCTCGACGTACTCGACCGCCCCCGTCGAGGACGTGCCCGCCCTGCCCCCGGCTGCGGCCGTGGCGGCCCCCTCCGGCGGCGACCGCGCCCCGGCCGCCGCCGGTGTTCGGCCGGGCCCGGTGCGGCCGTCCGGCGGCCCGTGCGCCGCCCCGGCGGGCGGTGCCCCGGTCCTGCCGGAGTGGGTCGAGCGGCTCGTCTCGGCGGCCGTCGAGCGGCTCGTCGAGGAGGTGCTCGCCCGCGTCGGGCAGGCCCCGGCCGGGGGCGGCGAGCCGGTTCCGGCCGCGCCCGCCGGACGCCGGCGCGGTGTCGCCCGGGCGGGCGGGAGCCCCTGGGCCGGGCGCGGCTCCGGCCGCCGTCGGGCGCGCCGCGGGCGGCGCTGAGGGGCCCTGGCCCCTGCGGCCGGGTGGCTCGGCCGCGTCTCCCATCCGGGGGCGCGGCCGGGCCGCCCGGCCTTTCTGCGTGCCCGGATTTGTCATGTACTCCGGTTGCCCTGTCGCGCCCGGAAAGGGTGCGCGGAAACTCCGCAGACTTGACAGGTGCGCGGCAAACGGGCGACCGGGCGCAGCTCGGCGGACGCCCGTCGGGGGTGGCTGTCGCGATGCGCCGAGGCGTGGGGATCGAGGGGTGTTCGTGCAGGTCACGGGGCGCGACAGGGGGGATCGCGACAGGGGGGCGCGACAGGGGTCGCGACAGGGGTTGTGGGGGTCCGGCGCAGCGGGTGCGGAGGGGTGTACGGCTCGGCCGGATAGCGCGTTGCGTAAATTGGCTAACTTGCGCTAAGTTGACGGGTGTCACCAGCGCCGAGGGGGACGGCCCCCCGGCGTGCGACCCGAGAGCGAGCCCATGAACGACACCGAATCCCGCATCCGCGCCACCGCCTACGCCGTCACCGCGGCTTACCGCGAGCTCCCCGCCGGCCACCTGATGACCCGGGTGGAGACCGCCCGCCGGGTCGCCCCGCTGCTGGGCCTGGCGCCCGCGGGCGCCGCCGGCCTCCGCATCACCGAGGCCCTTGCCGCCGGCGCCCTGGTCGAGCTCCACCCCGCCGGCGACACCCGGTTGACCGTCCCCGGCGCCCCGGCCGGCGCCGTCGTCTCGGTGGTGCCCGGCACCGTCGAGCAGACCGTCGAGGTCGTGATCGAGAACCCCGAGGGGACCGTCGAGCTCTACCTCGGCGGCCGGGGCCGGCGCTCCGGCCCGGCCCTGAACCTCACCCGCCGCTCGCTGATCCTCTCGGCCGAGGACGTCGAGCGCCTGGCCGCCGAGCTCCACCGGCTGTGGGCCGAGATCCAGACGTACGCCCCCACCACCCCGGAGGCGATCGGCGAGGCCCTGGCCGCCGCCGGCCTGCCGGGCGCCGAGGGCGCCGGCTGCGGCTGGTGGACCACCCACAGCCGCGACGGCCGCCCGATGGTCGTGCACATGGACGGCACCCGGCTGGGCCCGCGCCGCACCAACGAGGACGAACAGCGGCACTGGGCCGAGCAGCTCGACCAGGTCGAGAACGCCCTCCGCCTCGCCCGCTTCCAGGTGCAGCGCTCCGCCGGACACGCGGTCATCGTGCACGGCCGCACCGCCCCCGGCGAGGCGCAGCCGGCCGACGTCGTCCGCGTCGCCGCGCGCTCCGTGCGCAGCCGGTCGGGCTGCGCGGTCAGCGTGCGGCGCTACCTGCACGTCAACTGCGAGTGCCGGATCGGTGCCAGCCTCTTTGGCGAGTACGGCAGCACCGCCGAGGCCCTCGCCGCACTCCAGGCCCACGACGCCGAACTCGGCGTCGCCTACGTCGTGCCGATCCCCTGCCGCAAGAGCCGGCCCGAGACCGGCGCCCGCACCGCCGCCCAGGAGCAGCCGGGGCAGGCCGAGGACCAGGGCGACGAGCAAGGCGCCGCGGCGGTCGCGGCGGGTGCCGGGCAGGCCGGGCCGCCGGCGCTGCCGCGGCCGGCCGTCACGGTCCGCCCCTGGCTGCTGCGCGCCGCCGGCCTGCTGGACGACGACACCGCACCGCAGCCCGCCCCGGCCGAGGAGCCGGCGCAGGACGGCCCGGCACTGGTGCGCGCCTTCGGCCCCTGGGGCATCACCCACGACCAGGCCGAGGACCTGCGCGAGAAGGCCCGCGCCGACCGCGCCGCGTTCGAGGCCGACTCGGCCGCGCGCCGGGCGGCCGAGCGCTTCCACTACGGGCCCGAGCGTGAGGCGCTGCTGCTGGCCGCGGTCGAGGCCGCGCGCGAGCTGCTGACCGCGGCCGGCGTCCCGGACCTCGACGCGACCCCGACCGCGAACACCGGCGTGCGGGTGCGCCGGGCGGACCGGCCGGGCGTGTGGGTGATGGTCCGCCAGGTCCGCGGGATCGGCACCAGCCGCCCCGACGAGCAGCGCCAGCCCTTCGACGCGCGCGAGTGGGACCACAACATGACGGTGTGGGCCGGCGTGCTGGAGCGCGCCGGCTGGCAGACCACCGCCCCGGGCGACGCCGCGTTCTACGCCTCCCCGCCGGCCGCGGCCGAGCAGGACCAGGACGCCGAGGACGTCGTCGAGGCCGAGCTCATCGAGGACCAGGAGCAGCCGGCCGCCCTGGCGGTGTGCAGCGAGGAGCAGCTCGCCGCGGTCGGCGGCGCGGCGGGCGAGGCAGTGTTCGACCCGCGCGAGCTCGTCGGCTCGGTCTTCGCCGACGGGCTCGGCTTCGAGGTGACCGCGCCGGCGGCGGTGAAGTGGCTGCACCTGGCCGGCGACGCGCTCGCCGCGGGCGGCGGGACGGGCGCGGCCGAGACCGCCGTCGCCGAGGCCGCAAAGGCGCTGCTCGCCGCGATCCGCACCGCCGACGCCGCGACGTGGGCGAAGGTCGCGCGGTGGCTGGCCGGCCGGGCGGCCCAGCGCCGCACCGGCGCGGCCGGTGCGGCCGGCGGCGACCTGGTCCAGGAGGTGCCCAAGCTCTCCGCCCTGGTGGACGACGCCGCCCGCTCCCTCGCCGCGTGGCTGACGGTCCGTTCGCTGGGGGCCCTCAAGCTCGCCGACCAGGACGCCCACGAGCTCGCCGGGGCCCTGCACACCGCCACCGGCACCGGCCGGCGCACCGTCTGGTTGCAGGTCGCCCGGTACGCGGTCGAGCAGGAGGCCGCCGCCCTGGTCGCCGGCGCGGCCCGGCCGGTCGCCGAGCTCGGCGCCGGCTCCGCCCCGGTCCGGCCCGCGCTGCCGGCCCCGGCCGGGGCGCAGCCGGACGCCGCGGCCGAGCTGCGCGAGCGGGAGCTCGCCGCGCGCCGCGCACACGACGGGCGCGGGGCCCTGCCCGCCACGGTGCGGGTGCTCGACTACGGACTCGACTCCTGGGAGTGGGGCTACGACTGCGACCGGCACGGCGAGGGGTGGGAGCGTCAGCCCGGCCAGTGGGAGACCCGGGCCGAGGCCGAAGGGGCCGCCCGGCTGCACGCCGCCGACCACGCCGAGGCCCTCGCCGCGGTGACCGCGGCCGAGGACGAGCTCGACCAGGCCGCCGCGCTCGGCTTCTCCGCCGCGCAGTTCGAGGCGCTGGCCGAGGCCCGCCTCGGCCGGCTGTGCGAGGACGCCCGCGGCTTCTACTTCGACAACGACGGGTTCGACAAGCCCCGCCCGGTGCAGGGCCGGCGGGTGATGGACCTGTGGGCGCGCGGCCTGGTGAAGGTCCGCCAGGACGGCCCGAGCTGCCATCAGATCATCCTCACCCAGGACGGCCGGGCCGCCCTCGACCTGTTGAACCGCGCCCGCAACCTCGGCGCCGTCACCCCCGCCGCGACCGACACCCTGCGCAGCACCGCCAAGGAGCGCGCCGCCTACCCCCGTATCAAGGCCGCCCCCGCGGCCGGGGCCGCCGACGCCCGCTGACCGCCCGCCCGGGCCGGACGACCACCGGCCCGGGCGGGAACCCGCGGTGTCCGGCCCAGAGCGGCACAGGCCGGGGCCGCACCGGTGCCGAACCCCTCCTCGCTCCGGCCCGATCCCCGGTCCGGTCCGTGCGCGGCGCGGCGGCGGGCCGCTTCCCCTGTCGGAGCGGCGGCGACCTCGGACCACGGTTGAGCAGCGGTTTTCCCGTGGCGGCGCGCCCGGTCGGGTGGCCTGGCGGACTCCCGAGCAAGGTCACTTGTGGAAGTTGGCTAACTTCCGCTAAGTTCTGGGTGTGCCCCGGCCGACGGGGCACCGGGCCCCACCCGTGGGGCCTGCCCGCACCCGGAAGGAACCGCCTTGCGCGTCCCCCAGCAGCCCCCCGCCGAACTCGGCTTCCGGCAGGACGGAACCCCCGTCCTGCGCGTGACGGCGACCGTCGAACTCGACGCCGACGAGCTCGCGATCCTCCTCGCCAACCACCATCACGGGACGGTCGACGGCCGCGAGGAACTCCCCGCCTTCACCGTCGAGCACGCCCTCGCCACCGTCGCCGACGCCGTCGCCGACTGCGCCCGGGGCTTCCACGAGTTCGCCAACGAGCCCACCCGGTACGCCGTCGCGGCGGCCGGGGCGTGGGCGGCCGACGGCATCGAGCAGGTGTGGTCGGAGCTGGGGAAGGTCTCCCCGCTCACCCTGCTGGGCGACCACGCCCCCGCCATCCAGGTCATGCCCTTCCCCGAGGTCCTGCCGCTGTTCGCCGAGCGGGGCCACAGCGTCGTGATCCAGGACGGTCGGCTCCGGCTCATCCCGCAGGCCCCCGACGGGTCCGACGACTGACTGCCCCACCGGTGCCCGCCGCCGGAGGGCGGCGGGCACCTCCCACCACGACCGACCGACAGGGAGAACCCGAGATGAGCACCACCGACCAGCGCGCCCCCTGGACCAACCGGACCAGTCACAGCGAGCTCGACGAGCTGCTGTTCGGCCCGCTCGCCCCCGGCGCGGAACCCGTCGCGGGCCGCCTGCTGCTCGACCTCCTCGCCGAGAGCGGCGTCCGCCCGCACGGCGGGCCCGAGTACCTCGGCGGCGGCTGCTGGGTGCTGCGCTTCCGCACCGAGGGCGGCGGCGGCCTGTGGGTCTCCGACGCCATGGCGCGGGTCGGCCACCCCGTCGACCACCACAGCGGGTGGACGGTGGCCCGCGTCGCCGACCTGACCGAGGGCGACATCGACGGGGAATCGGTCCCCCTCTACCTCGCCGCCGACGGGACCGGCTTCGCCGAGGACACCGCCGCCTGCGCCGCCGTGATCCGCGCGCACGCCGCCCGCTGACCGACCACCCGACCCGCCGTGCGGGGAGCCCCCGCACGGCCCCATCCCAACCAGGAGCAACCTTGACCAACACCACCACCCCGGCCGCCCGCGTCATGCTCGACGACCTCGGCCCCTACGACGCCGCGTCCATCGCCGGTACCTGCCCCAACGGCTACGCGCTGCCGTACTTCACCCTTGACACCGTCCGCCGACTGGCCGCCGACCTCGACACGGCCCGGGCGCAGCGCGGCAACGGCGACACGATCGCCTTCGACGGGACGACCGTCCGCATCATCGACGGCGACGCGGGCGACGACGACGCGGACCCCGTGATGGAGGTGTGCCACCCCCGCGCCGACGGCACCTACGCCCTCGGCCACGGCTACTGGACCTGGCACGCCCTGCCCTACCCGGCCGAGCCGGGAACGGTCCCCGACGTCGTCCTCACCTTCCTCGGCGACAGCATGAACTGCTGGTCCTACGACGTGACGACGCCGCTCGACTACTACGCCCGAGCCGTCCTCGACGGCCGCGCCGACCGCACCACCACCGCCGAGCAGCTCGCCCGGCAGTGCGCCGAGCTCGACCCCCGCATCTACGAGTGGGATTTGGCCGTCGAGGTGCTGCACGCCCTCGCGCACGGCCGCGTGGCGTACGAGACCGTGAACGGCGTCCCCTCGGACTGGGTCATCTTCGAGCCGGAACTCGGGATGCGCGAGGGCGGCGACGTCCTGCCCGTGCTGCGGGACGCCTTCGGCGGCGACTTCGCCGCCGCCGCCCGGGCCGTCCTCGCCCGCCGCCTGTCCTGACCCCCGCCCGGCCACCGGCCGGAGCCGCTCCACCCCACGACTTCCGGCCGCGCGGCACCCGCCGCGCGGCCGGGGCCGAGGACGTACTCGCCCCGCCGCCCGGGCGGCGGGGCCCTCGACACCGACCCGCCGCACCAGGAAGGCCCCCGCCATGACCCGTCGCACCGCACCGGCCCGCACCACCTACAAGGGCCGCACCGTGACCGGCATCGCACCCGGCCCCTACGGAATCCCCGTGGTCGTCGTCGGCGAGTACGCCCCCGGCACCCCCGCCGCCGAGCAGCGCAGCGCCACCGTGCACGGCACCTACGGCCAGCCGCTCGACGAGCTGCTCGACAAGGTCCGCGCCGCGCTCGACGCGCTCGACGCCGCCCCGCTCGACAGCGTCCGGGCGCAGCGCCAGCCCTGGTGGTACGACCCCGCCACGGTCGAGGTGTGCCCCCGCTCGGTGAAGCTCGCCCATGGCGGCCCGCGCGGACACCTCGACCTGCACGCCCGCCGCAAGGGCGAGGACTGCACCGCCCCGGCCTGCGTCACCCACCGCCGCAAGGCCGAGCGCCGCCGCGCGAACTCGTACGGGATCACCGGCTCGTCCGTCTCCGCGCTGCTCGGCGACGCCGGGTTCGCCGCCCGCACCCCGGCCGACCCCGGCGGGTTCGCGGCCGAGGGCGACGCGAAGGCGCGGTGCGTGTGGCTGCACCCCGGCCGGCACGACGCCGGCGAACTGGCCGGCCACCTCGCCGGCCGCGGCCTGGTCGTCACCGCCGGCCCCGTCCCCGGCGCCGGCGTGCTGCGCGTGCTGTCCGCGGCCGAGGCCGAGCGCCAGGGCCTCGCCCCGGCGCCGACCGCCGCCCCCGCGGCGCCCGCCGGCCCGACCACCGCCGGCATCGGCGCCGCGCTGCGC
>NZ_JBHWDS010000099.1:0-8972 GCF_042734615.1 Kitasatospora sp. NPDC059646
CACCAGCGGGTGTCCGCGGCCCACGGCCGTGCGGTCCGGGGAGGACTACTTCTTCTTGCGCTTCTCGCGCACCCGGACCGAGATCGAGATCGGGGTGCCCTCGAAGCCGAACTCCTCGCGCAGGCGGCGCTCGATGAAGCGGCGGTAGCCGGCCTCCAGGAAGCCGGACGCGAACAGCACGAACCGCGGCGGGCGGGTGCCGGCCTGGGTGCCGAACAGGACGCGCGGCTGCTTGCCGCCGCGGATCGGGTGCGGGTGCGCGGCGACCAGTTCGCCGAGGAAGGCGTTCAGGCGGGCGGTCGGGATGCGGGTCTCCCAGCCGGCCAGCGCGGTCTCGATCGCCGGGACGAGCTTCTCCATGTGGCGGCCGGTCTTCGCCGAGACGTTGACCCGGGGCGCCCACTGGACCTGCACGAGGTCGCGCTCGATCTCGCGCTCCAGGTAGAAGCGGCGCTCCTCGTCGAGCTGGTCCCACTTGTTGTAGGCGATGACGACGGCGCGCCCGGCCTCGACGGCCATCGAGATGATCCGGGTGTCCTGCTCGGCGAGGGTCTCGCTGGCGTCGACCAGGACGACCGCGACCTCGGCCTTCTCCAGCGCGGCGGAGGTCCGCAGCGAGGCGTAGAAGTCGGCGCCGGAGGTCAGGTGCACGCGCCGGCGGATACCGGCGGTGTCGATGAACTTCCAGGTCTTGCCGCCGAGTTCGATCAGCTCGTCGACCGGGTCACGGGTGGTGCCGGCCAGCTCGTTGACGACCACGCGGTCCTCGCCGGCGACCTTGTTCAGCAGGCTGGACTTGCCGACGTTCGGCCGGCCGATCAGCGCGACGCGGCGCGGGCCGCCCGGGGCCAGGCCGTCGCCGAACAGCTGCGGCGGGGCCTCCGGCAGCACCTTCAGCACGGCGTCCAGCAGGTCGCCGGAGCCGCGGCCGTGCAGCGCGGAGACGGGGTACGGCTCGCCCAGGCCCAGCGACCACAGGTAGGCGGCCTCGGCCTCGGTGGACGGGCCGTCGACCTTGTTGGCGCACAGCACCACGGGCTTGCCGGAGCGGCGGATCAGCTTGACCAGCGCGTCGTCGGTGTCGGTGGCGCCGACCGTGGCGTCGACCACGAACAGCACCGCGTCGGCCTGCTCGATGCCGAGCTCGGCCTGGGCGGCGACCATCGCGTCGATGCCGAGGACGTCGATCTCCCAGCCGCCGGTGTCCAGCACCTTGAAGCGGCGGCCGGCCCACATCGCCTCGTAGCTGACCCGGTCGCGGGTCACGCCGGGGCGGTCCTCGACGACCGCCTCGCGGCGGCCGATGATGCGGTTGACCAGGGTCGACTTGCCGACGTTCGGGCGGCCGACGATCGCCAGCACCGGGAGCGGGCCGTGGCCGTCCAGGTCGGCGTCGATCTCGGAGGCGTCGAAGCCCTCCTCGGCGGCCAGCGCCAGGAACTCGGCGTACTCGGCGTCGCCGAGCTCGCCGTGCGCGGCGGTGGTGTCGTTGCTCATGTTCCGTCTTCCTTTTCCCGGCCCGGCCCTTCCCA
The DNA here is from genome assembly GCF_042734615.1 of Kitasatospora sp. NPDC059646. Lineage (NCBI taxonomy): Bacteria > Bacillati > Actinomycetota > Actinomycetes > Kitasatosporales > Streptomycetaceae > Kitasatospora > Kitasatospora sp. NPDC059646. The sequence continues at coordinate 1,533 of NZ_JBHWDS010000099.1, forward strand.
GGGGCGGACCGTGCGTACCTGCCCCGCGGGCAGCGCGAACCGCGCGGATCTCGCGCGGTCGGATCGTTCGGTGCGGCTCAGGCGGCGGTCAGGCCGGCCCGGGCCTCGACCAGGGCGGTGATCGTGCCGATCACCTGGTCGAGGGTGAGTTCGCTGGTGTCGACCAGCTCCGCGTCCGCGGCCCGGGTCAGCGGGGCGGTCTCGCGGGAGGAGTCGGCGGCGTCCCGGCGGGCCAGGTCGGCGGCCATCGCGGTGATCGTCGCCTCGTCCAGGCCCTTGGCGCGCAGTTCGGCGGCGCGCCGCTCGGACCGGGCCTGCTCGGACGCGGTCAGGAAGACCTTCACGGTGGCGTCCGGGAACACCACGCTGCCCATGTCGCGGCCCTCGGCGACGATGCCGCGGGCGGCGTGCGCGGCGCAGCCGCGCTGGAGCTCGACCAGGCGGGCCCGCACTGCGGGGACCGCGGCCACGGCGCTGACCTTGGCGGTCACCTCGGGGCCGCGGATCGGGCCGGACACGTCCTGGCCGTCCACGGTTATGGTCGGGCCGGCGGCGTCGGTGCCGGAGACGATGACCGGCTTGGCGCAGGCGATCGCCACGGCCTCCGGGTCCTCGACGTCGATCCCGTTGGCCAGCATCCACCAGGTCATCGCGCGGTACATGGCGCCGGTGTCCAGGAAGCTCAGGCCCAGCCGCGCGGCCACTGCCCGCGACACCGTGGACTTCCCGGAGCCCGAGGGTCCGTCGATGGCGACGACGACCGGGCTGTTCGACGCTCGGTCGGCACTGTCCACGGGGCGAACCTCTCTCTCACGACACACGAACTCACCTCAAGGTTAATGGACTCGCGCCGCGCTCCCGCCCGCGCGCCCTGCGGGGGGCGCACGGCGGGGCCCGCTCAGTCCCGGACGCCCCAGCCGCGGTCGCGCAGGCCCGCCGCCAGCGTCCGCACCACGGCCGGGGCGACGGCGAGCTGCACGTGGCCGACCTGCTGGCCGGTGGAGTGTTCGATGGTGACGTCCTCGATGTTGACGCCGAGGGCGCCGACCTCGCCGAAGAGCCGGCCGAGTTCGCCGGGCTGGTCGCCGAGGACGACGGTGACGGTCTCGTAGCGGGTGGGCGGGGCGCCGTGCTTGCCGGGGATGCGGGCCTGGCCGGTGTTGCCGCGTCGCATGACGGCTTCGATGCCGGCGGCGCCCGCGCGGCGCCCGTCCTCGTCGGCGCCCTGGAGGGCGCGGAGCGCGGTGACGGTCTCGGCGAGGTCGGCGGCGAGGTCGTCGAGGACGTCGGCGACGACGCCCGCGTTGGCGGAGAGGATGTCGATCCACATCGCGGGGTTGGAGGCGGCGATGCGGGTGACGTCGCGCACGCCCTGCCCGGACAGGCGCACCGCCGTCTCCTCGGCGTGCTCCAGCCGGGCCGCGACCAGCGAGGACAGCAGTTGCGGCGCGTGCGAGACGAGCGCCACGGCGCGGTCGTGGTCGGCGGCGTCCATGACGATCGGCATGGCGCCGCACAGGGCGACGAGTTCGAGCGCGGCGTTGAGCGTCTCGGTGTCGGTGTCGGCGGTGGGGGTGAGCACCCAGGGCCGGCCCTCGAAGAGGTCGGCGGTGGCGGCGAGCGGCCCGGAGCGTTCGCGGCCGGCCATCGGGTGCGAGCCGATGTAGCGGACGGTGTCGAGGCCGAGCGCGGTGATCTCGCCGCGCGGTCCGGCCTTGACGCTGGCGACGTCGGTGTAGGTGCGGGCGAGGCCGCGCCGCTGGCAGTCCGCGAGGACCTTGCCGACCAGCGCGGGCGGGACGGCGATGATCGCCAGGTCGACGGGCCCGTCCGGGAGTTCGGTGGTGCCGGCGCCGAGCGAGGCGGCCGTGCGGGCGGCGTCCTGGTCGGCGTCCTCGAGGTACACGCTGATGCCCCGGCGGGTGAGGGCGAGCGCGGCGGAGGTGCCGATCAGTCCGGTGCCGATGACGGCGGCTGTGCGCATGGCGGGTTTCCGTCTCCCTGGTGGCGGTGGTGGTCGGGCCATTGTCCCGCACCCGCAGGCGGCGGGCGCGGTTGGCCGACGCGCAGGGGAAATCCGGGTCCGGCGACGGGGATTGGGTGCAGACTGGGCGCCCTGGTCCGGGGTTCGGGCCGGCGGCGGAAGGGGGCGAGGTGGCGGGGCAGCAGGCGGTGTGGGAGTCGGGGCTGGTGTCGGTGGTGGTGCACTCGGTGGGCGCGGTGTGCCGGCGCCGGGCGTCGGGTGTGCTGCCGGCGGACGGCCGGGTGGAGGTCGGCGGTCTGCCGCGGCTGGCGGCGGAGGGTTCGCTGCGGGTGCGGGTGGTGGCGGGCGAGGCGCGGGTCGTGGAGGCCCGGGTGGTGCACGCGGAGCGGGTCCGCGAGGAGGGCGGGTCGCCGTCCTGGGAGCGGGAGTTGAAGGAGCTGGGCGCGGAGCGCGACCGGCTGGTGGAGCGTCAGGAGCGGTTGGAGGCGCGGATCCGCGAGGTCGCGGCGCTGCGCCCGGTGCCGCCGCAGCGGCGCCGGGACGAGGGGCTGCGGCGGGCGCCGGCGGACGCGGTGCTGGAGCTGGCGGAGTTCGTGGACGCGCGGCTGGCGGTGCTGCAGGAGCGGGCGGTGGAGCTGGCGCAGCGGGTCCGGCTGGCGGAGCACGCGTTCGAGGTGGCGTCGGTGCGGGCGCGGCAGCGTTCGAGCGCGGAGCAGCCGGGCGGGGTGGAGTCGTCGGCGCGGGCGCTGGTGACGGTGCGCGGCGCGGGCGCGGTGGAGCTGGAGGTGGAGTACGCGGTGCCGGGTGCGGTGTGGGTGCCGACGTACCAGCTGGCGCACCGCCGGGGCGAGGGTTCGGCGCGGCTGGTGCTGCGGGCGTCGGTGGCGCAGCGGACGGGCGAGGACTGGTCGGGGGTGCGGTTGGCGCTGTCGACGGCGGACCTGGCCCGGCCGAGCGGTCTGCCGCGGTTGGGTTCGCTGCGGATCGGTCGGCGGCAGGAGCCGGCCGCGCCGTCGGGGTGGCGGGCGCAGCCGGCGGGGCTGGACGAGCTGTTCGCGGACTGGGAGGGCGCGCAGCGGTCGAAACCGGTGCCGGAGCCGCCGTTGGCGGTGGCGGCGGCGGGTGGTGCGCCGCCGCCACCGCGGCCGTCCCGTCCGGGCGGCGCGGCGGCGAAGCGGCCCCGGGCGGGGGGCGGTGCGGTGCCGGCGGCCCCGGCCCCGGCGGGGTTCGTGCCGCAGCCCGCGCCGCCGGTCGCCCCGCTGCCGGCGCCGGTGGCCCCGGGTGCGCCGATGGCCGCGGGGGCCGCGCCGGGGTACGGCGGTGCGCCGATGGCCGCGGAGGCCGCGCCGGGGTACGGCGGTGCGCCGGCGGAGTCGGCGCGGGCATACCGCGGCGTGGTCGCGGTGGAGGTCGGGCCGGCGGCCGTCGAGCCGGCGGTTCCGGCGGGCCCGCGCCCGTCCTCGGACCAGTTGGACTACGCGGGCCTGGTGCTGGCGGGCCCGCAGGAGGAGGCGTTCCGTCGCGGCCGGCTGTTCCCGCGGGGCGGTCCGGACACGGCGGGGGCGTTGCGCGGTGCGGAGGCGGTGGGCCGGCTGCCGCTGCCGGCGTTCGCGGCGCGGCCGCGCGTCTCGGCCGGGTCGTTCGACCACCGGTTCGACGCGGTGGCGCCGGCCGACATCCCGTCGGACGGGGTGTGGCACACGGTGGCGGTGGCGGAGCTGCCGGTGGCGGTGACGACCCGTTACGTGTGCGTGCCGGCCGTGGAGGAGGCGGTGTACGCGGTGCTGGAGGTGGCGAACGACACGGCGCACGCGCTGCTGGCGGGGCCGGTGGAGGTGTCGGTGGACGGCGACTTCCTGCTGACGGCGGCGCTGCCGACGCTGGCGCCGGGCGGGGTGCGGGAGGTGGGCCTGGGCCGCGCGGAGGAGCTGCGGGTGGCCCGGCACAGCGAGATGCGGGAGTCGACGTCGGGGGTGCTGAACTCGACGACGGTGCTGGACCACCGGGTGCGGATCGAGCTGGTGAACCGGCTGCCGCACGAGGCGTCGGTGGAGGTCCGCGAGCGGGTGCCGGTGAGCGGCGACGCGGAGGTGCGGGTGGAGGAGCGGCCGGGCTGGTCGCCGCCGCAGGAGCCGTCCGCGCAGCTGCCGCCGTCGGCGCGGATCCGGCGGGTGGTGGTGCCGGCCGGGGGTTCGACGGAGCTGACGGGCGGCTATGTGGTCCGTATCCCGGCCGGCAAGGCCGTGGTCGGCGGGAACCGGAGGAGCTGAAGCGTGTTCGAGGAGACTTTGCCGCTGCCGGTCACCGCGGTCACCTGTCTGGAGGACCGGGCGCAGCTGGAGCGGACGGCGGAGGTCGAGCTGCCGCCGGGCGTGCACCGGCTGCGGCTGGGGCCGGTGACGGCGCTGGCGGTGGACCGTTCGCTGCACGCGCGGCTGCTCGGCCCGGACGGCGCGGAGACGGACGGCGCCCGGGTGCTGGACGTCCGCCTGGTGCGGTCCTGGCAGCCGCCCGCACCGCTGGCGCCGGGTCCGGACGATTCGGAGCTGCGCCGCCGGGTGCACGACCTGGAGCGGGAGTACCTCGCGGAGTCGCGCCGCCAGGAGCGGCTGGAGGCCCGGCTGGCGCTGCTCGGGCAGCTGGCCGCGGACCTGCTGCGGGAGATCGGCGAGGGTGCGGGCGTCGGCGAGCTGGAACAGGCCCGCTGGTCGCGCGAGCTGGACCGGGTGGACGCCGAACGGGAGTCGTACGGCGAGCAGTTGCGGGCCTCGCGGGTGCGGGCGGTGGAGCTGACGGTGGCCCAGGGGCACGCCGAGCTGGCGCTGGCCCGGGCCGAGCAGGAGCCGGCCGAGCTGCTGGCGTTCGTGGAGCTGTCGGTGGAGTGCGCCGCGCCGGGCCGGTTCCTGGCCCGGGTGGGGCATCTGACGGCGTGTGCGCTGTGGCGTCCGGCGTACCGGGCGGAGCTGGTGGGCGGCACGCTGCGGCTGGAGACCGAGGCGGTGGTGTGGCAGCGCACCGGCGAGGACTGGTCGGGGGTGCGGCTGACGCTGTCGACGGCGCGGTCCGCGTCGGCGGGCGAGCCGCCGGCGCTGGTCGAGGACCGGCTGGTGCTGCGGGAGCGTTCGGCGCAGGAGAAGCGGACCGTCGAGGTGGAGCTGCGCGAGCAGGCGATCTCCGACGCGGGGCCGCTGGAGCCGGGCCTGCCGGGCGTGGACGACGGCGGCGAGGTGCGGGTGCTGCGGGCCGCGGAGCCGGTCTCGGTGCCGTCGGACGGGCGGGCGCACCGGGTGCCGGTGAGCGCGTTCGAGACCGGGGCGCGCAGCGAGTTCGCGGCGGCGCCGGAGCTGTCGGAGCTGGTGACGGAGGTGGTGTCGTTCCGCAACGCGTCCGGGCACGCGCTGCTGGCCGGCCCGGTCGACCTGGTGCGCGGGTCCGGCTACACGGGGCGCGGCGCGCTGGAGTTCACCGCGCCGGGAGCGCCGGTGCGGCTGGCGTTCGGCGGGGCGGACGGCCTGCGGGTGGTGCGGGAGGCCGAGGAGCGCCGCGAGGGCGCGGGCCTGGGCGGGCAGCGCACCCTGCTGACCCGGACGGTGCGCCTGCACCTGTCGCGGTTCTCCGCGCCGGGCGAGGACGCCGAGCAGGTGGTGACGGTCCGCGAGCGGATCCCGGTGTCGGAGGTGTCGGCGGTGGAGGTGCGGCTGCGCAAGGAGCGCTGCTCGCCGCCGCCGGACGAGCTGGACGGCGACGGCATCGCCCGCTGGGAGGTGCCGCTGCCGCCGGGCGGGCGGCGCACCGTCACGCTGGTGTACGAGGTGTCGGCGGCCGCGAAGGTGGCCGGCCTGTGAGCGGCCCCTCCCGACGGCCCGTCAACTCCGGTACAAAAGAGACATGATCTACCATCTCGCCCCGCTGGACGACTGGCTGCGCGACCCGGGCCGGCCGTACACCGCCGCCTCGCTGCTCACCGAGGGCTTCCTGCACTGCTCGCCGGACGAGACCACGGTGCTGGCGGTCGCCAACCTGTTCTTCCGGGACACCCCGGATCCGCTGATGGCGCTGCTGATCGAGGAGAGGCTCGTCGAACCGATGGTGAAGTGGGAGGCGGCCACCGGCGGGCCGCCTCCCGGCAGCACCCCGGGGGTGCTGTTCCCGCACATCTACGGGCGGCTGAACCGGACGGCCGTGGTCGGCCTGGAGAAGCTGGAGCGCGGCCCGGACGGGACGTGGGCCGCGCTGCGCCCCTGGAGCTGAGCCCCGGGCCCGTCCGCCCGGCGCGCCCCGGACGGGCCCTACAGCCAGCCGCGCTCGCGGGCCGCCATCCCGGCCTGGAACCGGGTGGTGGCCCCGAGTTCGCGCATCAGGCCCTGCAGGCGGCGCTGGGTGGTGCGGGCGCTCCAGCCCAGCGAGCGGGCGATCGACTCGTCGGTGAGGCCGGCGGCGAGCAGCCCGAGCAGCTTCAGGTGGTCGGAGTCCGGGCCGGGCCCGTCGCCGCCGCCGATCACCGTCTGCAGCGGCACGGCCCGCTCCCACTCGGCCTCGAACAGCGCGTCCAGGGCCTGCAGCAGCGCGGACGGGTGGATGACGTACGCGGCGTCCAGCACGCTGTCGCCGACGCTGATCGGGATGATCGCCATCTTGTCGTCGGCCATCATCATCTTCATCGGCAGCACCGGCCGGACCCGGGCCTCCTCGCCGTCCTCGACGCCGGTGAGGATCTCCTGCTCCAGCCGCCCGGGCCAGGCGATCGCCTCCTTGTCGAAGACCGTCCGGATCCGCACCCCGGCCTTGAGCTTGGCCCGCTGCCGGGGCTGCTCCACGGTCGGGTCCTGGACGTACGGCGGGCAGTCGAAGCCGCGGATCTGGTACTGGGCGGATTCCACCAGGTGCTCCAGGCGCTGGGCGATCGCCTCGCCGCCGGTGAGCACCTCCACCGAGTGCGCCGGGTCGGTGTACCTGGACGCCTCCCGGAACGCGTCCATCAGGCGGTGCATCTCGGCGCGGGCCGAGCGCAGTTCGGCCTCGCGGTGGCCGATCAGGGTGCCGATGGCGACGTCCGGGGCGACCGCCAGGTAGCGCTCCCGGTCGACCGGGGCGCGGGTGGCCATGCCCTGTTCGGCGAGCCGGTCCAGGGCCTGCCGGCACTGGTCCAGCGTCAGGCCGCACTGTTCGGCCAGTTCCTGGGCGGTCGACTGCGGCGTGACGACCAGCGCGGCGTACACCTGGCCGTCGGGCCGGCCGAGGCCCAGCACGGTGAATGCGTCGAGCATGTGCTTCCTTCCCCCGCCGCCCCGTCCCCTGACGCGGTGGCGCACTTCCGCCACGCGTCGGAGCGAACTTCGGTGGCAATCTTCTGCCAACGGGTCGAACGATAGCAAGGCCGCACGGCGCGCCTCGGCCAAGGCCCCGCAAAGAGCTCCGTACACGCCGAGAGCCCGCTCGCCGCGGCGCGGCGAGCG
>NZ_JBHWDS010000100.1:0-8651 GCF_042734615.1 Kitasatospora sp. NPDC059646
TCCACGCCGGCGAGCGGACCGACGGTGCGGGGGCCGGTGCGGTCGCCGCCGACCCGTACGGTGACGACGGAGGTGTCTGCCGTGGGGGCCGGCACTGCCCGGGCGAGCGGGGCGCGGCCGGCGGGTGCGGTGTCGGTGCGGGCCACCGCGGGAAGGGTCAGGCCTGCGGCGGCGGTCAGCGCCGCGGCCAGGGCGGCGGTTGCTCTCATCATGGTTCCAGCAAGCCATCGCGCCGCACCGGCCCGGCTGCGGCACACGGTCGGCGCGTGAATCAAGCACTCTTTCGAACCACGCGACGCCAGGGGTGTGGCTGGCTCGGTTCTCGTGTTGAGCAGTCGGGCCGCAGCCGGCTGGGCTGGCGGCCGAGGTCGGGGACCGGGTCGGTGGTGGATCGACAGCATGGTCGTACCTGTCGGCTGTCGGATCCAGGCCGAGCAGCATCGCGCGCCAGCTCGGCCGACAGCCCTCGACCGCGCGGAGCGGGAGTTCGGCGGCGTGGACGTCCTGGTGGGCTCCGCCGGCCGGCTCGCCTTGTCGCCGATCGCCGGCCTCGACCTCGCTGTGCTCGATGCCCTGTACCGAAAAATGGCGCGCCGCCACGTGCGGATGAGCCTGCGCTTGGCGCATGGTGTCCCCGACGACTTTTCCGTCGTCGGAGTGCAGACACGCGGCCGTGTTGCTGCGGACCCGTGGGCGGGCGCCGGTACGGGCTGTTCCCGGAGGGACGTCAGCCGTCTTCGGCGAAGCCGTTCTCGGCGGCGGCCTTGTCCTCGAACGAGCGGTCGGGTGCGTACTTTCCCTGGAGGTCCGCCCAGGTGCCGGGACGGTTGTGCGTCAGATGGGCGACGACCGCCGTGCCCTTGGCCTGTTCTGCGGAGCAGTCGCGGCACGGCCCTTCCAGCGCCTCGGGAAGGCCTTGTTTCAGTTCGGTGGCGTCGGGGCCGCAGGGGCCCTGGTCGAGGAGGCACTTGACGTGGGGCCCGGCGTCCCGGTCGCCGGGTTCGGTCGAGAGCGCGTCGTAGCGGGCGTTGCCGCTCGTGGCGGCGGCGCGGTGGGACGGGGTGGGGACATCCTGGTGGGGCGCGAAGGCGGTCACGGTGGCGAGGACGGGACCGGTGAGGGCCGCGACCAGGACGGTGCTTTTCAACGGCACGGGGGACTCCGATCTGGGACGGTGTCGGGCCTGGGGGCCGGTCAGGGGCGGGTGACGGTGAATTCTGCGGGGCCGTCCTGGGTGGCGACCATGCCGGTGATGGAGGTGACCCGGGTTCCGGCCGTGCAGATCAGGTTGGTGCTGACGCCTTCCCCGGAGTAGGAGCTGAAGAAGATCTGTCCCCGCCCTGTGGTGTCGGTCCGCACCTCGAAGTCGGCGGTGGTCTGCCGGCTCTGTCCGGCCGTCACGATCTCCACGCTGAGCATGTTGTCGTCCGCCTTGACCGGGGCGACGGTCATGGCCCTGGAGACCCCGTCCAGCACGGCCGAGCCGACGAACGGCGCGTCCACGGCGAGTGCTCCGACGTAGTCGGTGTAGCGGCCCCCGCAGCCGTAGACGACGGCGGACGCGGGCGCGGGGGCGGTCAGGAGCGCGAGTGCGGCGGCGGCGCAGCACGCGGTGCTCAACATGACACGGTGCATGACGAGTTCCTTCCTCGGGTCGTCCCGCGCGGTGGCGCGGATGTGAGGTCCATCGAAGGCGGATCCTCGCCCTGGCGCAGGGCTGCGAGGGCCGAACGGCCGAGGACAGCGGCGTGGGGGTGTGGTGCCCGCGCCGAAGGGGCCGGGGTGCGGGCGTTCCGGCGGTCCGTCCTCCCGCAGTGCCGGCGTCGCGTTGATGATCAGCGACGCCGGGCGTCGCGCTCATCCTGGGAAGCAGCGACGAAGCCGAACCCGACGAGAGAACTCCGTGGTCTTCGTCCCCGCAGGCAAGAGCGTCAACATCCAGGTCCGGCTGAACGTGGCCGCCGACGCCGTCGCCGGCGCGGCCACGGCCCGGCCCTACGCCGTGTTGCTCACCGCTGTCCACTCCGAGCAGTCGGCTTCCTCGAGGGCGCGAAGAAGGCGTTCACCATCACCCACCCGGCGGCGCTTCCACCTCCCCCTCCGCCCAGCCGCCCGCCTCAGCCTCGGCGGCGTCGTCCGCCGCCAAGCCCTCGGTGCCGGCGCGTCGTCCTTCGCCAAGCCCTCCGGCGCCGCCCCGGCCAAGCCGCCCGCGGCCGCGCCGTCCGGGCTGCCCACCAAGAAGCCTCCGCCACCACGGTCGACGATGCCAAGAAGGAGACCCGGACCAGCCTGGCCGGCACCGGCGGCGGCAGCGACTCGAGCGCCGTCGCCGCCACCGGCGCTGCCGCCCTCGCCCTGGGAGCCGGAACCCTTGTCCTCTGCGCCGCCGTCGTACCAGCCACCGGGTCCGGTAGGGCAGCGCCGCGCTCGCACGCACCGGGACCGGATGCCGGCCATCCGCGGCGGCTGCCGAGTTCGCCGGCCAGCGCGTCCCTGTGTCTCCTCGAGCTCCGAAGGCGGGTTTTTGCCCTGGGGCAGGGCTGAGATGGCCGGGGAGAGCGGCACCGGGCCTGGTCCGGTGTCCGCACCGGAGGTGTCCGGTGCGGACGCCGGCCTGCGACGACGGCCTGTGGTCGTCTGTTGTCGGCAGGGTGCGGGTGGCGAGGTCAGGCGCGGTACATCTGGGTCGCGGAGGTGATCCGGCCCTGCTGGTCGAACTTCACGATGAACTGGTTCGCGTAGCAGAGGTACGGGGCGGGCGCGGTGTGGGCGCTGCCCTTGCAGCCCTGGACGATCTTGACGAGGAAGTCGACGGAGGCCTGCTCGGGCTTGGTCTGGTTGAGGACGTATGCGGTGGCGTCCGGGGCGAACTCGTAGGTCTCGGTGTTGCCGGTGGCCTCGAAGTAGGGCTCCCCGGGGACGTTGGGACCGCAGACGAACCGGGTCGGGCGGGCCTTCAGGGCGAACTTCGCGCTGGAGGCCTCAACGGCCTCAACGGCCTCAACGACGGTACCGCCGTCCACCACACCGCCCTTGCGGGAGCAGTCGTCGGCCGCACCGGTCGTCTTGGCAGTGGTTCCGCCCGCCGGCTTTCCCGTGCTCGCGGCGGGCTTGGGGGAGGCGGGGCCGGCGGTGGCGGACGCGGCGGGGTCTCCTCCCGCGCTGCCCGCGGCAGAGGGGGAGGAGGCCGGGGCGGCGGCACCGGTGCCGGAGCCGTCCGGGCCGCAGGCGGTGATGGCGAGGGCGGAGGCGGCCAGGGCGGCGGCCACGATCGCGCGGCTGAAGCGCATGCTGAAGTCTCCCAAGCGGGTAGCGGTGAACACGACGGGCCTCGGCTGTGAATCAGTCGACGCCCCCGCGGCTCGACCTTCACTTCCAAGATCCAATGGATGGACATCTTGCCCTGTCCAATGGTTCCCACTGCGCCAGTCCGGCCCTTGACAGCTCCATTCGCAACCAACCCGTGACACCTGTTGCATACCCCGCAGGGTATGTCGCGGCCAGGTAACGGCTCTGCTCTGAAGGACCTGCCGATGGGGTGGAGGATCTCCCCCTCTTCGGCGGGTCGATCGACGTGCGGTCGGGCCGCTGTGAGCAGGGGCACGCGGCAGAGGGTCTGGGGCTGTCGTGACCCGGTGATGGCGGGCACGATCGGGTCGCGGATACTGCTTCGTGCACCGCAGCACCCGAGGAAGGACAGCTCATGCAGCGGACGGAAGCCAGAGCGGCACTGGGCGTCCCTTCGGCTGTCCTGGCGATCTGCGCCGCGGTGGCCGGCCTGTCCGCCCTCGGGTGGGCGCACTCCGGCGCTGCCCTTGACCGGGCCACAGCCGCCGTCGACGGCCGTGTGGAGGAAATCGAACGGGGCCGCGGAGCCCTCGCCGTCGTGACCTGGACGGACGCAAACGATGTCTCCCACACCGAGCGCCTCCCACTGTCCGACCCCGACCGCTACCGCCCCGGCGACAGCTACCCACTGCGCTACGACCCCGCCGCCGCCCACCCCCGGGCCGTCCCCGCACAGGCCGACGACCTCACCGACCGGCGAGACGAATACCTCGTCCCGCTCGTCCTCGCCGTACTCGCCGCCGCCGGAACCACCACCTTCTGGGGACTCAGAGCCCTCCTCCACCTCCGCATCCGCCGCGCCCCGGCCACCCCGGGCCGCGCCCGCGGCGGCCAGGCACCCCTCGGACACGCCACCGCCAGGCCAGTCGTCCACGTGCAATGGCACACCGCCGACGGCCGTCCCCGCGAAGGATGGCAACCCGTCATGGCCGGACCGGCCGCAGCATCCCTGCGAGCCGGCGACCCACAAGACGCGACCGCAGTGCTCGTCCACCAACGGACAGCCGACGGCCGCCTCGTCATCGCCCTCCCCGACGGCACCCGGCTCATCCCTGCCGGGCCCCTGCGACCCCGGCGACCCCGCCACTGGAACGACAGCCCCGAACCACCGCCCCTGCCCGGCACCCCACCACCTCTTCCCCACGGATGGCGGCTGCGCTGCATCCTCGTCGCCCTCACCACCGGTGCCGTCGCTGCGCCGGTCGTCTGGTGGCTCACGAGCCAAGCTGCAGCGACGGCCGCTCTCACCGTCGTCCTGGCGGCGTCGGCTGCCACCGGGATGTGGCTGCGCGAGGTCCAGCGCGTCGGCTGAACGATTCCGGGGACAGCAGCGAAGGCCGCCCGGGCAGCCCTCGGCTGCCGCAGACGGCACGCCGGTGCGTCGCCGCTCTGCTGATCGGCGACTGCCGCGGTATCGGGGGCGCCGGGGCGGCCAGGGACGCCGACTACCGGGACGCCGAGGCTTCGTGGGCCGGGGCGTGCTCCCACTGCTGGCGCGTGCCGGCGCGGACCATCCGCAGGTAGGCGCGGAGGCGGTCGAGTTCGCGAATGGGCGGCGCGTCGGTGCTGCGCCGAACCCGCCCGTGGCCAGCTCGGCCCCGGCTTCCTCAGCACCCCCGGACGGCGCAGGCCCGACCGCTGGGTGCGGCCGCCCGCCCGCTGCGCCCACTTCGCTGCGCGTGGAGGCACGCGTCGAGCTGGGATTTCAGAGCATGTCTTCCCGGATGCGGGGGTCGTGGTTCATGAGTTCCTGGGTGGTGTGCAGGACGGGGACACCGGCGAACCTGTCCAGGGCCTCGAGGACGGAGTCCTTGTCGGTCGCGAAACCTCCGACTCTGGCGAGAGGAACGTAGCCGAGTTTGCTGAGCTTTGCGGAAAAGAGCATGTCGAACGCCGACAGCTGAGGGGTCTCCGGTTTTGGTTGCACCGTCAGGAGATGGTGGGGCCCGAACAGGTCTGATCGGCCCCGAAGGTTGGAGGGCGGCACCACGCCCACGGCCGTGATGTCCTCCCACGCCAACCGCAAGGTGTCGGTGCGGTTGCGGTAGTGGTTGTGCAGGGTGATGGCCGAGCGGTCGATGATCAGTTCCGCTTCCTTCAGCTCGGACGGTGCCGCGACTGCCTTGATCGCCAGGACCATCAGCATCAGAGCCCCGCCCATGGCCGGGATCCCCCACAACGCCGTCACGTCGTGGGCCCCCCAGGCCACCACGCCGCCCAGTGGCAGGCACAGGCCGGCAATCACCGACAAGCATCCCCGTATCGCGTTCCTCGCCTGCCGCGCCTGGAGCTCTGGGTGACGGTGGAACCTTGCTCGGTCCGATTCTTCGGTGTCGGGGGCGTCGGTGGGTGGGAGGGGGCCGCGGGTCAGGGAGAGGGAGGCGGCGGTGTCGGTCGCGCGTTGTCGGGGTCGTGGCAGGCCGCGGGAGGTGAGGTCGGCGGCGACGGCGTGGTAGATCCCGTCGAGGGTGAGCGGCTCCGCGTTGTCGAGGGCGGCCAGCAGGGCCCGGGTGAAAGCGGTGTACTGCTCGCCGGTCGGCGCGTAGGACGGCGTGGTCGCGCTGCTCGATGTCATCGTGTAGGTGCCGGCGATGGACAACTGCCCGTCCACGACGCCCTCCTCACCCGCCATCACGTCGATGGCGCGCCCGGAGAAGCAGCAGTCCAGGATCAGCACGCGTGCCGCCGCGCCGCTGGCCCCGAGGTCCTCGCGCAGCAGGTCGACGGCCAGCGCGCTGTACTTCGGCGCGCCGGTCCGGGTGGTGCTCGTGGCGAGGTGGAGCCGGCCCCGGTCGTCCACCAGGCCGTGCCCGGCGTAGTAGACCAGCAGCAGGTCCGTGGCCTCGGCGGCGGCCCGGCCCACCGCGCGGCCGATGTCCGCGACCGACGCCGATGGATCGACGACCTCGCAGCTGCCCGCGTCCAACACCCCCGTCCGGGCATCCGTCAGGCGCCGCCGCAGACCCGCCACGTTCTCCCGCACCGCCGGCAGATCGGAAAGACCCGGCTCCTCCGGAAAGGAGCCCACTCCGATCAGCACGGCACGCGACCGCACCGGGTCCGGGAAACGGCTCACCCCTCGCGCTCCGGCCCGTCCACCAGCCGACCGATCTCCCGCAACAGGCCGGGCAGTTCGTCCCTCGCCACCCGCGCGTCCACCTCGACGCTGCGGCCGTCGCGGCCGGTGAGAACGATCTTCACCTCCGCGCGGCGCTGGCTGAACCAGGCGGACAGCGAACTGGCGAGAACCGCCCCCGCTCCGCCCGACCCCAGTGCGACGGTGAGCACGTCGAGCAGAGCGCCCATCTCCCCGGCCCCGGCGTCGCGCGAGGCCTCCAGCCGCAGCCGCCCCCGCAGCCCGTCCTCCATCCGCAGCCAGTCGAACAGCGACTGCAGCACGCCGTCGCGGTCGTCGACCACCGTGATCCTCACAAGCCGCGCCCCCGTACCCGTTGTGACGTCCATGCCGACCATCGTCCCAACGTTCTGACGCCCCGTCAGCCACTTCGCCCGGTCCCTTTCCCCTCCCGTGCGACCCGCGCGGCCGCAACCGCCGCCGACCGGTGGCAGGGGGAGTGGCCCGGCGGGATTCGCGCCGCCCGGCGGTCGCCTGCCCGCCCGTGGCCCCTGCGGCCGCGCGTGGCTTCTGCGATACGGCGGGCGGTTGCTGCCGTGGCGGTGGGCGCGGCGGGCGGTGACTCGTTCGGGTGAATCCGGTCGGTGGATGGCATGCGGAAACGTAGGCGTCCGGGTTGGCCTCGGCGAGGGTGCGGTAGTGGCCGACGGCTTCCTGGATGGCGGTCAGGCCCTCCTCCCGCCGCCCCGTCTCGCCTAACCGGACTGCGAGGTTGTTGAGGGCGCTGGCGAGGCTGGGCAGGTAGGCATCGGGGTTGGCCTCGGCGAGGGTGCGGCGGATGGCGACGGCTTCCCCGACGGCCGCCAAGCCCTCCTCCCGCTGCCCCACCGCACCCATGAAGTTGGAGAGGTTGTTGAGGGCGCTGGCCAGGTCGGGCAGGTAGGCATCGGGGTTCGTCTCGGCGAGGGTGCGGCGGATGGCGACGGCTTCCCCGATGGCCGCCAGGCCCTCTGCCCGCCCCACCGCACCCAACCTGACTGCGAGGTTGTTGAGGGTACCGGCGAGGTCGGGCAGGTAAGCATCGGGGCTGGCCTCGGCCAAGGTCCGACGGATGGCGGCGGCTTCCTCGACGGCGGCCAGACCCTCCTCCGCCGGCCCACCTCACCCAACCGGACTGCGAGGTTGTTGAGGGCGCTGGCGAGGTCGGCAGGCCATGGCCCAGGTAGTCGCGCACCTGCGAGCCGCCTTCGACGCCCTGACCACGGCGTCAAGCAGCACGGACCACGACGAGCTCACGGACGGCAACGTCGACACCGTGCTGTCCGAGCTGGCACAGATCTGCGCTCCGGTGCCCGCCCAGCAGGCCGGCCTGACCGACGAAGCCCTCATCGCCCGCGTCCTCGCCGATCCGAAGCTGGCCGCCAGGACCGCGGCCGCGCTGCGCCAGCAGAAGCGGTTGACTACCGGTGAAGAAACGATGCTCTGATCACCGCCCGCCGGCCCGGTTGGGGAAACCTCTCGTCCTCGGCGGCAGTTCGTCCTCGGCGGCAGTGCACCTACGCCGCCGACCAGGTCACCAAGCTCGACGGCCTGGACGAGCTGCGGCACCTGGAGCCGGACTGGAACCGCTCGTACCGCCGCCTGCCCTACCTCGCCGCCGGCGGCACCCTCGACGGCCCGGCGAACCGCACCGGCCTCGGCGACGACCCGGCCTTCCGGCCTGGTACCTGGCTGCGCAAGCAGGAAAAGGCCGCACCGACGGCAAGCTGACCGACCACCAGACCGCGCTCCTGGACGCGCTCACCCGGCACGCCGAGACCGTCACCGGCTGACCCGCCCCGCAGGACCTAGAGAGGCTGCAAGCCATCGGTGCTTGCTTGTTTCAAGCACGCCCCGAGCTGGAGCTCTCCGGTCTCCGGGTGTGACCTGTTGGGTTGTTGCCCGGGCTCGTCGACAGCGCGTTCCAGCGGTCCTGCCAGTACCCGTCGGCCTGGGGCTGACGGAATGCCATCATAGCGAGCCATGGTAGTCGTCGTTGAAGTAGAAAGCAGTGCTCATGGAGCCCGTGAGGCTCACGGCGTTGAGGCCGTCCGGTTGCGCCGTTGGGAAAGCACCGAACCTCATTCTGAAACAATCAATGAGGGAGAGGGAATTCTTTCCATGGGTCCCATTTGTCGGCCGCGTTGTATTCTGAGGTGAAGAAACCTTGATCAGTATTTGCCCACAG
>NZ_JBHWDS010000101.1:0-8108 GCF_042734615.1 Kitasatospora sp. NPDC059646
GTCGCACGTACCGCGCACGCCGCCGTCCCGGTCACCGGGTATGCCGGGGAGGGGCGGACCACCCGACGACGGCCGGCGCGGGGTGCTACCCCACGAGCCGGCCCGCGGCCGTGCGGCGTCGCGCCCGCACCAGCAACAGCGCGCTGCCGGCGGTCAGCAGGCCGCCGCCGGCCATGCCGGCCAGCGCCACCGGCGAGCCGGTGTTCGGCAGGCCGTCCTGGCCGCCGCCGTGCGGCGGCGGCGGAGGCCCGACCGGACCGCCCGGACGCTCCGAGCAGCCGTCACCTCCCTTACCGTGTCCCTTCCCGTGATCCTTGTCCTTGCCGTGCGGAGGACACACCGAGACCGTGATGCACAGCTCCACCGGCCGGCTCTCCACCGGCCGGCCCTGCGGGTCACGCGCGGACGCGGTCGCCCGGTTCGTCACGTGCCCGGCCTTCGCGTCCTCCTCGGTCACCACGTACGTCCCACGGCAGGTCGTGCTCTGCCCCGGCTCCAGGACCGAGACCTCGCACGTCACCTGCTGCACCCGGTCGTCCGTGACCGCCAGGTCCGACAGCACCACCGAGCCCGTGTTCGTCACGGTGTAGGTGTACGTCACCGTCTCCCCCACGTGCACCGGACCACCGGTGTCCGCCGTCTTCTCCACCACCAGCGACGCCGCGCCCACCACCGGTACCGTCACCTCCGCGGGCGGGCTCTGCACGGGCCCGCCCTGCGGGTCGGTGCCGCTCGCGTGAGCGGTGTTGGTGACGTGCCCGGCCGTCACATCGGCCTCGGTCACGGTGTAGCTGCCGTGACAGGTCGTGCTCTGACCCGGATTCAGCGAGGCCGCCCCGCACGTCACCGAGGAGACGCGGTCGTCCGTGACGCTGATGTTGTTCACGACCGTGGTCCCGGTGTTGGTGACCGTGTACGTGTATCCGACGACGTCACCGACACCGAACGGGCCCGCACTGTCGGCACGCTTCTCCAAGCGGAGCTGCCCGGCACCCGCGGTCGGCACCGTCGCCTCGGCCGGCGGGCTCTGCACGGGCTCACCCTGCGGGTCGGTGCCGTTGGCGTGCGCCGTGTTCGTGACGTGACCGGCCGCCACGTCAGCCGCCGTCACGGTGTAACTGCCGTGACAGGTCGTGCTCTGACCCGGATTCAGCGAGGCCGCCCCGCACGTCACCGAGGACACGTGGTCGTCCGTGACGGTGAGGTTGCTGACCACCGCCGTCCCCGTGTTCGTCACCGTGTACGTGTAGGCCACCGTCTCACCGACCCGGAACGGCCCGGCGGAGTCGGCACGCTTCTCCAACGCAAGCTGCCCCGCACCCGCGGTCGGCACCGTCGCCTCCACCGGCGGACTCTGCACCGACCCACCCTGCGGATCCGTCCCGCTCGCGTGCGCCGTGTTCGTCACATGACCCGCCGCCACATCAGCCGCCGTCACCACGTACGAACCATGACACAACGTGCTCTGCCCCGGATTCAACGTCGTCACGTCACACGTCACCGACGCCACGTGATCGTCCGTGACGGTGATGTTGCTGACCACCGCCGTCCCCGTGTTCGTCACCGTGTACGTGTAGTTGACGGTCTCACCGACGTGCACCGGACCAGCCGTGTCCGGCTGCTTGGCGAGGGCCAGGTGTGCCACACCGATGACGGGCAGGGTCACCTCGGCCGGGGGGCTGACGACCGTCTCGCCCTCGGGGTTGGAGCCGGCGGCCTCGGCGCGGTTGGTCAGGTGGCCCAGGGCCAGGTCCGCGTCGGTCACCAGGTACGAACCGTGGCACAGCGTGCTCTGGCCCGGGTTGAGGGTCGTCGTGTCACAGGTCACCGAGGACACGTGGTCGTCGACGACGACGACGTTGTCGAGCACGGTGGTGCCCGTGTTCGTCACGGTGTAGGTGTAGTTGACGGTGTCGCCGACCTGGACGGGGCCGGTCGTGTCGGCCTGCTTCTCCAGGGCCACCGAGGACGGGCCGATCACCGGGACGGTTGCCTGGGTCTCGGGCGAGGTCACGGGCTGGCCGTTGGAGGTGCCCGAGGCGGTGGCGTGGTTGGTGACCTCTCCGGCGTCCGCGTCCGCCGCTGTGATCACGTAGCTGCCCTGGCACTTCGTGCTGTCGCCGGGGCTGCCGCGCGGGGCGAGGACGGTGGTGTCGCAGGTGATGCCGGTGACCCGGTCGTCCGTGATCACGAGGTTGGTGATCTGGGTGCCGCCGGTGTTCGTCACCTCGTAGGTGTAGGGAACCGTGTCGCCGACGTGGAACGGTCCGGGCGCGTCGACGTGCTTGATCACGTCGAGGCCGGGCGGCGAGACCACCGGCACGTCCTCGGAGGAGGGCGGTGAGGTGACGGGGTTGCCGTCCGCCGTTCCGCTCGCCACGGCCGTGTTGAACACGTGGCCCGCGGCGGCGTCCTGAGCGGTGATCAGGTAGGTCGAGGTGCAGGTCGCGGTCTCACCGGGGGCCAGGACGCTCACCGGGCAGGTCACCGGTCCCACCTTCGGGTCGCTGACCGCCAGGTTGTTGATCGGGATCGTCCCGGAGTTGGTGACCACGAAGTCGTACTGGATCTGCGTTCCCACGGTCAGCACGCCCGGCAGCGGCTGGTGGACCTGCTTCACCAGGTTCAGCTCGGGCAGCGGCTGCTCGGTGGAGATCGCCACGTTCCGGATCAGGTGCACGTCCGTGAACAGGCCCGTCGAGCCGGCGAAGCCGAACTTGTAGGTGGGCGGGACCGGGGACGGTGCCGGCGTCGACAGCACCTGCTGCATGCCCGCGCCGTTGTTGAAGTCCACCGACACCGTCAGCACCGGGTTCGGCGCCGGGCTCAGGTGGACGTTGACCCGGCGGCGCGACGGCTCCAGGAGCGCCTGGGCCTGGGCCGCCGTCACCCCGGGCGGGAGCGAGGTCAGCGGGCCCTGCAAGGTGCCGGGGAGGGTGGACGGCCATGGGCCGGTGGTCGTGAAGTTGCTGGTGGTGGCGGTCAGGAAGCAGTAGCCCTCCGTGCCGTTGCCCGGACCGCGGACCGTCACCATGTTCGCGCCGGGGGCGGGGATGCGGAACGCCGTCCCGGCCGGCGACCGCTGGGCGCAGCCGTTGCCGCGGTGCTCCCAGTCGCCGAAGTAGTTGCCCAGGACGTCCAGGCCGACGCCCAGGTAGCCGCTGTCCACGCCCGGCAGGAAGCCGAGGTTCGGGTTGTCGTCCGGCAGTTTCTGCGCGTAGCCGAGGCTGCCGCCGAACGCGCCGGGGTGCTTGAGCGTCACGTCGCCGTTCACCAGGAAGAACGAGATGCCGTCCGCCGGGGTCGCGGGGGTGGTGCTCCCGTACTGCCACTGGTCGAAGGTCACGTCCAGGCCGTTGCTCGCGGGCAGCGCCTGGTCGAACAGCACGGCGGCGTCCTGGTCGTTGCCCGCGTCGGTGATCCGCAGGTAGCCGAACGGGGCGCCGTCCAGGGGCGGGACCGGGCCCACTTCGGGAGTCGGGCAGCCGCCCAGGGGGCGGCCGTCGGGTCCCAGCGCCGAGGACGGCGCTCCGGTCAGGCAGGCCGCACCGGTGGCCACGAACCGGGGGTCCGCGGTCGCGCCGGTGAAGTCCTCCTCCAGGAGCGGTGTGCCGAGCGCTCGGACGCGCTCGGGTGCCACCGCTGCACGGTGCGTGGTCGGCACCACGCCTTGGGCCGCCGCCGAAGCGGGCAGTCCCGCACTCACCACTCCCACCGCCGCTGCGGCACCGATCAAGCGGGCCGCGCGCGAACCCAGTCGCCACGGACCGCGCAAATGTCTCGTCATACCCACGACATATGGACTGCCGGAATCGACGCCAATCAGTTAGTACTATCAGTAGCCCAACCAAATACCCTGAATGCCTCAGAGCGTCAGGAAAGCGCCACCGACACGGCACTGACGGTCAATCAGGTCCGGCGGGAGCGGTCAAGCCGACACGCCGTCAAAAGCACCGTCAGTGCCCGCGGAAGCGGTGCTCGGCCCGGTAGTCGGCGGGCACGCCCTGGACGAGGACCACGTCGGCGACCATGTGCCGGGTGCGCAGGTCGAGGATCTCGCGGTAGGCGGGCGAGTCGTACCAGGCGCGCGCCTGCCGGTAGGTCGGGAATTCGATCAGGATCACCCCGCTCGGGCCCCAACTCCCCTCCAGGACCTCGAACTCGGCGCGGTGGACGAGGAACCGGCCGCCAAAGGGGTCGAGCGTGGCGTCGATGCGGCGCAGGTACGCGGTGATGTCGGGTCCGGGCTCGACGGAGTGGACCTGGGCCAGGGCGTAGGCGGTCATCGTGCAGCTCCCGTGGTCTCGGGGGGGCGGGTTGACGCCTTCGACGGTACGGAGCGGCGGGGCGGGGCGAATCCGTCGCGTATAGGTAGGGCGGGCCGGGGAGCGGTCAGGCGGTGGGCCACTCGCGGGCGAGGACGGCGTAGACGTACTCGCTGCCCCAGCGGTCTCCGTCGAGGTCGCTCTCGACCAGGTGGGCCTCGTGGCGCATGCCGAGGCGTTCGCAGACGCGGGCGGAGGCGGTGTTGAGGGCGTCGAGGCGGGCGAAGACGCGGTGGACTCCCAGGGAGTCGAAGGCCGTGGCGACGAGGGCGCGGGCCGCTTCGGTGGCGTAGCCGTGGCCGGCGTGGTCGGGGTGGAAGACCCAGCCGATCTCGGCCTGGCGGGCGCGGGCGTTGGTGAGGGTGAGGACGACCTCGCCGAGGACTCCGGGCCGGTCGGCGCGGCAGACCGCCCACAGCAGGCCGTCGTTGTCGGCGTTCCAGCCGGCGTGGACGCCTCGGGTGGCTGTCGAGATGGCGCAGGCCTCGCGGGTGAGCGGCGGGTGGTAGAGGTAGCGGGCGACCTCGGGCAGGGACTGGTAGGCGTGGCGCTCGTCGATGTCCTCGGCGGTGAACGGGCGCAGGATCAGTCGCTCGGTGGTGATGGCTGCCGGGATGCGGTGCGGCGCGGCGTCGGTCATCGGGCCCCCTGGTGGTGGTCGGCGGTGTCGTCGAGGTGTCCGGCCACCCTAGTTGGCGGTGCGTCAGCCGGTGCGCCCGGCCGCCGCCGTGCCGGGTCAGCCGCTGTCGGCGCAGGTCTTCGCCTCGTCGAGGTAGCGGGCGACGGGGCCGAGGGTGAGCAGCCCGCTGGCGGCGCCGGCGTGTTCGGTGCGGGCGGGCAGCAGGGCGGCGTGGGCGCGGGCGGCGGGTTCGGGCAGGTGGAGGCGGGCGGCGGCGTGGGCGGTGAGGGCCCAGAGGGCTTCCTGGAGGTGGTCGCGGGGCGGGGCGGGGGCGGCGGTGAGGGCGGCGCGGGCGTCGTCGGGGCGCTGTTGGGCGAGCAGGACGAGGGGTTCGGTCCAGGGGCGGTAGGGGCCCCAGTCGAGGTGCGGGTCGGTGGGGGCGGGGCGGTCGTGCAGCAGGCGCAGGCCGAGCAGGGCGAGCGGCAGCAGTCCGCGGTGCAGGCCGGGCATGCCGGCGGTGCGCAGGGCGTCGTCGGCGGTGCGGTACTGGGCGGCGGCGGTGGCGGCGCTGGGTCCGCCGGGTTCGGTGCTGCGGGTGGCGGTGGCGCGGGCGGCGAACCACTGGGTGAGGACGTGGACCAGGGGTGCCTCGGTGTCGGCGGCGATCCGTTCGGCGGCGTGGGCGTGGCCGTGCGCGGCGTCGAGGTCGCCGCGGGCGGAGGCGGACTGGAGGCGGACGAGCCGGCCGAGGACGGCGTGGTTCGGCAGGTGGTGGCGGGTGGCGAGGTCGAGGATCTCGGCGCCGGTGCGGTCGCGGCGGGCGGCGAGTCCGGGGCGGGTGAAGGTCTGCAGGTAGACGCCGTTGAGGGCGAAGGCGAGCAGCGCGGGGTCGTTGAGCTCGCGGGCGAGCGTCTCGGCCTGCCGGGCGGCCTGCTGGGCGCGGGCGTGCTCGGTGTCGGTGAGGTCGGCGGTGCGGCTCTCGACGGCGATGGTGGCGAGCAGGCGGGCGGCCGGGCCCGGCGGCGGGTCGGTGCCGAGGGCGGCGAGGGTGTCCTCGGCGGCGGCGACGACGACGCGGGACTGTGCGGGGTCGTCGGCCCGGCTCCACAGGGCGGGGACGTCGTAGGCGCCGATGACGCGGGCGGTCAGCCGGGGGTCTCCGGTGCGCTGGGCGGCGCGGATGGCGGCGAGCCGGTCGTGGCGGGCCTGGACGAGGGCGTCGCCGCCGGCGAGGGAGAGGGTGCGGGCCAGGTCGACGGTGGTGCGCGGGCCGAGCCGCAGGCCGGACGGGCCGAGCCGCACGGCGGTCGGGGCGGCGGTGTCGGGGGCGGCCGGGGTGGTGTTCTCCGGGCGGTCGGCGCCGGTGAGGATGTCGCGCTCCAGGTGCCGGAGTTCGGGGCCGGGGTCGAGGCCGAGCTGGTCGGCGAGCATGCGGCGGGCGCGGCGCAGGGTGGCGAGGGCGTCGGCCTGGCGGCCGGCCCGGTACTGGGCGCGGGCGAGCAGGGCCCAGGCCGGCTCGCGCCATGGGTGTTCGGCGACGTGTGCGCCGAGTTCGGCGGCGAGGCCGTCGCCCCGTCCGGCGTCGAGGAGCAGGCGGGCGCGCAACTCGACGGCGTCCAGGCGCAGTTCCTCGAGTCGGGTGCGTTCGCGCCGGGTCCAGGCGCTGTCGGGCAGGTCGGCGTAGGCCGGTCCGTGCCAGTGGGCGAGGGCGGCGCCGAGGTCGTCGACGGCGGCGGGGTGGCGGCGGGCGCGGGCCAGGGTGTCGAGGAAGTGGTGGACGTCCACGTCGCGGCGGGGCAGCCGGAGGGCGTAGCCCGGGCCCTCGGTGACGATCAGGTGGGGCGGGGTGCGCGGTGGCCGGGTGGGTTCGAGGGCGCGGCGGAGTGCGGCGACGAAGGTGCGCAGGGCGCCGACGGCGCGGGCGGGTGGGTCGGTCCACAGGTCGTCGACCAGGGTCTCGGTGGCGACGGTGCGTCCTTCGGCGGCGACCAGCCGGGCGAGTACTTCGCGGTGCCGGGGTCCGCCGAGGTCGATCGGGGTGCCGTCGGCGTACCGGGCGCGTACCGGGCCGAGCACGTCGATGCGCACGCCGGGGTCGGGGGCGGGTTGCTGGTGGCCGGTGGTGTCGGTGCGCATGGGTCCATCCTGCGGGCCGGGGGCGGGTGCGGGCGAACGGCACTGATCGGTTGCTGATCGGGGCCGGGGAGGCTGGTCCGGTCAGCGTTTCCCTCCCCCGATCTGCAAGGACGGTTCTGTCATGACTCTCGCGTTCTCCGATTTCGAATCCGTCCGGGTGCCGGTGGCCCCGGGCGTGGAGCTGTCCGCCGCGGTGGGCGGCTCGGGCACTCCGGTGGTGTTGTTGCACGGTTTCCCGCAGACCCGTCTGATGTGGCGTCGGGTCGCGGAGCGCCTGGCCGGGGAGCACACGGTGATCTGTCCGGACCTGCGCGGCTACGGTGCGAGCGACAAGCCGGCCGCGGTCGACGAGGAGGTGTATGCCAAGCGCACGATGGCCGCGGACGTGGTGGCGCTGGCGGGGGCGCTCGGTCACGAGCAGTTCGCGCTGGTGGGTCATGACCGGGGTGCGCTGGTCGCCTTCCGCGCCGGGTTGGACCACCCCGAGACCGTGACGCACCTGGGGATCCTGGACATCGTGCCGACCCTCGACATGTGGAACGTCCTGCGGGGCGTGTCGGCGTCCGTCGGCTACCACCTGTACCTGATGGCGCAGCCGCCGGGCCTGCCCGAGACGATGATCGCGAACAGTGCGGACGCGTTCTTCGGGTCGTTCCTGGACGCCTGGGCGGGCGATCCGGCCGCGATGCCGCCGGCGGTGCGGGCGGAGTACCTGCGGGCGAGTGCGGCGGCGGTCCCGTCGATCGTCGCCGACTACCGGGCGTCCGCGGGCATCGACGTGGTGCACGACCAGGCGGACCTGGACGCCGGCACCCAGCTGGCGATGCCGGTCACGGTCGTCCAGCAGGACTGGGGCGCGCAGTTGGGCTACGACGCGGCCGGGGTGTGGCGCGCGTGGGCGCCGGACCTCGATCACCGACTGACCCGCGCCGGGCACTTCATGGCGGAGGAGGCCCCGGACGAGGTGGCTGCGGCGATCCGGGAGCTGCTGGCGCGCTGACGGGTGCGGGGCCCGCGCCCGCCGGCGG
>NZ_JBHWDS010000102.1:0-7374 GCF_042734615.1 Kitasatospora sp. NPDC059646
GCCTTCGGGCGGTCGGGGCCTCTCGCTGTTCCACGTGGAACCGGCGCCCGGGCGGGGTCGGTTCCGGGGCTCACAGGCCCAGGTCGTCCAGGGTGTACGCGGTGATGTACGGCAGGCCGGTCTCCGCGATCGCCGGGGCGGCGCCGCGCTCCACGATCACCGCGACGCCGACCACCTCGGCGCCCGCCTCGCGCAGCGCCTCCACCGCGGTCAGCACCGAACCGCCGGTGGTCGAGGTGTCCTCCACCGCCAGCACCCGGCGGCCCTTCACGTCCGGGCCCTCGATCCGGCGCTGCAGGCCGTGCGCCTTGCCCGCCTTGCGGACCACGAAGGCGTCCAGCTTGCGGCCGCGGGCCGCCGCCGCGTGCAGCATCGCCGCGGCCACCGGGTCGGCGCCCAGGGTCAGGCCGCCCACCGCGTCGAACTCCAGGTCCGCCGCCGCGTCCAGCATCACCTTGCCGACCAGCGGGGCCGCCTCCGCGTCCAGCGTGATCCGGCGCAGGTCGACGTAGTAGTCGGCCTCCCGGCCCGAGGAGAGGGTGACCTTGCCGTGCACGACGGCCTTGTCCTTGATCTGCGCCAGCAGGGCGTCCCGGTCGTTGCTCATGGTCAGCGATTTTACGGGCCGACCGGGCGGCTCAGCGCCGCCGCAGCGCCCGGACCAGCACCACCGCTCCGCCGAGCAGTGCCACGCCGCCGCCGATCACCCACGGCAGGGCGTTGCGCTCGCCGCCCCCGCCGGGCAGCAGGGCCGGCTCGGCACCGCCCCAGCGGCTGGCGGCCCGGGCCCGGGCGCTGTGCGCCGGCGGGGCGGGCGCGTACCGGCCGTGCGGCGGGGCGTGGTCGACCTCCTCGGCGGAGCGGCCGACGATGCTGCGCCGCACCGGGGCGCTCTCCTGCTCGTACGCCGTCTCGGGGCGGGGCACCGGCACCGGCCCGGGCAGCTCGTCCTCGCTGAACGCGATCAGGTCCGACAGGTCGTCGTCCAGGTCGGCGCCCTGGGCGCGCTCGTCCAGGAACACCACGGTCGCGTCGTCCGCCGGGTCCTCCTCGGCGTCCCCGGCGGGACCGGACAGCTCGGCCACCAGGGCGGCCATCGCGCGGTCGATCAGCCGGCGGCCGGTCGTCTCCAGGACCGGCTCCTCGAAGCCGGCGAGCCGGCCGGAGGCGGTCAGCGCCGTCGTGAAGCGCACGGCGGTCTCGCCCGGGCGCTCCTCCAGGGTGATCCGCAGCACGGCGGTCACCGGGGCGGCGCCGCGGATCTCCTCGCCGGCCAGCCGCAGTTCCAGCGCGCCGTCCTGCCAGCCGTCCACGGACAGCCGGCCGGCGAAGGTGATGGTGGAGCCGGCGATCCGGATCCTGAGCCGGCTGTCCGCCGCCGAGGGCGCGGACGTGGACGCGACCGCGCTCAGCCCCGGCACGCAGCGGGCCACCAGTTCGCGGTCCACCAGCGCCTCCCGGACCACCTCGGCGGGCACCGGGACGACAACCTCATGCTCCATACCGGCGAGCCTACCGACCGGCCGCCGCCGTGCCGAGCCCCGCACCGCAAGCCGGGCCGGGCGTGCCGCGAACGGGCGTACCGCGGACGGCGGTTCGCCGGCGCCGCCGGGGCCGGGCGGCGGCCCGTCACGGGCCGATCAGCGAGTGCGGCGGGGGCGTCGGCGAGGGCCGGCGGGCGGACAGCCGGGACGCCGTGCCGCGCAGCGCGGCGACGGTGAGCGAACGGGGGGCGGGCGCGTCCGGGGCCAGCGCCAGCGCGGGGGCGGTGCGGCCCGCCAGCAGGTACGCCGGGGCGGACCCGGCCCGCCCGCAGTGCTCGACGGCCGGCGCGCCGCCCTGGTACGGCACGGCGTCCAGCCCGACCGCGCCCAGGCCGGCCTCGGCGCTCCACAGCGCGCCGTCCGGGGCGCCGCCGCGCACCGCCAGCCGCCCGCCCGGGGCGAGCCGCCGGGCGACCAGGCCGTAGAACTCGCGGGAGCGGTACTTGCCGTGCGCGGCCCGGTCGTCCAGGTCGGAGACGATCACGTCGAACTGTGCGCCGCCGGCGCGCAGCAGCCAGCCCATCGGCTCGGCGGTCACCAGGCGCACCCGCGGGTCGTCCCAGGCGTGCTCGACGAGGGCACCGTAGGCGGCGTCGCGGCGGCCCAGCGCGGGCAGCTCGGGGTCGCGTTCGACCACCAGCACGCTCTGCACGGCCCGGTGGCGGAGCACCTCGCGCAGCGCGAGGCCGTCGCCGCCGAGCACCAGCACCCGGCCGCTGGGGCCCGCGGCGAGGGCGGGGTGCACCAGCGCCTCGTGGTCGAGGTACTCGTCGGGGCCGCAGACGGCGAGCCGGCCGTCCAGGAAGAGTTCCAGCGGCTGCGGGACGCGCTGCACGGGCGTGGTGGCGACCGGGCCGGCCGGGCCGCCGGCCAGCACGATCTCCTGGTAGCGGCTCTGCGCGGCGAACCGGATCGGCCCGCCGTACAGGGCGTGCCGGGCAGCGCGTTCGATCGCGCCGGTGCAGGCGGCGGCCAGCGCGAGCACGGCGAGCACCAGGCCGCAGCCGGCCCACAGCAGCAGGCGGGTGCGCGGCGCGGGTTCGGCGCGGAACAGCCAGAGCACCACCACGGACCCGGCCACCGCGTTGACGGCACCGGTCAGCAGCGCCCCGGCGGCCTGCCCGAAGGCGGGCAGCAGGACGAACGGGAAGGCCAGGCCGCCGATCAGCGCGCCCACGTAGTCGGCGGCGAACAGGTCGGCGACGGCCCGGCCGGCGTGCTGCCGGCGGATCCGCTGGATCAGCGTCATCAGCAGCGGGATCTCCGCGCCGATCAGCAGTCCGATCAGCACGGTGGCGGCGATCAGCGCGACCAGGGTGGCGTGCGGCTGGCGCAGCCAGGCCCAGCCGCAGTACAGGGCGAGCGCGGAGAGCCCGCCGGTCAGCGACAGCGCGTACTCGACCACGGCGAAGGAGGTGGCCGGCCGACGGGTGAGGCCCTTGGCGAGCAGCGAGCCGACGCCCATCGCGAAGACCATCACGGACAGCACCACGGAGGTCTGGGTCACCGAGTCGCCCAGCAGGTAGCCGCCGAGGGCGACCAGTTCGAGTTCGTACACCAGGCCGCAGGCCGCGCAGACGAACGCGGCCAGCAGCACCAGGATCCGGGCCGGACGCGCGGGCAGGGCCAGCGGTATGGCGCCGCCGGCCCGGACCGCGCCGCCGCGGCCCGCGGTGCGGGGGGCGGTGGGCCGGAGCTCGGCCGCCGGCGGGGGAGCGGGGGCGTCCGGACCCGGCTGCGCGGACCGTCCGACCGGATGGTTGATCATGAATGAACGCTAGGCGAGAGCCCGGGTGAATGGCTGCGCCCAATCGGGGGACTGCAAGCCGCTCCCGGTTGACGGCCGGTCACCATCCGGCCTGCGGTTCCGGGCGTCCGTCGCCGTCCGGGCGTCCGTCGCCGTCCGGGCGGGCGGCGCGGGGGGCGGTGCCGCGCAGCGAGAGCGAGGAGCGGGTGCACACCAGTCGGCCCTCCTGCGGGTAGGCGTGCCAGGTGCGCCAGTGCACGCGGCGCTCGTCGCAGTGGGCGACCAGCGCGGTGAAGGCGCTCGGGTCGCCGGGGAAGACCCCGGCCAGCGCCCGAGGGTGCCCCTCGACCAGGGCGAGCAGTTCCTGGGCGCGGGCCGCGAACACGTGGGACGGCAGCTCCTCGATCCGGGCGGCGAACTCGTACTCCCAGCCGGCCACCTGCTCGGCGACCCGGGCCGGCAGCGGGGTGCGGCGGCCGGGCAGACAGGCCACGGTCTCCAGGCAGTCGCCCGGGCCGGCGGCCAGGACCACCTGGTGCGAGGCGCCCAGCAGACGCAGTTGGAGGGTGCCGCCGACGGCGCCGGACCGGCCGGTTCCGTCGTCGAGTCTGAGGTCACGGACGGCAAGTGCGGGCAGCGGCTCGCCGCCCAGCTGCCAGGCCAGGTCGCCGGCGCGGGTGTCCGTGTAGGAGGTCTGCAGGGTGGTGAGCATGCTCGGCTCCGCGTTTCAGCTCCGTGCGCGCCCCTTCGGTCGGGGTCCACTCCTCGTGCGTGAGGTTGTTCGAGACTGTCCGATCCGGGGCACGGCCGACCGTGGAAGGAAGGATTCCGGCTGGAGATTCAGCAGCAGAGAAGCACGAATTCTCCGTGTCCGTCGGGGATTTACCCATGTTTGGCACTCATTCACCGTTCTGAGGCCTGTGTCCGACTGGGTGTGATCGGTCCCGGGTTGCACTCTGTCCATCGAGCGCCTCCACGCCGGTATCGTGCGCCGTGCACTCCGGGAGTGCACGTGGAGCGGACGGCGTCCGGACATGGCGGGACGCCCGGCAGCGATCCACTGCCACCGGGCGTCCGCAGGCCCCGCCGCTACAGCCGGCGCAGCCGCTCGACGGCCTCCCGCAGCACCGACTCCCGCTTGCAGAAGGCGAACCGCACCTGGCTGAGGCCGACGTCGGTGCGGTCGTAGAAGACCGCGTTGGGAATGGCCACCACCCCGCAGCGCTCGGGCAGCGCGCGGCAGAACTCGACGCCGTCCTTCTCGCCGAGCGGCGTGATGTCGGTGGTGACGAAGTACGTGCCCTGCGGCTCGAACACCCGGAAACCCGCCTCGGCCAGACCCTCCGTCAGCAGATCGCGCTTGCGCTGCAGGTCGGCCCGGAAGTCCGCGTAGTACGCGTCGGGCAGGCGCAGCGCCTCGGCGACCGCGTACTGGAACGGGCCGGCCGAGACGTACGTCAGGTACTGCTTGGCGGTGCGGACGGCGGCGACCAGCTCGGGGGAGCCGGTGACCCAGCCGACCTTCCAGCCGGTGAACGAGAAAGTCTTGCCGGCCGAGGAGATCGCCACCGTGCGTTCGCGCATGCCCGGCAGCGCGGCCAGCGGGTGGTGCGCACCGGCGAACACCAGGTGCTCGTAGACCTCGTCGGTGACCACCAACAGGTCATTTTGGACCGCGAGTTCGGCGATGGCGGCGAGTTCCTCGGCGGTCAGCACGGTGCCGGTCGGGTTGTGCGGGGTGTTGATCAGCAGCAGCCGGGTGCGCGGGGTGATCAGCGACCGCAGCTCGTCCAGGTCCGGCCGGAACGCCGGGGCGCGCAGCGTGAGCGGGACGCGCACGGCGCCGGCCATCGCGATGCAGGCGGCGTACGAGTCGTAGAACGGCTCGAACGCGATCACCTCGTCACCGGGCTCCAGCAGGGCGAGCAGGGCGGCGGCGATCGCCTCGGTGGCGCCGGCGGTGACCAGCACCTCGGTGTCCGGATCGACCGTCAGACCGTAGAAGCGGTGCTGGTGT
This sequence comes from Kitasatospora sp. NPDC059646, assembly GCF_042734615.1. Taxonomy (NCBI): domain Bacteria; kingdom Bacillati; phylum Actinomycetota; class Actinomycetes; order Kitasatosporales; family Streptomycetaceae; genus Kitasatospora; species Kitasatospora sp. NPDC059646. The sequence goes on from NZ_JBHWDS010000102.1 coordinate 5,309, forward strand.
TCGGCGATCGCCGCCCGCAGCTCGGGCACGCCCGGCCCCGGCGGGTACTGGTTGCCGCGGCCGTCGCGCAGCGCCCGCACCGCGGCCTCCCGGACCTCCTCCGGGCCGTCGGTGTCGGGGAAGCCCTGACCGAGGTTGATCGAACCGGTGGCGGCGGCCAGCGCCGACATCTCGGCGAAGATCGTCGTTCCCATGCCTGCCAGGCTGCGGTTCAGCAGCGGCCTTGCGCCCATTGCGGCTCCTCGCGAGTGGTGTTCGGCCCATCCTCCGACGGGCCGTGGTCGCGGACAAGGATCCGCCCGGCCGGAGGGCGGTGGTCCCGATGGCGGAGCCGGTCCCGGGCCGGGTTGCGGGCACCGCCGGTGCTGGGTTGTCTGACGGTGCATCACCTCGGCATGTCCATCGTGGGGGGCTACTCCAGGAGACATCGTGCGTGTACGAGTTCTGTCCGTGGCGGCCGCGGCCGCCGCTCTCGTCCTGGTCGGGCCGGGCATCGCGGCCGGCGCCGACGACCCCAGCACCACCGTCACCTTCGTCGTCACCTCCGGTGCCCTGACGATGTCGGTGCCGGTGGCCGCGGCCCTGGGGTCGGGCGCGCCGGGTACGTCGATCAGCGCCCCCATCGGGCCCTGCACCGTCGTCGACGCGCGGGCCCTGCTGTCGGCGTCCTGGACGGTGACCGCGGCGGAGACGGACTTCCTCAACGGCCCGTCGACGATCCCCGCCACCGACGCCGACTACACGGTGGGTTCGGTGACCACCACCGGCACCATCACCGTCACGCCGACCGACGTGACGCTGAGCAACTCCCCGCAGACCGTGCTCTCCGGGACGGCCGGGGTCGGGGACAACACGGCGACCTGGGATCCGACCGTCACCGTCCACGTGCCCGCGAGCGCCGTCGGCGGGACCTACACCGGAACGCTGACCCAGTCCGTTGCCTGAGGCGATGAGGAGGATGCGCCGTTCCGTGGTCCCCCTGCTGGTGCTCGCCGCCGTCCAGGCGGTCGGGGCGGGCCCGGCGGTGGCGGACGGGATGCCCACGCCGGTGCCGGGCACCGCCGCGCCGGGGCCCGCCGGGCACGGGGAGCACCCCGCGGGCCCCGAGCAGCGGTCCATCGGCATCAGGCTGCTCGACGCACCGGAGGACCGCCGGGACGATCCCCGGGCGCAGGCGTACATCGTCGACCACCTCGCGCCCGGCTCGACCATCGAGCGGCGGGTGGAGGTCAGCAACGAGTCGTCCGAGCCGATGCACGTCGACGTCTACGCGGCGGCGGCCTCGGTCACCAAGGGGCAGTTCGCCTTCGCGGCGGAGCGCACCCCCAACGAGCTGACCGGGTGGACCTCGCTCGACGCCTCGGGCCTGGACCTCCCGGCCCACGGAGCGGCGCAGGTGCGCACCACCGTCCGGGTGCCGGCGAACGCCGCGGCGGGCGAGCGGTACGGCGTCATCTGGGCGCAGACCGGCGGCCCCGCGGACCGCGCGCACAATCTGGCGATCGTGGGCCGGGTGGGCGTCCGGATGTACCTGGACATCGGGGCGGGCGGCGAGCCGGTGTCCGACTTCGAGATCGAGCGGCTCACGCCCGGCCGGGGCTCGGACGGGCGGGCGGAGCTGCGCGCCCGGATCCACAACACCGGCGGCCGCGCCCTGGACATCGGCGGGGCGCTGACGCTCTCCGACGGACCGGGCGGCCTGCGCGCCGGGCCGTTCCCGGCCAGGACCGGCACCACGCTGGCGCCGGGCGAGCGGGCGGAGGCGGTCGTCCCGCTGGACGCCCGGCTGCCGGAGGGACCGTGGTCCGTCGAGCTGAAGCTGGGCAGCGGGCTGGTGGACCACGCCGCGGGCGCCACCGTCACCTTCCCGTCGACTCCCGGCGGGGCCGGGGCGGTCACCGCGTCGGCCGCCGGGTCGGGCGCCGGTGCGACTCCGGCGGTGGCCGGGTTCGCGGCGCTCGGTCTTGCGGCCGGGTACCTGCTGTTCCTCGGGTTCCGCCGCCGGAGCCGCCGCTGACCCTGTCCGGACCGGAACGCGGGAGGGCCCGTCCGCCGATCGGCGAACG
>NZ_JBHWDS010000103.1:0-7220 GCF_042734615.1 Kitasatospora sp. NPDC059646
GCCCGGTTACATTCCGAACCCGGAAGCTAAGCCTCACAGCGCCGATGGTACTGCAGGGGGGACCCTGTGGGAGAGTAGGACGCCGCCGAACAATCATTCAGGGAAAGCCCTCCGCCTCACGGCGGGGGGCTTTCTCGCGTTTCCGGGCCTTTTCGGCCGGCGGCAAGACAGTACGGCCGTGACCTGCGGGGATGAAAGGGGCGCGGGCGCGCGGTTGGGGCATGGCGTCGGGTGGTCTACGGAGGGGCGTGCTGCCATGTCCGGGTTGCGTGTCGGGGTTTCGCTTCAGCCGCGGTGGCCGGCGGGGGACGGTCGGGGGGTGCTTCGGGCGGCGCAGGCGGCGGAGCGGTTGGGGTTCGATCATGTGGCGGTCGGGAACCGGGTGTTGGAGAGCGGGTTCGGGCTGGACGCCGATCCGCTGGTGCTGTTGGCGGCGGTGGCGGGGGCGACGTCGCGGGTGCGGTTGCTGACCTCGGTGCTGGTCGTGCCGTACTACCGGCCGGTGGTGATGGCGAATCAGGCGGCAACCCTGGACGTGCTGTCGGGCGGGCGGCTGATCCTCGGGGTCGGGACGGGGTGGAACCCGGAGGAGTTCGCGGCGGCGGGGGTGCCGGTGCGGGAGCGGGGCGCGCGGACGGATGATCACCTGGGGGCGGCGCGGGCGTTGTGGTCGGCGCGGCCGGCGGAGTTCGACGGGCGGTTCACGAGTGTGCACGGGGCGCGGTTGGGGGTTGCGCCGGTGACCGCGGGCGGGCCGCCGGTGTGGGTGGGCGGACACAGCGACGCGGCGTTGCGGCGGGCGGTGCGGTTCGGGGACGGCTGGTACGGGACGGGGGTGGATGCGGCGGAGGTGTCACGGGTCCGGCACCGGGTGGGGGAGTCGGTGGAGACGGAGCGGTTCGCGTTCGGGGCAGCGGTGTTCCTCACGCCGCCAGGGATCGAAGCGGTGGTGGAGGCGCCGGGTCGGCCGTTGGGAGGGGCGGTGGCGACGGCGGGGAGCGTGGTGGCCGAGTTGGGGGAGTTGGCCGAGGCGGGACTGACGGACTGCACGCTGTGGTTGCCGGTGGCGGGGGAGCAGTTGGAGCCGGCGATGGAGTGGGTGGCGGCGGAGGTGCTGCCGCAGCTGGGGTGAGGCCCGGCGTGGTGGGGCGGCGTTGTCGTAGCCGGCCTCTACGCTCGCGGTCGGAAGAACAAGGATGCTGCGGAAGGGCGTTGACGTGTTCCTGGGTCTTCGGACAGTGATCTATCCGGCGCCGGACCTGGCCGCCGCGAAGACGTGGTGGTCGTCGGTGCTGGGCATCGAGCCGTACTTCGACGAGCCGTTCTACGTCGGGTTCAACGTCGGGGGTTACGAGCTGTCGCTCGACCCGAACGGCGATCCGGCGGTGGGGCCGGTGACGTACTGGGGCGTCAGGGACGTCGATGCGGCGGTGAAGTGGGTGGTGGCGGCCGGGGCGACGGTCCGTGACGAGGTGCAGGAGGTCGGCGGCGGGATCCGGGTGGCGACGGTGGTGGAGCCGTCCGGGCTGGTGGTCGGGCTGATCGAGAACCCGAACTTCGTGCTGCCGGACACCCTGCCCGGCGAGGGCCAGGCCGACGGCCCGGGTCGCTGAGAGCGGATGGGTGCGGGGCCCCGGCCGGTTGGCGGTCGGGGCCCTTTCTTCTTTGTGGGGGCAGGCGTGGGATTTCACGGGTACTGGGTCCTCGGGGTGGTGCCCGACGAGGTGGCGGCGGGCGTCGGCGCGTGGGCGGAGCGGCCGGAGTCCGCGACCGGGGACCTGGCCTGGTGGCGGGAGCGGCTCGTGGCGGGGACGGAGTGGTTGGGTCGGCTGCCGGGCGGCGGGGCGTGGCGCGGTGCGGATGCGGTCGCGCTGGCGGCGGTGTTCGACGGCTGGCGCGGCGGGGGCGAGGACGAGCTGCGGTGGTCGCTGCTGGGCCGGTTGGAGGGGTGCGCGGAGGAAGAGCGCTGGATGGTCGGCGCGTCGAAGGCGTACCCGTTCGACGCGTTGGCGTTCGCGCTGGGCCCGGAGGCGGTGCAGCAACTGCCGGGCTGGGGTGGAGAGTTCGTGCTCGACGCGGCGGGGGTCCGGGCGTGGCTCCCGGCTGTGGAGGCGCTGTTGGGTGCGCCGGCGGAGAGCGCGGAGCGGCGGGCGGACGCGTGGCTGTCGGTGATGGGCAACGGCGGTGACGTGGCGGCCGCAGAGCTGTTCGCCGGCCCGGTGCGGGTGCTGCGGTCGGCGATGCGTCAGGGGGCGGGCGCGGTCGGGATGGTGATGGAGTTCTGAGGCAGCGTGGTGTGTCGGAGGCCAGGGGCAGGGAGGGCGAGCGGATTCTGACGGCGCGGCAGGCCTGGAGGGTGCCCGCCGCAAGAGGCTTGTCGTTGCTGCCGGAGCCGTCGCACCGGCGAGGTGCTGGGGCCGGTGGTGTCGCGGGCGGTGCGGGCGACGGCGCGTCAGGTCTGCTCGTGAGCGGGGTGGCGGTGGAGTCCTGAGGCGGGAGGGCGTGTCGGCGGCCAGGGCGGGTGGCCGGGCGTGTCCGTTGCGGTCGGCGGTGCGTCAGGGGTTGCTAGCGGTCAGGGCGTTGGTGTTCCCGGGCTGCGAAGTGGTGCCGGCGGCCAGGGTCGGCTGGCGGCGCGTCCTCTCCTGACGGTGCGGCGGGTGCGGGGGAGCTGCTGCTGCCGGGTTCGTCGTAACGCCGAGGTGCTGTGGCCGGTTCGGAGGTGGGCGCGTTCGCTGCGGTGTTCGGCGCGCGTGTGGTGAGGCGGGGGCCCCGGGGATCCGCTCGTGGTCAGGGTGGTGGTGGCGTTCTGAGGCTGCGGAGTGGTGCCGACGGCCAGGGCGGCCAGGTGGTGGCGCGTCTCCTGGCGGTGCGGGGAGTACGGGGATGCCGTTGCTGCCGGAGCCGTCGCACCGGCGAGGCGCTGTGGCCGGTTCGGGTGGCGGTCGTGTCCGCTGCGGTCGGCGGTGTGTCAGGTCTGCTCGTGGGCGGGGTGGCGGTGGAGTCCTGAGGCGGGAGGGCGTGTCGGCGGCCAGGGTCGGTCGGCGGAGGCATCCTGACGGTGCGACAGGATGCGGGTCGGTCCGTCCGTCCGGAGGCCTGTGATTGGCGTCGGATTCGTCGGCATCGGGGGCCGTGAACGCCTGCCTCGCCGCCGGCGGGCTGCCGCGGACCGACCTGACCTGTGCGGCCGGGCCCACGTCCGGACGGTCTCAGCAGGCGTGGTGGTCGTTGTGGATCAGCAGCCGGGCGAGCTGGGCGGCCGCGGTGGTGACGGGGTGCCAGGTGGGGGAGCGGAGGTGGTCGCCCGGGGTGGGGTCCGGCGGGAGGGCGGCGAGGTGGGCCTGGACGGCGGCGCCGAGGTCGGCGGTGCGGGCGGCTTCCTCGGGGGTGCGGAGGGTGTGGCCGAGCCAGGGGGTGGGGGCGGTGGCGTCGCAGGCGTCGGTGAGGAGGGTGGCCAGGTGGGGGGCGGGGTCGAAGCCGGCGTCCTGGAGGCCGGGCGCGGCCAGGGTGAGGACCGCGGTCACCAGTTGGTGCCGGAGTGCGGGGAGGGCGAGGCCGCGGTCGGTCACCGGGGGAGCGTACCGGCCTGCGGCGGAGGGTCAGGCGTAGGGGGCGAGTCGGGGGTCGACGGGGGCGTCGGTGAGGCGGTTGGCGAAGGTGGAGAGGGTGTAGGCGCCGATGCCGAGGACGATCTCCAGGGCGTTGCGGGGGGTGAAGCCGTGGGAGAGCAGGTCGGCGAGGTCGCTGTCGGGGACGGCGCCGGTGTGGTCGAGGGCGGAGTGGACGAAGCGGCGGACGGACTCCAGGCGGGCGTCGGGCAGGGGCTGTTGGGCCCGCAGGGCGGCGATCAGTTCGGGTTCGGCGGCGAGTCGGGTGAGCTGGGCGGTGTGCATGGCGACGCAGAGGTGGCAGCCGTTGCGGGTGGCGATGGTCAGGACGACGGTTTCGCGGACCAGCGGGTCGAGGTCGGTGGTGTCGAAGAGCGCGGTCAACTTCAGGAAGCCGTCGAGGAGTTGGGGTGAGTGGGCGAGGCGGGCGGCGGCGCTCGGGAGGTAGCCGAGGTGGCGGGTGACCTGTTCGAGGGAGCGGCGGGCGGCCGGCGGGGCGGTGTCGGGGGTGAGGTCGGGGAAGTGCGGGGCGGTGCTGGTGGTGCCGGACATGGCGGTCCCTTTCGGGTGGCGGGAGGCGTGCCGGGGCGGCCGGGGCGTGCCGCGGCTGCGCGTCCTAGAATGGACAACGTGGTTGACCAAAACGTAAACCAGGTTGTCGATCAGCGCAACGGCTTCGAGCTCCCGCTGCTGCTGTTCGCGGGATTCCGCACGATCATCGACGAGTTGCACGCCGAACTCGCCCGGCAGGGGCACCCCGACGCGCGGCCCGCGCACGGCTTCGCGCTGCAGGCCATCGGGGCGGACGGGGCGACGGCGACCGAGATCGGCCGCCGGCTGGGGGTGTCCAAGCAGGCCGCCGGGAAGACCGTCGACCGGCTGGAGGCGCTCGGCTACGCGGCCCGGGTCGACGACCCGGGCGACGCACGGCGCAAAGTGGTGCGGCTGACCCCGCACGGTGTGGACCTGCTGGCCCGGTCGGCGGCGGTGTTCGACCGGATCCGCGGACGCTGGGCGGTGGAGCTCGGGGAGCGGCGACTGCGCGAACTCGAGGACGGCATCGCCCGGTTGACCGGTCCGTCCGGCTTCCGGCTGGACGCGGCGGGCTGGTTCGGCGGCTGAGGCCGACGCCCCCGGACGGGCGGCGGACACGCCGCTGCCCGGGCCGGAGACCGGACCGGGCAGCGGGCGGGAGGGGTCAGCGGGCGGTGCGACGCTCGGCCTTGGCGGCGGCCTCCGCCTCGTCCTCGGCCTCGGCCTGCTCCGGGGTGGGGGCGGTGCCGCCGAGATGGGCGGGGAGCCACCAGGCGTCCTCGGGGCCGGCGGGCTTGGCGGGGTAGTCGCGCTGGGCGCGTTCGAGCATCTCGGTCATGGCGGCGCGCAGGCGGCGGGTGACCATGACGGGCTTGTCGGCCTCGGTGAGGTGGATCGGCTCGCCGATCATGATGGTGACCGGGACGTGACGCTTCGTCAGGGTCTTCGGGCGGCCCTTGGTCCACAGCTGCTGGGTGCCCCAGAGGATGACGGGCAGCAGCGGAGTGCCGGAGTCGGCGGCCATCCGGGCGGCGCCGGTCTTGAACTTCTTCAGCATGAACGAGCGGCTGATGGTCGCCTCGGGGAAGACGCCGACCACCTCGCCCTCGCGCAGCGCCTTGACCGCGGCCTCGTACGCGGGCTGGCCGTCGGTGCGGTCGACCGGGATGTGCTTCATGCCGCGCATCAGCGGGCCGGAGATCTTGTGCCGGAACACGTCGTCCTTGGCCATGAAGCGGGTCTTGCGGCGGCCGACCCGGTACGCGCCGAAGCCGGCGAAGATGAAGTCCAGGTAGCTGATGTGGTTGCTGACCAGGACGGCGCCGCCGGTGGCGGGGACGTGCTCGGCCCCGACGATGGAGATCCGCAGGTCCAGCGCTTTGAATGCGGTGAGCGCGGCGCGGATCACCGGCGGGTACACGAACTCTGCCACGGTCAGTCCTACTTCCACGGGTATGGTGCCCGGTCCGGTGGAACCCGGGGCGTGGTGGCAGGGCCGACGGTCGCGGCACGCCGCGGCGGCCACGGGTGTTTCCCACCGATGATCCCCCGAACGGGCACGGTCTGTCACGCCCGCGCCCCGGCGGGGCCCGGGCGGGCGGCCCGCCGGAGGGTGGGAGACGGCCGTGGCGGCCCGGGCGTCAGGTGCCCGGGCGGGGGCGGGCCCGGTGCAGCAGGAGGTAGAACTCGCAGCCGAGGCAGTAGTCGAAGGCGGCGTTCAGGAAGGCGGCGGCGAGGGCCAGGCCGGTGGCGGCGAGGGCGAGCCAGGCGGCGCCGGTGAGGTGCCCGACCAGGCCGAGCAGCGCGAAGGCGAGGCCGACGCCCTGGGCGAAGCGCGGCGGGCGGGCGTCCTCGAGTTCGGCGGGCGGCCCGAGCCGGGGCCGGACCAGGGCGCGGAACAGCAGGGCGTACGGGGAGCGGCCGGCGACGCCGAGGGCGAAGACGACGGCCTGGGCGGCGAGCAGCACGCCACTGTCGGTGATCAGGGAGGCGGCGAGGACGGCGGAGGTGAGCGCGGCGGCGAAACGCGGCCCGCGCGGGTCGATCTGCACGGAGGGGCTCCGGGAAAGGGGTGCTGTGGGCTGACGGGGCGTCGGGGACGGGCGGTCAGCGACAGCGGGTGGCGCCGGCCCGGCACAGGTCGATCACCCGGCGGCAGGTCAGCCGGGGCGTCGGGTGCGGGGTGCGGGCGTCCACGGCGCCGATGCTACCGGGACGGGGAGCCCGGGCCCAGGGGCGGGTTTGTCACACTGGAGCGGTGATCGGACTGATCGTGTGCCTGGGAGTGCTGGCGGTGGCCGGCGGGTTCGGCGCGGTGCGCAAGGTGCGGGACGGGAGGCTGCGGATGCGCGGCAAGGACGGGGCGGTGCGGCTCACCGGTGCGGAGCTCGGTGCGCCGCTGGGCGAGCGGGCGACGCTGGTGCAGTTCTCCACCTCCTTCTGTCAGCCCTGCCGGGCGACCCGCCGCACCCTCGCCGAGGTGGCGGGGATGGTGCAGGGCGTGGCGCACGTCGAGGTGGACGCCGAGTCGCAGCTGGAACTGGTGCGGCGGCTGGAGATCCTGCGCACCCCGACCGTGCTGGTGCTGGACGCCGACGGCCGGGTGGTGCGCCGGGCGGCCGGCCAGCCGCGCCGGGCGGACGTGATCGCGGCGCTCGGCGAGGCGGTCTAGCGGGCCCGGCGGGATCCGAACGGGGGGCTCGCGCGTTCAATCTCACAGGCGATCTGTCGCCGGGTCAGGTGGCAGTGGGGTCGGCCTGGGGCAGGATGGGCCAAGGCGGTGGCACGGTGCCCGGCCGGACCTGCGGGCAGCGTAAGCTACTGGCGAGTAGTGACGGCTGGGCTACTCGTGAGTATGCTGCCGGGGAGTTCCGGAGTGGGCACCGGCGCGCGCCGCCCGGACCGCGGACCCCGCGCGTTGCCGAGAACGCTCGGTGCGCGGACGCAGCCGCAGCCGCCGGATCGGACCAGTAACAGGAGAGCAGGCCGTGAGCTTGAGGATCGTTGTCTGTGTGAAGTACGTGCCCGACGCGACCGGTGACCGTCGCTTCGCGGACGATGCCACCACCGACCGGGAGG
>NZ_JBHWDS010000104.1:0-7130 GCF_042734615.1 Kitasatospora sp. NPDC059646
CGCGCCGCTGCCCCCGGGGCCCCCGCCCGCCGTGGGGCCGGGGCGAAACGCCCGGCCGCACGGCCGTCGCTCCGGTCGGACTCGGCCGTCAGCCGATCTCGATGCCGCCGGCGCCGACGGGCAGGACGGGAAGGGCGACGCCCGCGACGGTCAGCTGGAGTCCGGCCGCGCCGCCGGAGTCGGCGAGGTACGCAGTCGCCGGGAGCGACAGCGGCAGCACCCCGGCGACGGTCACGGTCGCGGTGCCGCTCAGCGTCGCGGCGTTGGTGCCGGTGGTGCCGGTGGTGGCGGGCAGGTCGACGTCGATGGTGACCCCGGCCGCGCCGAGCAGCAGGCAGGAGACCTCGCCGGTGGCGGCGCCGGTGCTGCTGATCCCGGCGCCCGTGCCGCACCGGCCGCCGGTCAGGCTGATGCCGAGCAGGGAGGCGGTGAAGTCGCCCGCGGTGGCCGAGGCGACCGGGCTGGTGGCGGCGGGGCCGGTCACGGGCCGTGCCGCCGCGAACCCGCTGCCGGTGGCGACGGTGACGTGGCCGGAGAGAATGGTGCCGCCGACGGTGGTGGAGTTGTAGGTCAGGGTGAACGACCCGGCGTTCTTGCCGCCGTCGGTGGCGGTCAGGGTGAACGGGCAGGAGCTGGTGGTGCCGTTGATGGTGCAGCCGGCGGTGCCGGAGGCGTAGGCGGTGCCGGAGGCGGTGGTGTAGAGGTCGGTGAAGGTGGCGTTGCCGAGGTGGACGCCGCTCGCCTGGTCCTGGAACTGCAGGTGGCCGGAGATCGCACCGCCCGTGCTGGCGCGTTGCACGGTGACGCCGAACTCGCCGGCGCGCGAGCCGGCCGGGATCCGGCCGGCGCCCTGGAGGCGGACGACGGTGTTGACGTAGGCGTACCTGTCGGCGCTGCCGGTGGCACTGGTGCCGCCGACGGTCGTCACCGTGACGTCCACGGTGCCGAGGCTCCCGGCCGGGGCGGTGGCGGTGATGGAGGTGTCGCTGTTCACGGTGAACGACGTCGCGGCGGCGGCGCCGAAGGTGACGGCCGTGGCGGCGGTGAAGCCGGTGCCGGTGATCGTGACCGTCGTGCCGCCCGCGGTCGGGCCGTGGCCGGGGTTGAGGCCGGTCACCACCGGTGCGGCCACGTACGTGTACTGGTCGGCGGCACCGGTCGTGCTGGTGCCGGCCGGGGTGGTGACCGTGACGTCCACGGCCCCCGCGGCACCCGCCGGGGCGGTGGCGGTGATGGAGGTGTCGCTGTTCACGGTGAACGACGTGGCGGCGGTGGTGCCGAAGGTGACGGCCGTGGCGGCGGTGAAGTCGGTACCCGTGATCGTGACGGACGTGCCGCCGGACGCCGGTCCGGCCGTGGGGGCGAGGGAGGTGACGGTCGGGGCCGGCTCGTCGTAGGTGTACCGGTCGGCCGGCCCGGTGGCGCTGGTGCCGGATCCGGTGGTGACGGTGATGTCCACGGCGCCGTCGGCGTGGGCGGGGGCGACCGCGGTGATCCGGGTGTCGCTGTTGACGGTGAACGAGCCGGCCGGGACGGTGCCGAAGGTGACGGCGGTGGCTCCGAGGAGGTTGGTGCCGGTGATGGTCACGCTGGTGCCGCCGGCTTCCGGGCCGTGGGCCGGGGCGATTCCGGTGACGGTGGGTGCGGGGACGGGGACCTCGGTGGCACGGACGCCGGCCGGGCCGTTGAAGCCGCCGCTGACGGTGGCGGTCACGGTGTTGGTGGCCGTGCTGATGACCGAGACCGTGTTGCCGGTGCCGTTGGTGACGTAGGCGTGGGTGCCCGCCGCGTCGACGCTGACGAACTGCGGCGCGGTGCCGACGGCGATGGTGGCGGAGACGGTGTTGGTCGCGGTGCTGACCGCCGCGACGGTGTTGTTGCCGCTCAGGGTCACGTAGGCGGTGGCGCCGTCCGGCGTGATCGCCACGCCGACCGCGGTGCTGGCCAGCGGGACGGTCGCGGTCACCGTGTTCGTGGCGGTGCTGACGACCGAGAGGCTGTGGCTGTTGAGGTTGGCCACGTAGGCGGACGCCCCGTCGGGAGTGACCGCGACGCCGATCGGCAGCGTGCCGACCGGGATCGTGGCCGCCACGGTGTTGGCGGCGGTGTCGATGACCGAGACCGTGTTGGACAGCTGGTTGCTGACGTAGGCCTTCGACCCGTCGGGGGTGAGGTCGATCCCGTACGGGTTGGCGCCGACCGGCACGGTCGCGGCGACCGTGTTGGTGGCCGTGTCGACGACCGAGACCGCGGCGGCCCTGAAGTCGACCACGTAGGCCTTGGCCCCGTCCGGGCTGAACGCCACGTTGATCGGGCCGGCCCCCGCCGTGACCGTCGCGGCGACCGTGTTGGTGGCCGTGTCGACGACCGAGACGTTGTTGCTGCTGTAGTTCGGCACCCACAGCCGCGTTCCGGCCGGGTTCGCCGCGATCGAGCGGGGCGAGGAGCCGACCGGGATCGTGGCCGTCACCGTGTCGGTGGCCGAGTCGACGACGCTGACGCTGTTGCCGTTCTGGTTGGCAACGTAGACGAAGGTGTGCGTCGGCGCGGCCGAGGCCGGGCCGGCGGCCACGGTGACCACGCCTGCGGCGGTGAGCGCAAGGGCGGCCACCGCGCCGGTGTACCGGCGCCGGCGGGCGCGGGCAGGGCGGGGCAGGGCTGATGCGGACAAGGGGTCCCCTTCCAGGGGCCGACGGAATCCGCGCGCGGCGGACCCGGCGCCCTTGAGGGCCGCGGTGACCGCCGCCACGCGGCAAGAGGGCACGAACCGGTGGCACAACGAGCCCGCACCACAAGGAAGTTCAGCCCGACCCGCGCAGCGGGGCCGGGCCCGTGGGCGACCGTCCCGCACATCTTCCTGACAACCGGAGGATCCTGTACCGGGAACCGGTGAACATGGCGCGTTCACGACCGGCGCACCGAGCGCGCACCCCGCCTGTACGGGGGCGCAGACGGACGAGTGATGCGGTGGGTGCGGCCACGATGCGGCTCGGCGGAGCGGTGCGGGGAGTCCACGGTGCGCGCCGGGTCGCCGTTCCGCTCCAGCCGCAGCCGTGGCCGGCCGCCGGTCGGCCGGGACGGGCCGGCCCGTGTTCGACGGGCCGTGTCGTACCCGGCCACGGTCGACACCTGCCCGGACGCCGAGCCGCGCCCGGGGTGCGGCTCGTGCTCGCCGCTCACCGTCGGTCCGCCCGGAGGGTGCGCGGTGGCCGAGCGGGTCCGCCGGGCGGCCGGGGCGCCCCTCGGGCCGGGCGTCGACGGCGATCTGCAGCAGGTCCCACGCCGCCTGGGCACGGGCTTCGACCACGGTGCGCCCGTGCGGGTCGGCGTCCGCCGGGAGTTCCAGGTCGGGTCGAGCCACCGGCCGGCGCGGAACCGCGTCCGGCGCAGCGCGTCCGGGCGCGCCCCCGGCACCGGAGTGACTCGATCCGGCCGCAGCCCGCCCGCGTCACCGGCACCGGCCGCCCGTGCGGGTGACGGCCCGTCAGCCCGCGGGCCGCTCCTCGCCTTCCGTTCCGCGAACGTTCGGCGACCGCCCCCTGACCGCGTCGCGTCATGGGCCGCAGCTGTTCGCGAGGAAGGGCGCAGGGAGACGCCCCCGGCGGTCCGGGTCCGCCGGATCACCGCCGCCGTCGTCCTCTCCAGCCACCGGATGGACGCCCCGGAGGCGCTGTGCCCCGAGGCCGCCGTCCTCGCCACCGGACGGGTCGTCCTCGCCGGCCGGCTCGGCAAGCTGGCCGGCGAGAACCGCCCAGGCGACCGCCGGCTGCTCAGCTCCGACCCGGCCGCCGCCCGCCGGGTCGCCCGGCTCGGTCCTCCCCGCGCGCGCGGGGGTCGGCATGATCGGCGCGTCCCGGTGGACCGACGAGGACCGACGAGGACTCCTCCCTCTCCCCGGGCCGGGGAGAGGGAGGACAGCCGGCGCGCTACGGCAGGTTCCAGCGCTGGTTGGCGCCGCCGTTGCAGGTCCAGACGACCAGTCGGGTGCCGTCGGTGGTGCTGGCCGCCGGGTCGTCCAGGCACAGGCCGGACTGGACGCCCACCAGGGTGCCGTCGGCCTGCGGGGTCCACTGCTGGTTGGCGCCGCCGTTGCAGGTCCAGAGGTCGACCGGGCTGCCGGGCGTCGTGGCCTGGCCGACCACGTCCAGGCACAGGCCGGCGTGCAGCAGGCGGCCGTTGTCCCAGGTCCAGGTCTGGCCCGGGGACGTGCTGTCGCAGGTCCGGATCACGGCCGCGGTGCCGTCGGCCGGGGAGGCGCCGAGGGTGTCGAGGCACTTGCCGTCGATCCCGGAGGCCACCGGTCCGGTGAACGGGCCGCCGCCGGTGCCCGGGGTGAGTTCGAAGGCGTCGAACTGCTCGGTCCGGTAGCCGGTCACGGCCAGCCCGGCCATGCCGGAGGTGAACGCGTGGTCGGTGGCGCTGCCGACGGTCCTGCCGTCGACGGCGGCCGTCAGCGTCGAGCCCTGCATGGTGAGGGCCAGGCGGTGCCAGCTGTTCAGGCCGGGCGCGGCGGTGGTGCCGGAGGCCAGGGTGGTGACGTTCCAGGACAGGTCGCTGCGCAGGATCGCCCAGTCTCCGGTGTCGCTGAGCCGCAGGTGGTAGGCGTTGAGGCCGCCGTTGTTGCGGCCCTGCTGGTTGACCCGGCCGAGCACCTCGGTCGCGCCCGGCTGCTCGAAGAGCGTGTCGGCGGCGACCGTGTAGTTCACCCAACTGCTGTCGCCCACGATGGTGTAGGGCATGTTGTTCGACTCGTCCGTCCAGCGGATCGGCGGGACCGGGGCCGTCTGGCGCAGGCACGCCCCGGTGCGGCCACCGGCGCACGGGCCGGTCTGGAAGGCGCCGTTCATGTCGGCGAAGTACTTCGGCGAGGCGGTCGCGGCCGGCTGGTCGAAGGAGTCCGCGTAGGGCAGGTTCAGCGGCGCGGCCGGCGGCGGGGTGGCGGTTCCCTTCCCCTGGCCGGTGGTGGTGGTCACGGTGTAGACGTGGCCGGGCTGCAGGGTGAGGGTGTACGAGCCGCGGACGGGGGTGACGTCCTGCTGGCGGACGAAGTCGTCGGACGCGTCCGGGGTCGACAGGTCGGTCGACCACACGTGCACCCGGCCGGTGGACAGGCCGCCGGTGACCGAGAAGGTGGCGGTCTGCGCCGAGGTGGCGTCCACGGTCTCGATGACGGTGGAGTAGTCGGTGCCCTTGGGCGACTTCAGCGTGACGTAGCTGCCGTTGGCCCGGTCGCCGCCCAGGTAGCCGCTGGCCGGGTCGACGTACGTCCAGCCGGGCTTGGTGAACTGCGTGGTGTGCGCGGTGACCCAGGTGGTCCGGCCGACCGAGTACGTTCCGGACCAGGGCTGCGGCGCCAGTGACAGGCCGTCCGTGGAGAAGAACAGGTTCTGGTAGAGCGCCGCAACGACCGGCCAGTTCATGAACGAGGTCATCCGGCCGTCGATGTAGTCGCGGTTGATCGCGCGCGCCACCGCCGACGCCCCGGTGTTGTAGTCCTGCGAGCCGCTCTCGCTGGCCCAGATCGGCTTGCCCAGCACCTGCGCAGCCGCCGTGCTGTTGCAGGTCGCCATCGCGCCGAGGTAGCCGCACGGGTAGTGCATGCCGATGACGTCGATCGCGGAGTTCAGCTCCGGGTCGGCGGCCATCGCGGTGGCGAGGTTCCAGTCGTAGCTGTCCGCGGCGACCACCCGGGTGCTGCCGTGGCCGTTCGCGACCAGGGCGCTCTTCAGCTTCTTGTACCAGGCGGCGTCGTACTCGCGCTCGTTCCAGCCGCCGAGGTAGTCGACCGGCAGGTGGTGCTGCGCGGCGCAGCCGAACCAGCCCATCAGGTAGTCGATCATGTCCTGGGACCAGAAGTACGGCTTGCCGGGCGCGGGATTGGCGGGGTCGTCGACGCCGATCCAGCCGGGCGCGCCCCAGGCGAGGCCGTAGATCTTGATGTCGGGGTTGCGGGCCTTCGCCTGCTCGGCCAGCCACCACTCGTAGCCCTGGTTGCAGTCGACCGCGCCCCGGGAGTGCTGGTAGCTGGGCTCCGCGCCGTCGGTGGAGTTGGTGTCGCCACCGATTTCGATCTTCAGGGACTGGAGGGCGGCGCCGTACCCGGGCTTGAAGAGGTAGTCGAGGAGCCGGCTGCGCTGCGGTTCGGGGTAGTCGATCAGCAGGCGGGAGTTGCCGCCGCCGCCGCTGGCGGCGCCGACACCGTCGAAGACCCGGCCGGACTTGCTGCCGTCGACGGTGATCGCCGTGGTGACGGTGGTGGCGGCGAGGGCGGGCGTGGGCGCCTGGGCGGCGACCAGCGTGCCGGACAGCAGGAGGGGGACGGCGACAGCCGCCCTTCCGAGGGCGCGTCGGGCGACGGCCAGGAGGTGGGGGGATCCGCGCACGGGTGGATGCCTTTCGTGAGCACTCGCAAACAAACGGAATCGCGCAGAAGCGAACAGTAAGTGCGGCTGCCGCCCCGAGGCAACGGGGCGTCGTGCGGATTCCGCCGGAGAACTCCGGGCCCGACCGGTTCGGTGCCGCGTGAATATGCCGGGACGGTAGGCCGCCGGCACCTTTCCGGGCGGCGCCGGCAATCCGGCCGCGCGCGGGAGCGCGGGCACACAGGGGCCCGATTACCCACTCTAGAGGCGATGTTGAAGGGCCGACCACCCCTGTCCGACAGGATCCGGATACCTACGAATTGGCGGCGAATTTCGTAGGTGGTCCGCTGCCCGAGGAAAACGAAGGGAATTCGTAACGGATGGATATCGTCCTGGGCGGGACTGCTCGGGGGCCCTTGACGGGCGGATGAACGCCTGGGTTTCCTGTGAGCCGCCACGTTTGAAAGTGATGAATTCTGATCGTTTGTGTTGCATCCGATCGGTCCCGCTTGTCCCGCCCTGGAGCCGCCCCATGTCCCCCGCCCGTTTCCGCCTGCTCGCCGTCACCTCGTTCGGCCTGACCGCCGCCCTCGGCCTCACCGCCTGCTCCACCGGCCAGGAGTCGGCCTCCGACGCCGCCCCGGCCGCCCCGGTCGGCGGAAGGATCTCGCTGACCTACCTGCAGAAGCAGGGCGACCAGGAGTACTTCGTCGGCGAGGCGGCCGGCGCGAAGAACAAGGCCGCCGAGCTGGGCATCGACCTGAAGGT
>NZ_JBHWDS010000105.1:0-7096 GCF_042734615.1 Kitasatospora sp. NPDC059646
CTGTGGGTGGCGGCGACCTGGCTGCTGGGCCTGTACCTGCGGCTGTCCGGTTCGTTCGACGCGGTCTACGGGCCGCTCAGTGCGGTGTTCTCGCTTCGAAGACGTAGTCGAAGCCGCCGCCGGGGACGCCGCGGGCGGCGGACTTGAGGTCCTCGGGGGCGATCGCCTCGGTCGCGCCGAAGCCGAGGGCGCGTTCGCGCCGGGACTCGACCGGGTCGACGACGGTGATCCGGGCGGCGCCGCAGATTCGGGCGCCCTGGACGGCGGCGATGCCGACGCCGCCCGCGCCGATCACCGCGACGGCCGAACCGGGCTCCACCCGGGCGGTGTTGACGGCGGCTCCGAGTCCGGTGGTGACGCCGCAGCCGATCAGCGCGGCCAGCTCGTAGGGCAGGTCGGCGGGCACCGGCAGCAGGGCGTCGGCGGCGACCACCAGTTCCTCGGCGAAGGTGCCGGTGCCGTAGAAGCCGTACGCGTCGGTGTCGCCGCCGACCCGGAAGGTCGGGGTGGAGAGCCGGCGGAGCGAGGCCACGCACAGGTGGGTCCGGCCGTGCAGGCAGGCGTGGCAGCGGCCGCAGGGCGGCATCCAGCACAGCACCACCCGGTCCCCGGGGGCGAGGCCGGTGACGCCCTCGCCGACCTCGACCACCTCGCCGGCGCCCTCGTGCCCGGGCACGAACGGGGCGGGCTGGGGGAGCACGCCGGACATCGCGGACAGGTCGGAGTGGCAGAGGCTGGCGGCGTGCAGCCGGACCCGGACCCTGCCCGGTCCGAAGCCGATCGCCTCGACGTCGTCGCGGACGTCCAGGGTGTCCTGTCCGGTCTTCTGCAGGATCGCTGCGCGCACGGGCTGCTCCCGGGGTGAGGGTCCTTCGCGGGCGGGCGGCGGGCCCGGCTGCGGTGGGGCGGTTGGGGGGCGGCGGAGGCCGAGGCCCACGGTGGTGGAACACGTTCTACTCCGGGGCCGCCCTCTGTATAGCGCATCGGTGCGGCCGGGCGGCAGTCCGTGTCCCGCACCGGCCGCGACCCGGCGACCGGAAACCGCTTTCCCGCTGTCCGCCGGACATGGCATGATCCGCCGCCATGCCGACCACCGACGCCGCGGGCAGCAGAGCCCCCGGCACCGCCGCCCCCGCCGAACGCTGTCCCGGGTGCCGGTCCGCGCTCGTCGTCCACGAACGCTTCCCCACCTGGTGCCCGAGCTGCGAGTGGAACCTGCTTCCGCCCGAGCCGGCCGCCGAGCACCGCACACCCCGTCAGCAGCGCCGCGCGGAACGGGCCGAGCGCCGTGAGGAGGCCCTCCGACGGGACGTCAGGGCCCGCAGTGAGCAGGTGTTCAAGCTGGTCTCCGAGGGCGGCTCGGACCTCCAGGACGGCACGACGGCGGCCGCGTACGCGCTGGCCGGGGTCGTCCACCTGGTGTCGCTGACGCTGCTGCTGCTCGGTCTCGGCCTGGTCGCCGGGCTGCTGCTGCCCGGCTGGCCCGGCCGGATCGTCGGGGTGATCCTGCTGGCCGTCGCCTTCCAACTGCGGCCCCGACTGGGCCGCCCGGCCCGGGACGGCGTGCTGACCCGCGCCGCCGCACCGACCCTGTACGAGCTGGTCGACCGGATCTGCGAGGCGGTGGGCGCGCCGAAGGTCGACTCGATCGCGGTCGACGGGGAGTGGAACGCCTCCTTCGGCGTGCTCGGACTGCGCCGCCACCGGCAGCTGACCATCGGCATGCCGCTGTGGACGGTGCTCTCTCCGCAGCAGCGGGTCGCCCTGCTCGCGCACGAGGTCGGACACTGCGTCAACGGCGACCACCGGCGCGGCCTGTGGACCGGCTCGGCGCTCAACACGCTGGTCGAGTGGTACCGGCTGACCGTGCCGGACCGGACCAGGCTCCAGGAGGGCCCGGTCGGGCTGATCGTGACGATCGCCTACGCGCTGGCCAACCGGGTCCTGTGGGTGCTGAACCGGGCGGTGCGCCGCCTGGTGCTGCTGATGAACCGGCTGTGGCTGCGCTCCGGGCAGGCCGCCGAGTACCGGGCCGACCTGCTGTCGGTCCGGCTGACCTCGGTCGCCGACACCCGCGGCATGCTGACCGCGCTGCTGCACCGGCCGACCTTCGAGACGGTGCTGCACCGTCAGCGCACCGTCCCCCGGCGGCGGCCCGCAGCCGGCCGGCCCGCCGCACCCGACCTGTGGCAGTCGCTGGCCGAGGCCGTCCGCACCGTCCCGCCGCTGGAGACCGAACGCCGGCTGCGGGTGGCCGGCCGGCTGGACAGCGCCGTGGACAGCTCGCACCCGCCGACCCATCTGCGGCTGCGGATGCTCACCGCCGTCCCGGCCGAACAGCACCGGCACCCGGTGGTGCTGGACTCCGGCCGGAGCGCACTGGTCGAGGCCGAACTCGCCGGCCGCCGCGAACGGATCGCCGTCGACCTGCTCTGATCCGGCGGTCGGCTGCCGTCCTCCGCGGACCGGTCCGCGGAGACCGGTCGGCGAAGGACGTTCCTACCATCCAGTAGGGTCCTGGTCAGTCCCCCAGCCCGGCAGGAGCGCCCGATGACCGACCCGACCCCGGCCGCCCCGGCCACGCCCGACCCGCAGGTGCTCGACGCGTTCCGGGCGGCCACCGGATTCATGCCGGAGGACGAGGGCCTGGCGCTGTACGCGGCGGCCCTGGAGGCGGCCGGGCGCACCGGCCTGCCACTGCTGGAGATCGGCACCTACTGCGGGCGTTCGGCGATCCTGCTGGCCGACGCCGCCCGCCGCACCGGAACGGTCGCCCTCACCGTCGACCACCACCGCGGCTCCGAGGAGCAGCAGCCCGGCTGGGAGTACCACGACCCGACGCTGGTCGACCCGGAGGTCGGCCTGATGGACACCCTGCCGCGGTTCCGCCGCACCCTGCACGCGGCCGGCCTGGAGCCGCACGTGGTGGCGCTGGTCGGACGCTCGCCGCAGATCGCGGCGGTGTGGCAGGGCCGGCTGTCGCTGGTGTTCATCGACGGCGGGCACACCGACGAGCACGCCACCGGCGACTACCTGGGCTGGGCCCCGCACCTGGCCGAGGACGGCCTGCTGGTGGTGCACGACGTGTTCCCCGACCCGGCGGACGGCGGCCAGGCCCCGTACCGGGTGTACCTGCGGGCGCTGGACGAGGGCTTCGAGGAGGTCTCGGTGACGGGCTCGCTGCGAGTGCTGCGCCGCGCCGCGTCCTGACCTTCCGTCACCGTCCGCGGCGGGCTGCGGCCGGCAATTTCCGCCCGCGACCGGGAACGATCACCGCCGCCGCTGCGTCGTCCCCACCGCGACGCGTTGCGGGACCGCCGTGACCCGGCCCGCCGACGGCCGGTACGGTGTCGGGGCGGCAGACGGCGAACGACCCGTGCGGGCGCGGTCGGTGCGACGGACAGGCATCCACGGGTCGGCAATCCACGGGTCAGCAGGCGGGGGCGAGGGGCAGCGCATGACGGAACAGGGCAGGGCCGCACGGGCGGTGTGGGATCCGACCGCGAACAACGGCGCGGGCGGCTGGGTCCGCAGGCCGGTGGCGGCCGACCCGGCGGCCGCGGGTCCGCCCACCACGGCGATCCCGCTGCCGAAGATCCCGGACGGCCCGGTCGCGCCCGCCGCCCCGGTCCCGCCGGTCCCGCCCGTCTCCGCCGTCTCACCGGTCCCGCCACAGGCCGAGGCGCCGCAGCCTCCTGCGACTCCCGGTCCGGCGGCCCCGTCCCCCGCACCGCAGCCCGGCCCGGCGCCCGGCGCGCAGCAGCCGCCCGCCGCCGCGCAGCCCTCGTACGGCGGTCAGCAGACCTTCGGCGGGCAGCAGTTCCCGCCGCCGCAGCCCCAGGCCCAGACCTTCGGCGGGCAGCAGGGCTTCACCGCGCCGCCCGCCTTCCCCGGCCAGCCGGCCCGGGGCAACGGCCCGCAGCCCGCCTTCGGCGGCCAGCCGGGGTTCGACGGCCGGCAGAGCTTCGGCGGGCACCAGCAGTTCGATCAGCAGCCGTACGGGCAGCAGCAGTTCGGCGGCCCGCAGGGGACCTTCGGCGGGCAGCCGGACCACGGCGGCCGGCAGAGCTTCGGCGGGCAGCAGCAGTTCGGGACCGGCCCGGGCGGGTACGGCGGCCAGGAGCCGGAGTTCGACTACGACGACGATCCGCGGCGGCGGCGCACCCCGGTGCTGATCGGTGCGGCGGTGGCGCTGCTGCTGGTGATCGGCGTCGGCGTGGTGTGGGCGGTGCAGAACAGCGACAGCGGCGGCTCGAAGCAGGCGCAGGGCGGCAGCACCGCCCCGGCCCCCGTCCCGTCGCAGGGCGGCGCCGGCGGGCAGGGGGCGTCGCCCGCGGCCTCCGCGTCGGGCGGCGCCGATCCGTCGCCGGCCGCCTCGGGCGCCTCCTCGGCCGGGCCGGACGCCGCCTCGCAGGCGAAGGCGCTGGACGCGCTGCTGACCAAGGGGGAGAACGCGAAGGCGCCGATCGGCAACGCGGTGGCGAAGGTCCGCAGCTGCCCGCCGAAGGCGGAGATCGACATCGCCGCGAAGGTGTTCGACACCGGCGCCCAGCAGCGCGACCAACTGCTCGCCGAGCTGGCCCAGTTGAAGACCGACAGCCTGCCCGGCGGGGCGGACGCGGTGGCGAGGCTGAAGGACGCCTGGCAGCAGTCCGGGGACATCGACCGGGCGTACGCGGCCTGGGCGCGCACCGTCTCCGCCCAGGGCTGCGCGAACAACACCGTGCCCAGCACCGCCGACCTGGGCCGCGCCAACGACCTCAACCCGCAGGCCACCCAGTCCAAGAAGGACTTCGTGGCGAAGTGGAAACCGATCGCCGACACGTACGGACTGACGGTGCGTACCTGGGACAGGATCTGAGGAACTCGTGACCGGCCGCACCACCCCGCCCCCCGTCGAGCCCGACCCGTACCCCGGCCCGGAGCAGCGCACCGCGCTGTGGCGGCCGGCCGCGAAGGTGGCGGGGGTGGTGCTGCCGGTCTGCCTGATCGGCTGGCTGGGCTGGCAGGCGGTCGCGAACAGTTCGCGGGACGTGACCTCGCACGCCACCGTCGCGCCGCACTACGCGGAGGGCGACCGGCTGGACGGGGACGGTGCGGCCGGCTCCCCCGCCCCGGCGGACAGCCCGGAGGCGGGGGCCGCGGCGCCGTCGCCGTCCGCGCCGGCGCCGGGCGCGGCGGGGCGGCCGCTGTCCGGGCGGACAGTGCTGCTCGATCCGGGCCACAACACGGGCAACGTCAAGCACGGTGCCGAGATCAACCGGAAGGTGGACATCGGCAACGGCCGCAAGGAGTGCGACACCACCGGCACGTCCACCGACGCGGGCTACTCGGAGGCGGAGTTCACCCTCGACGTGGTGCACCGGGCGCGGCAGATCCTGCAGGACCGGGGCGCGACGGTGGTGCTCACCCAGGACGGCGACCGTGCGTGGGGTCCGTGCATCGACGAGCGGGCCCGGATCGGCAACGACGCCAAGGCGGACGCGGCGGTGTCCGTCCACGCGGACGGCGCGCCGGCCTCCGGCAGCGGCTTCCACGTGATCATGCCCGGCAGGGTGGTGGCCGGCCCCGCCGACACCGCCGCGCTCGTCGATCCGTCGCACCGGCTCGGCGTGCTGCTGCGCGACGCGTTCAGGGCCGGCACCGGCGAGCCGACCTCGACCTACATCGGCCAGCAGGGCCTGGACACCCGCACCGACCTGGGCGGTCTCAACCTGTCGAAGGTCCCGAAGGTGTTCATCGAGTGCGGCAACATGCGCAACGCCGGGGACGCCGGACGGATGTCCGACCCGGAGTGGCGCCAGCGCGCCGCCCGGGCCGTCGCCGACGCCCTGACCAGCTATCTCACGGGGTGAGCCGCTGCACCGACCCGTCTTTCGACCGCTCGTCCCGTCCTCGTGCCGGACGCCCGCCGACCCGTTCGGTTCGTACCGGATCGGGAGGGCGCTGTGCACACGGCGTCGCCTTGGCCCTAGGCTTTTGCCCCGTCGTACCGCTCCGGTACCACGGGGGCTCGGTCACCGCCCGCCGACCACGACTACACCAATGAGGGGAACGTCAGTGAACCTGCGCGCTCTCACCAGGGGAGACGCCGCCGTCGCCGGTGCGGCAGTACTGCTCCTGATTTCGTCCTTCCTGCCTTTCCGGGCGTTCGACTGCTCCGGCAAGTACTGCCCCGGCAGCACGTCCCGCAACGGCTGGTCCTCGGACCTGTTCCCGGTGCTGCCCTCGGTCGTCCTGACCGGCCTGATCGGCGCGGTGCTGATCCTGCTGTTCCGTCTCCAGAAGGAGAACTGGGGCGGCAAGCAGGTCGCCGGCCTGCGCCTGGACCAGTGGGGCACGGCGCTGGCCGTGGTCTCGTTCTGGGGCTGCCTGTGGACCCTGCTCGGCTGCCCGGACGGTCTCACCAACGGCGCGGGCGCCTGGCTGTCGCTGGTCGCCACGCTGGCCCTGGCGGCTGCGGTGATCGCCGCTCCGCTGGTCCCGGCGCTGGCCGGCCCGCTGCTCTCGGCCGCCCCGTCGGCGCCGACCACCCCGCAGCCGTTCCCGCCGTACGCCGGCCAGCCCGGCGCCCCCGGTCAGCCCGGCGCGTACGGCTACCCGGGCGCGCAGCAGCAGCCGTTCCCCGGCCAGCCGCAGCCGCAGGCCGAACAGCCCGCGCCCGCGCAGCAGTTCGGCGGCCAGCCGGCCGGCGGCTACGGCTACCCGGCTCCCGCGCAGGCGGCCGCGCCGGCTCCGCAGCCGGTGGCGCAGCAGCCCACCGCGGTCCAGCCGGCCGTGCAGGACCACGTCCCGCCGCAGGCCGCCGCCGCTCCGTTCGCCCCGTTCTGGTTCGCCGTCCCGGCGGTCCGTCCGCTGGCCAACAAGGACAACCCGGCGGCCCCGCCGGTCGGCGAGCTGGTCCCCGGCACCTGGTACCTGGCGGTCGACCAGCGCGGTGCGGCCCTGGTCGCCCAGCTGCCCGACGGCACCCACGGCGTCCTGAACGACACCGCGGGCATCCAGCGCGGCTGACGCCCGCTCAGGGGCGCACGCGCCCGCGCGGGCGACCCCGTTCACACCGAAAGGTCCGCCCGGGAAGGGGACTCCCCTTCCC
>NZ_JBHWDS010000106.1:0-1395 GCF_042734615.1 Kitasatospora sp. NPDC059646
CTGAGGACAAGCCCTCGGCCTATTAGTACCGGTCAACTCCACCCCTCACAGGGCTTCCATATCCGGCCTATCAACCCAGTCGTCTACTGGGAGCCTTACCCTCTCAAGGAGGTGGGAGTGCTCATCTCGAAGCAGGCTTCCCGCTTAGATGCTTTCAGCGGTTATCCCTCCCGAACGTAGCCAACCAGCCATGCCCTTGGCAGGACAACTGGCACACCAGAGGTTCGTCCGTCCCGGTCCTCTCGTACTAGGGACAGCCCTTCTCAACACTCCTACGCGCACAGCGGATAGGGACCGAACTGTCTCACGACGTTCTAAACCCAGCTCGCGTACCGCTTTAATGGGCGAACAGCCCAACCCTTGGGACCTACTCCAGCCCCAGGATGCGACGAGCCGACATCGAGGTGCCAAACCATCCCGTCGATATGGACTCTTGGGGAAGATCAGCCTGTTATCCCCGGGGTACCTTTTATCCGTTGAGCGACGGCGCTTCCACAAGCCACCGCCGGATCACTAGTCCCTACTTTCGTACCTGCTCGACCCGTCAGTCTCACAGTCAAGCTCCCTTGTGCACTTACACTCAACACCTGATTGCCAACCAGGCTGAGGGAACCTTTGGGCGCCTCCGTTACCCTTTAGGAGGCAACCGCCCCAGTTAAACTACCCACCAGACACTGTCCCTGATCCGGATCACGGACCCAGGTTAGACATCCAGCACGACCAGAGTGGTATTTCAACGGCGACTCCACCATGACTGGCGTCACGGCTTCAAAGTCTCCCACCTATCCTACACAAGCCGAACCGAACACCAATATCAAGCTATAGTAAAGGTCCCGGGGTCTTTCCGTCCTGCTGCGCGAAACGAGCATCTTTACTCGTAATGCAATTTCACCGGGCCTGTGGTTGAGACAGTCGAGAAGTCGTTACGCCATTCGTGCAGGTCGGAACTTACCCGACAAGGAATTTCGCTACCTTAGGATGGTTATAGTTACCACCGCCGTTTACTGGCGCTTAAGTTCTCAGCTTCGCCACGACGAATCGTGACTAACCGGTCCCCTTAACGTTCCAGCACCGGGCAGGCGTCAGTCCGTATACATCGCCTTACGGCTTCGCACGGACCTGTGTTTTTAGTAAACAGTCGCTTCTCGCTGGTCTCTGCGGCCACCACCAGCTCAGGGAGCAAGTCCCCTCACCAGCAATGGCCCCCCTTCTCCCGAAGTTACGGGGGCATTTTGCCGAGTTCCTTAACCACAGTTCACCCGAACGCCTCGGTATTCTCTACCTGACCACCTGAGTCGGTTTGGGGTACGGGCCGCCATGAAACTCGCTAGAGGCTTTTCTCGACAGCATAGGATCATCCACTTCACCACAATCGGCTCGGCATCAGGTCTCAGC
>NZ_JBHWDS010000106.1:1492-2714 GCF_042734615.1 Kitasatospora sp. NPDC059646
GCGGTTCAGCGTTGGCGCTTCAAAGCGGGTACGGGAATATCAACCCGTTGTCCATCGACTACGCCTGTCGGCCTCGCCTTAGGTCCCGACTTACCCTGGGCAGATCAGCTTGACCCAGGAACCCTTGGTCAATCGGCGCAAGAGTTTCCCACTCTTGTATCGCTACTCATGCCTGCATTCTCACTCGTGAACCGTCCACAACTCGATTCCTCGGCTGCTTCACCCGGCACACGACGCTCCCCTACCCATCACAGCCTCCGTTGGGAGTATTGCTGCAATGACACGACTTCGGTGATGTGCTTGAGCCCCGCTACATTGTCGGCGCGGAATCACTTGACCAGTGAGCTATTACGCACTCTTTCAAGGGTGGCTGCTTCTAAGCCAACCTCCTGGTTGTCTCTGCGACTCCACATCCTTTCCCACTTAGCACACGCTTAGGGACCTTAGTCGGTGTTCTGGGCTGTTTCCCTCTCGACCATGGAGCTTATCCCCCACAGTCTCACTGCCGTGCTCTCACTTACCGGCATTCGGAGTTTGGCTAAGGTCAGTAACCCGGTGAGGCCCATCGCCTATCCAGTGCTCTACCTCCGGCAAGAAACACACGACGCTGCACCTAAATGCATTTCGGGGAGAACCAGCTATCACGGAGTTTGATTGGCCTTTCACCCCTAACCACAGGTCATCCCCCAGGTTTTCAACCCTGGTGGGTTCGGTCCTCCACACGGTCTTACCCGCGCTTCAACCTGCCCATGGCTAGATCACTCCGCTTCGGGTCTTGGGCATGCAACTCAAACGCCCTGTTCGGACTCGCTTTCGCTACGGCTACCCCACACGGGTTAACCTCGCTACACACCGCAAACTCGCAGGCTCATTCTTCAAAAGGCACGCAGTCACACCCACAAGGGGTGCCCCCACGGCTTGTAGGCACACGGTTTCAGGTACTATTTCACTCCGCTCCCGCGGTACTTTTCACCATTCCCTCACGGTACTATCCGCTATCGGTCACCAGGGAATATTTAGGCTTAGCGGGTGGTCCCGCCAGATTCACACGGGATTTCTCGGGCCCCGTGCTACTTGGGAGAAGCTCAAGCGAGCCGCACAGATTTCGTCTACGGGGGTCTTACCCTCTACGCCGGACCTTTCGCATGTCCTTCGACTATCCATACGGTTTCTGACTCGCCCAGCCGCCGGCAGACGACTGAAGAACTTTCCCACAACCCCC
>NZ_JBHWDS010000107.1:0-1847 GCF_042734615.1 Kitasatospora sp. NPDC059646
GGCCGGGGAGACGCCCTGTCTCCCCGGCCCGCGGCGGCTGCTTCCGGGCCTGCTCCCCCGTCAGCCGAGGCGCAGCAGGCGCGCGGTGATGGACGGCGGCGCCAGGTCCTTCTGCAGGGTGACCGGGATCTCGACCCGGCCGTCGCCGTCGCCCGCCGACAGCGTGCCGACCTGGCTGCCGGCCGGCAGGGTGTGCGCGATCTTGCCGATCGGGGTCAGGGTCAGGTGCGCGGTGATGCCGGACCAGCCCGCCACCGTCAGGTCCTTCGCGGCCACCACGGGCACCTTGCCGCCCACGCCGTCGTCCACCTGGCCGACCACGTCGCCCTGCTTGGCGAGGGTCTGCCCGGTCAGCGCGGCCTGCGCGGCGACGTTGATCTTCTGGCTGACCGGCTGGGCCGCGTTCACCAGGCTCGTCTCCTCCTTGGTGGCCGGCTGGCCCAGGGTGACACCGAGCAGGGTCCGCTTGACGCCGCCGATCTCCTTGACCGCCGCCCACATGAAGCAGGACTGCGCCGGGGTGGACGAGCCGGTCTTGCCGCCGATCATGCCGTTCTTCCCGAGCACCTTGTTGGTGTTGAAGATCCGCTGGCCGTTGAACTTGGTGTCGGGCTCGGCGATGACCTGCCGGAAGACCTCGTCCTTCATCACCTGCTCGGCCAGCTTCAGCTGGTCCTTCGCGGTGGACTTGGTGTCGTTGTTGTAGCCGGCCGGGTCGGCGTAGGTGGTGTTGGTCATGCCGAACTGCCGGGCGGTGTCGTTCATCTTCCGGACGAACGCCTCCTCGCTGCCGGAGTCCCAACGCGCCAGCAGGCGGGCCACGTTGTTCGCGGACGGCAGCATCAGCATCTCCAGCGCCTCGTACTCGCTGAGCTGCTGACCCTCCGTCAGGGTCACCTTCGACTCGTCGGCGTTCGACGACTCCTGCGCGGCCTGCTTGTCGACCGTCAGCATCGGGCCGCTCTGGCCCTTCTTCAACGGGTGCGCCTGCAGGATCAGGTACGCGTTCATCACCTTGGTGACGGACGCGATCGGCACCGGCGTCTGCTCACCGGACGCACCGAGGTCGCCCACCCCGACCACCTCGGCCGCGGCCTGCCCCTTGGTCGGCCACGGAATGCTCAACTGCTCGCCCTGGAACGTGAACGAGTCCGCCAGCCCGAGCTTCGCCTTCGGCGCGGGCAGCGGGCGCAGCAGCTGCACCGACGCCAGCACACCGAGCACCACGGCCAGGAACACGCCCCAGATCAGCACCCGCTTCATCGCCCGCCGGAACGGGGTCATCGGCCGGGCGCTCAGCGCCTTCAGCACCTCCAGCGCCTCGATGGTGCTCTCCGGCCCGGGAGCCGCCGCAGGCGCGACGGCGGCGGGAGCGGCCGCGGGTGCGGGCACCGGAGCCGCCTTCGGCGCCGGAACGGCCTTCGGCGCCGGGGCGGGAGCCGGCTTCGGAGCGGACTCGTCCTTGGGCAGCCGCAGCATGACGGTCTGCTCGGACTTGGCGGCCGGGGCGGGCTTCTCCCCCTCCTCCTCCGCTTTCTCCTCCTCCGCCGCCTTCCCGACGCGGAGCGTCATCGTCGGCTCGGGTCCGGTGGAGGCCGGCTTCTCCTCCTTCTCCGGCTCCGCCACCTTCTCGATCCGCAGCGTCATGGTGGGCTCGGCCACCGCAGGAGCCGACTTCTCCTCCTCCGCCGCCTTCCCGACGCGCAGCGTCATCGTCGGCTCGGGCCCGGTGGAGGCCGGCTTCTCCTCCTCCTCCGGCTCCGCCACCTTCTCGATCCGCAGCGTCATGGTGGGCTCGGCCACCGCAGGAGCCGACTTCTCCTCCTCCGCCGCCTTCCCGACGTGCA
>NZ_JBHWDS010000107.1:1945-3563 GCF_042734615.1 Kitasatospora sp. NPDC059646
CAGCGTCATCGTCGGCTCGGGCCCGGCAGGAGCGGACTCCTCGTCAGCGGCGTCGGCGGACTCTTCCGGCTCCTCCGCCTCTTCCTCCGCCGCGTCCTCCGAGGAGTCCTCCGCGGCATCCTGCTCGGAGCCCTTCGCGGAGTCCTTCGCCGCGTCCTCCCCGGAGTCCTTCTCCGGGCCCTTCGCGGAGTCCTTCTCCTTCTCCTTCTCCGGGCCCTTTGCGGAGTCCTTCTCCTTCTCCTCGTCCTTCGGCTTGGCGGCGGAGACCCGTCCGAGCTTCAGGGCCGGGGTGCCGGTGAGTGCGGCGTCGGCTTCGGGGAGGTCGATGTCGGTGTCGGCGGCGTCCGTCGCGGGTTCGTCCTCGTCGCGGACGCGGAGGTGGACGGTGGAGCCGCCCTCGCGAGGGCGTCGCGGGTTCTCCTCGGCCTCGGCCGGCCGCGTCTCGCCGTTGCGCGGCTCGCTCTGCGGGGACTCGCCCACGTAACCCACTCCTCCTCGTCCGCCCCGGCGGTTGCCGGTCCGATCACACAAGCTGGTTTTTTTCGGGTGGGTTCTCGACCCGCCCGAGTACCTGTACAGTCTCCGGCACCGAGGACGCGATGGCCCGCCGCACCCCGCCCGACCGGCGGTTTTTCCTGCCCGTACGGGCCGTTGCCGGGTCAGACGCGGGGGCGTCGGACGGTGGTTCCAGCTTGCCCGGGCAAGGTCACGATTCGGAGGCGTACTCGACAAGCCTGTGTGAGAGGCGTCACCCTGTCATTCATCCACGCGGGGAGGCTTGGATGGGCAGGAGCCGCAGAACTATTCCCGAGGAGCTGTTGCTGCTCGCACTGGACCCGGCCACGGGTACCACGGCGCAGCCGCAGACCCTCGACCTCGGACTTGCCGGGGCGCAGCTCGTCGAGCTGTCCCTGGCCGGAAGGATAGTCCCGGACGGGGACCGGATCGCCGTGGTGGTGCCACGGCCGACCGGTGACCCGACCCTGGACCATGCGTTGGAGCTGTTGCGCAGGCGCGGCAGTCCGGTGCGCGCCGCGCACTGGATCGGCGGGCCGCGCCTGGGCCTGAGGCAGACGTACCTGGCGCACCTGGAGCGGTGCGGCATGGTGACGGCGGTGCCGGGCCAGGTGTGCGGCGTGCTGCCGACGACCCGTTACCAGGCGTCGGACGACTGCACCAACGCCGCGATCAAGCAGCGGCTGGACACCGCGATCCGCACCGGCGTGCCGCCGGACCCGCGGACGGCGGCACTGGCGGCGCTGGCGCACGCGGTGGGTCTGGGCAAGCACCTGTACCCGGGCAACGAGGGGCGTTCCTCGCGCTCCCGGCTGCGCGACCTGATCAGGTACGACCCGCTGGGCGGGATGGTGGCCCACGCGGTGATGGACGTGCAGAACGGTCTACCGGCCCAGCAGGGCAGGTCGGCGGCGCCTGCGGGTTCGCGTGGTCCGGCCGGTCGGCCCGCCGCCGCGGGGCGGGGTGTGGCCAGCCGGGTGGGCGCGCGCTGAGCGGCGCACGCCGTTGTGTTCGATGCGGTTCGAGGGCGGTGGGGGCCCGGGGGGGGACCCCGCCCCCCCCCCAGTAAGGCCCCCCCGCGGGTGGGAAGACGGCCCCACCC
>NZ_JBHWDS010000108.1:0-3128 GCF_042734615.1 Kitasatospora sp. NPDC059646
TGTCGGCCCCGGCCGCGACCCCCCCGCGCCCGGCGTCCCCCCCCGCGCCCGCGGGGCCCGCGCCGTGTCCGGCCGACTCCCGCTCCGCGGACGGCCGTCGGGACTTCCGGCGCGCGTCGGACCGGGGCCGGGCCCGCGGCGGTGCGCCGCCGCGCGCCCGGCCCCGGCGGCTCAGCGGGCGGGGTGTCCGCCGTCGGGGCGGGCCGCGGCGTACGCCTGCCACTGCCGCGGCGAGACGCCGTACGTCGCGCGGAAGGCCCGGCTGAAGTGCGAGTGGCTGACGAAGCCCCACCGGTGCGCGACGGCGGACACGCTGCTCCGCCGGCGGCTGGGGCGCTCCAACTCGCGGCGGCAGGCCTCCAGTCGGCGCTGCCGGACCCACTGGCCGACCGTGCTGCCGTCCTGCTGGAACAGCTTGTGCAGGTAGCGCACCGAGATGTGCTGCGCGCGGGCGATCGACTCGGGAGACAGCTCCGGGTCGGCCAGGTGCTCCTCGATGTGCTCGCGGACCCGGGCCAAGATCTCGGCGGAGCCGGACGGCTGCTCGGGGGCCTCCCGCTCCAGGAGTTCGGCGACCAGGATCGCGACGATGTCGGAGACGCTGCGCGCCAGGTGGTTGCCGGGCCGGGCCCGGTGGGCCCGCGCCTGCCCGGCCAGGGTGTGCAGGAACTGCGAGGCGATCGCGCCGACCCCCTCGCCGCCGCGCGCCACCAGGCCGCCGGCCCGCCGCACGTCGGCCTGCCGGACGCCCAGGAAGACGCACGGCACGCGGAATCCGAGGATCCGGCACTCGGCGTCGCGCATCAGGCCCGCCGGGTGCGGGGCGGTGTCGATCAGCAGGTCGCCCGGCTCCAGCACGACGGCGGCGTCCCCGCGTCGCACCGAGGCCGTGCCGCGGACGAGCAGGGCGAGGTACAGGCAGTCGTCGGGGGAGCTGCCGGGCGGCGGGGCGAGGACGTCGACGACGCCGTCGCAGCGGCCCGGATCGAGCAGCGAGCAGGTGTCTTCGGGCACGGGCGAGAGACCCGACGGGTTCATGGAAGGCTCCGACCGGTTGAGGGCTTTGCGAAAGCTGGCGGGAGGACGCGTCGGACCCGACGCCCGGAGCGCCCCGCCGCCCGGACGGGCGCACCGGATCACGGTCGACTGCCTCCCGGCGCATTCATACAAGAGGCGAAACGGGGTCGACAAACCTTCGACGGACCGCGCAGTACGCCTCCCGACAAGGCCCGCGCGACCCCGGCGGAGCCACCCAACTCACCTCACTCACAGGGCAGTTGACCGCCCGAACCGCACCCCGGCCGGAGCACGGCCGGCGGCGTCGGCGGCCACGGCCGGCCCCTCCGGCGGGCGAACGGTGCACGGAACGTCAGATCGGCGTGCGCCGCCGGAACATCACCCCGGGCGGGCGCCGCATAGCCTGCGGGGAGAGTCCGCCTCCCCTGTCCGCCGGCCGTTCCCGGGGGCGCGAGGCGAGCGCACCGCACCGCCGCGTCGGCCCGCGCCCGTGCACCCCGGAGGCCGAGGCCCCCGGGCCGTCCCCCACCCCCATGGAGAAACCGTGTCCGCCCCGCATCCGCTGTCCGACCCGCAGGCCGCCAGCACCGCACTCGACCTCGACGCCCGGATCGTCCTCGGCGAGACCGAGCACGTCGACATCCCGGTGCGGCTCGGCTACAGCGCCGACGACCCGTTCGCCGTCGCCCTGGAGTTCCTCGGCCAGGCCGCGGAGGCGGGGGTCTGGCTGTTCGGCCGCGACCTGCTGTGGGAGGGCCTGCAGCGGCCCGCCGGCGTCGGCGACGTCCGCATCTGGCCGCCCTGCCCGTGCCACGGCCGCAGCTCGCTGCGGATCCACCTGCAGGGCGGCGACGGCAGCGTGCTGCTCGACCTGCCGGCCCGTCAGGTGCGCCGCTGGCTGCGCCGGGAGACGTTCGCACTGGTCCCGCCGGGCCACGAGCGGGGCCTGATCGACTGGGACGGCGCGTTGGACGGCCTGACCGGCTGACCCCGCGCGGTCACCCCTCGGTGCGGCCCCGCACCTGCCAGTCGCGCGGCGTCATGCCGTACGCCTCGCGGAACGCCCGGCTGAAGTGGCTGGAGTTGACGAAGCCCCAGCGCCGGGCGATCCCGGCCACCCCGAACTGCTGGGCCTGCGGCCGGCGCAGGTCGCGGCTGCACCGCTCCAGGCGCTGGGCGCGGATCCACGCGCCGACGCTGGTCCCCTCCTGCTGGAACAGCTTGTGCAGGAACCGGACCGAGATGAAGTTGGCCTCGGCGATGCCGGACGGCGTCAGGTCGGGGTCGTGGAGGTTGCGCCGGATGTGGTCCTTGACCCGCTCCAGCGTGGCGCCGTTCTGCGGGGCCTGCGGCCGTGCGCGGCCGCAGCGGTCGTCGATCAGCAGGGCCAGCAGGTCGAGCGCCGTCGCGGCGGCCCGCCGCCCGACCGCCTCGTCCAGGCCCGGCGCCTCGCGCGCCACCCCCGCCAGGTAGGTCGCGACCAGGGCGGCGCTGCCCTCGCCGGCCTGGAAGGCGGTCGCGGTGAGCGCCCTCAGGTCCCGTTCCTGGACGTCGAGTTCGGCGCGCGGGAAGTGGAAGGAGGTGAAGACGAAGTCCTCGCCGATCCGCTTGCGGAAGATCCGGGAGGCGTCGGTGAGGGAGAACTCGCCGGGCCGGACCAGCGTCTCCCGCCCGTCCTGCTCCTTGACGGCGGTTCCGTGCTGCTGGAGCGTCAGGATCAGCGACGCGGACTCGTCGCGGGCGATCATGCGCCGGCCGCGGGTGACCATCTGCGGCCCGGCCTGCACCGTGGAGATCAGCATCGGTCCGAGCCGGTGGCTGACGATCTCTCCCGGGGAGGGCCGTTCCTCCAGGAACTCCACCGCCATCGGCACGAAGGCGTGGGCCACCGCCTCGTGCCAGCACTCCGCCCGGTCGGCGGCGGACAGCGGCGCGGTGCTGGGTTCGACGGACACGGCACACCTCTCTGCTCGACCCGGCCCTTCGGATGCCGGCGTCGAAATCTCACCATCCCGGGTGCGCCGTCCCCCACCCGGGGTGCCGGGCGGGGGGGGGGGGGGGGCGCCCGCCCCGCCGGCGCGGCGGGGTGTAAAATAAACAAAACCCCCCAC
>NZ_JBHWDS010000109.1:0-3001 GCF_042734615.1 Kitasatospora sp. NPDC059646
CCGTGCGACTGCTGCTGCCGGTCGCACGGGGCGGAGCCGCGGGTGGTGACGGGTGTCAGCCCTTGCGCTGGATGCGGCCGCGGTCGGGCCGGGTGTCGTGGTTCAGGCCGTCGTCGACGATGACGATCTTGGGGACGATCCGGGTCTCCGCCTCCGGCTCGGCCGCCGGCCCGCTCTCGGCGGGCTTCGGCGCGGCGGACTTCGACTCGGCGGGCTTCGGCGCGGCGGGCCCGCTCCCGGCGGGGGTGCTCGCCGCCGGCGGGGCGGGCGGGGTCGCGGGACGGGGCGGCAGCGGGTCCTTGGCGAAGCTGGCGGGCTTCACCGGCGGCGGCGGGGTCTCGACCACGGTCGGCGTGTAGGGCTGGCGCGGGTCGACGGCCGGCGCGGCGGCCGGCCCGTCCTTGACCGGGCGCAGCACGGCGGTCGGCTGGTCCAGGGCGGGCTTCGCCTCGGCGGGCTTCGGCTCGGCGGGCTTCGGCTCGGCGGGCTTCGGCTCGGCGGCGGGTGCGGCCTTCGGCTGCTCGGCGGCCGGCGCGGGGCGGTCCGCGGGGGGCTTGGTGAGGTCGGCCTTCTTCGCCGCGGCGGCGGGCTTGTCGTCCCCGGGCTCCTCGACCGCGCCGACGGCGGCGCCGGTGAGGGAGGCCAGGGTGCCCTTGATGTGGTCGAGGTGGGTCTGGACCTTGTCCAGGCGCTTGCCGAAGTCGACCTGCTCGCGCTCGCTGGCTAGCTTGATCCGGGCGGCCTTCTCCTTGGCGGCGGCGAGTTCGGCCTCGGCCTTGGCGTGGGCCTGGGTGTCGAGCCGGCGGGCCTCGGCGAGCATCGCCTCGCGGTGCTGCTCGGCCTCCTTGACCTTGGCCTCGGCGGCGGCCGTGATCTTGGCGACGGCGGCGTCGGCCTCGGCCTCGGCGGTGGCGAACTCCTCGTCGGCCTTGCGGCGGCGCTCGGCGAGGGTGACCTCGGACTGCTCGGAGGCGTCGGCGGCGGCGACCCGGATCCGGGCGGCGTGGCCGGTCGCGGCGTGGATCACGGCGCGGGCCTCGGCGTCGGCCTGGGCGCGGATCCGCTCGGCCTCGGCGCGGCTGCGCTCGTCGGTGCTGCGGGCGAACCGGTCGGCTTCCTCGCGGAGCTTGGCGGCGTACTCCTTGGCCGACCTGGCGGCGGCCTCGCCGGCCTCGTGGGCGGCGTCCCGGGCGTCCTCGCCGGCCCGCTTGGCCTTGGCGAGGATCGCCTCGGCCTCGTTCTGCGCGATCTTCAGCAGGGCGGCGGCCTGTTCGCTGAGCTCGGCGAAGTCGGGGTCGGGGGCGTCCTCGGCGGCCTGCCGGATGTCGGCCAGGCGCTTCTCCATCTCGCGCAGCCCGGAGCCGAGCACGCTGAGTCGCTCCCAGGCCTCGTCCCGCTCGCGGCTGAGCGCGGTGACGACTCCCTCGACCTGGTCGGGCGCGTAGCCGCGCCGGGAGACGGTGAAGCCGTACTGGGACACGGCGTCGCTCATTCGGCTGTTCTCCTCGTGCTCGCGGGCTGCGCAGCCCCGCCGGGTGCGTGGTTCGGGTGGGGCGGACGCTCCGTCCCATTGACCTATTTTGCGCAGATACGAACGCAAACCAAACAGGCCGCCACCGCGCGGCCGGGGGAACCGGCCGCGCGGACGGGGCTACAGCAGCCCGTCCCAGAGCTGCTCGACCAGGACGGACCACCAGCTCTCGGGGGTGTGCACGGCGGCCGGGTCGACCGCCATCAGCTGGGCCTGGAAGTCGGTGGTCCACCGGCCGGCCTGCTCGGGCGTGAGGCCGTGCCGAAGGTGCCACATCCGGGCCAGCACCGCCAGGCAGCGGACGAACTCCGGGACGCCGGTGTTGACGAACCGCGGCGGCTCGGCCGGGTTCTCGATGTCCACGGCGACCACCGCGGCGGTGCCGTACTGGACGCACAGCTGCCGGCCGTAGTCGTTGCCGAGCACCAGGTAGCCGCCGAAGTCCGGGCCGGCCGGCAGGCCGCGCTCGGCCGCCAGCTCGGCCAGCGTCGGGATCGGCCGGCCCTCCTGGGCCTGCGCCCAGAAGAACGGCGGGAACTCGCGCGGCAGGCCGACCCACATCAGGATCTGCGCGACCGCGTCCGGCACGCCCTGGCGGGCCACCGCGCGCTGCTCGAAGCGGAACAGGCCCGGGCCGAACAGCTGGCCCAGCTCGGCGGCCAGCTGCTGCGGAACCAGCGGCGGCAGCGGCGGCACCGACCCGGGCGGCGGCAGCGGCACCCGGTGGGTGCGCGCCCGCTGCGGCGCCGACACCAGCTGGTGCAGCTGCTCGACGTGCTCGCTCAGCACCGCCATGCCGGCCTGCCGGGCGGCGGTGTCCCGGCCGTACGGGGCGGTGTGGCTGATCCGCGCGTTCGGCCAGGACGCCTTCACCATCCGCGCGCAGTAGCCGCCGGGCAGGTCGCACAGCTCCAGCTCGGTGTGCACCTCCAGCACCTGGTCGGCGGGCACGCCGATCCGGCGCAGCTCCTGCAGCGCCTTCCACTCCGGGTGCGGGGTGCCGGGCTCGGAAGTCATCACCAGGCTCCGCTCGGAGCCGTCCGGCGCCCGGTAGTTGACCACGGCGGTGGTGCCGGGGCCGATGGTCGGCACGCCGGGCGGCGGCACCGGCGCGCCCTGCGCGGGCCCGCCGGACGGGAAGCCGGGCCCCGGCGGGGGCACCGGGGCGCCCGGGAACGGCGGCTGCGCCTGCGGCGGGCCGGGGAACGGCGGCGGGGCCTGGAACGGCGCACCGTGCTGCGGACCGGGCGCGGGCGGGAACGGCGGGGCCGTCCCGGGCCCGGGCGGCACGGGGCCGCCGCCGGGCAGCTCGATCGCCGGGGCCAGCTGGGTCGCCTGGTAGGCGACCGCGGCGGCCTCGGACGCCGGAGCGGCCGGCGGTGCGGCGGGCGCGTCGCCGCCGCGCAGCTCCGCGGGCGGGGGCGGCGGCGGGGCGCCGGGACCGGTGCGGCCGCCGGGGCCCTGGGCGGG
>NZ_JBHWDS010000110.1:0-2780 GCF_042734615.1 Kitasatospora sp. NPDC059646
TCAACGTCCTGTGGGCGCTGATCCGTGACCGACGGTGCTACCACGTCACACCTCCAGTGACCGAGACAGCTTGACAACGACATTAGGAAGCGAGGGCGGCGCGGAGGGCGTCGAGGCCGTCGCGGTAGATGGCGGTGAAGAGGGCCACGGCCTCGTCCTCGGTGGCGCCGTCGGGGTTGAAGCGGCCGGACCACTGGACCTCGGCGAGGTCGTCGCGGCCGGGGACGGCGTGCACGCGGATCGTGGACAGGTAGCCGTTGACGGGGAACGGGGCCTGCTGGATGGCGTAGCTGTAGTGGCGCTCGGCCTCGTTGAAGGCGACGAGGCGCTCGACGATGACTCCGCCCTCGGGGTTGCGCAGGCGGCGGACGCGGCCGCCTTCGAGGGCGGTGCTCTCGGGGATGTAGGGGAGCCAGTCGGGGAGCGAGTCGAAGCCGCCGATGAGCTTCCACACCGTGTCGGGGGCGGCGGGGACGATGCGGCTGACGGAGGTGGAGGCCATGATCATTTCTCCGGGCGGTTCGAATGGGGTGGTTCAGGCGCCGTGCGGCAGGGGGGCGGCCGGGCCGACCAGTCCGGTGGCGCGCAGTTCCTGCCAGAACGCGGCGGGGACGGTCTCGTCGAGCGCCGCCCGGTCCTCGGCGATGCGGCTGGGCTTGGTGGCGCCGGCGACGACCGCGGCGGTGACCGGGTGGGCGAGGGAGAACTGGAGGGCGGCGGCCTTGATGCTCACGCCGTGCTTCGCGGCCAGGTCCTTGAGCCGGGTGACGCGCTCGATGATGTGCGCGGGGGCTTCCTGGTACTCGAAGTGGGTGCCGCCGGCGAGGATGCCGGAGCTGTAGGGGCCGCCGACGACCATGCCGACGCCCTGTTCCTGGGCCATCGGAAGCAGGCGCTGGAGGGCGTGCTCGTGGTCGAGGAGGGTGTAGCGGCCCGCGAGGAGGAAGCCGTCGGGCTGCGGCTCGTCGAGGGCGAGGGTGAGCTCGATCGGCTCGGTCTTGTTGACGCCCAGGCCCCAGGCCTTGATGACGCCCTCGTCGCGCAGGCGGGACAGGACGCGGAAGGCGCCGGTGCGGGCCTCCTCGAACTTGGCCAGCCACTGGTCGCCGTGGAAGTCCTGGGCGATGTCGTGCACCCAGACGACGTCCAGGCGGTCGGTGCCCAGGCGCTTGAGGCTGCCCTCGATGGAGCGTTCGGTGGCGTCGGCGGTCCACTCGTGGACGATCCGGTTCGGGTTGCCGTGCTCGAACAGGCCGCCCTTCTCGCCGAAGTCCGGGATGTCGGTCTCGTGCTCGTCGAGGATGACCCGGCCGACCTTGGTGGACAGCACGTACTCGTCGCGCGGCTTGGCGGAGAGGACTTCGCCGAGGCGCTCCTCGGCGAGGCCGGCGCCGTAGAAGGGGGCGGTGTCG
Organism: Kitasatospora sp. NPDC059646; assembly: GCF_042734615.1. Classification (NCBI taxonomy): domain Bacteria; kingdom Bacillati; phylum Actinomycetota; class Actinomycetes; order Kitasatosporales; family Streptomycetaceae; genus Kitasatospora; species Kitasatospora sp. NPDC059646. The sequence goes on from NZ_JBHWDS010000110.1 coordinate 1,413, forward strand.
TAGTAGCGGACGCCCTGCTGCCAGGCGGCCTCGACGGTGGCGGCGGCCTCGGCGTCGGGGATCGCGCGGTACATGTTGCCGAGCGGGGCGGTGCCGTAGCCGAGCTTGCCGGGAATGAGGTCCTTGAGGGTCACGGTGGTGCCTTTTCGAACGGTGGGTACGGGAGTGCGGCGGCAAGCGCTCAATAGATGCGAGCGCGCCTTGCATGCGTAAACAATAATTGCAGACGCGGGCTAATGCAAGGGCGCTACCCGGCGAAGCGGGGCAGGACGTGCTCCGCGAGCTCCTGGAGCAGCTCCTCCACCGGCCGGTCGTTGGGCCGGAGGTTGAAGGAGACGTGCGAGACCCCGAGCCGCGCCATGGCCTCCAGGTGCTCGACCAATGCGTCGCGGCCGGTGCTGAGGCCCAGCCGGATCGGACGGGCCGGGGCCTGCGGGTCCTCCTGCAGGGTGAGCACCATCGGGGTCAGGTAGGGCTTGCCCCCGGCGAGTTCGCGCCACTGGCGGGTCCGCAGGCGCAGCGCGCCCAGGTCGCGGGGGTAGTTGAGCGAGGCGTCGGCGTGCTCGGCGATCCACTCGGGCGTCTGCTGGGCGCCGCCGGCGACGGCGATCGGGATGCCCGCCGCCTGCGCCGGCTTCGGCAGCACCTCCAGCCGGAGGTCCGCGCCGAGCCCGGCGCCGGGCAGTTCCAGCGGGCCCGGGCGCCAGGCGGCGCGCAGGCTCTGCACTCCGTCCCGGAAGGCGGCGCCGCGGGTGTCGAAGTCCCGTCCGAAGAGCGGGTACTCGACGGGACGGTCGCCGCTGGCGAGGCCGAGCAGCATCCGGCCGCCGGAGAGCGCGTCGACGGTGGCGGCGGCCTTGGCGACGAGCAGGGGTTCGCGCAGCGGCAGGACGACGGCGGCGGTGCCGAGGACGGCGTGCTCGGTGACGGCGGCGAGGTGGCCGAGGTGGGTGAAGGTCTCGAAGACCGTCCCGGCGTCACCGAAGCGGACCGGGTCGAACAGCGGGACGTCGCGCACCCAGAGGCCGGCGAAGCCGAGCCGGTCGGCGAGCCGGGCGAGCCGGGCGTGCTCGGCGAGGTCCGGGACGCCGTGGGGGCGGCCGGCCGTGCGGTCGGCGGCCTGCCGGGAGGGGCCCCAGTCGTTGTCGAGGGGGAGTTCCAGGCCGAGGGTGAGCCGGCCGTCTCCGGGGGCGAGGCGGGCGAGAGCGGGGTGACGGGGTGTCATGGGTGTCCTCAGGGCGGGGGAACGGGCGAAGCCCGCTGCGGGGCGGCCGGGGCGGGCCGGCCCCCCCCGGGCGTCCGGGGGTGGGGGGGGCGCCGGTGTACCCGTCCGGGGGGTGTCTCTTATAAACAACTGAACCAGCCCAC
>NZ_JBHWDS010000111.1:0-2533 GCF_042734615.1 Kitasatospora sp. NPDC059646
GCCGGGACGGGCCGGCCCGCAGCGGGCTTCCGGGGGTGCGGGGTCAGCCGTTGAACCGGTCCGGGTGCGGGCCGGTGCGCAGGTCGCGGTCGGTGGCGGCGACGGCGGCCATCTCGTCGTCGGTCAGCCGGAAGTCGAAGACGTCGAGGTTCTGGCGGATGCGGGCCGGGGTGACGGACTTGGGGATGACGACGTTGCCGAGCTGGAGGTGCCAGCGCAGGACGACCTGGGCGGGGGACTTGCCGGTGCGGGCGGCGATCGCGGTGATCGCCGGGTCGTCCAGGACGGCGCCCTGGGCGAGCGGGCTCCAGGCCTCGGTGGTGATGCCGTGCGCGGCGTGGAAGGCGCGCAGTTCGGCCTGCTGGAGACCGGGGTGCAGCTCGACCTGGTTGACGGCGGGCACCAGGCCGCCGTTCTCGATCAGTCGGGTCAGGTGGGCGGGCTGGAAGTTGGAGACGCCCGCGGCGCGGATCCGGCCGTCGGCGGCGAGGCGCTCGATGGCGCGCCAGGAGTCGAGGTACAGGTCGCGGGCCGGGGCGGGCCAGTGGATCAGGTACAGGTCGATCTGCTCCAGGCCGAGCTTGGCGAGGCTGGCGTCGAAGGCGCGCAGCGTCGCGTCGTAGCCCTGGTCGGCGTTCCACAGCTTGGTGGTGACGAACAGCTCCTCGCGCGGCACGCCGGACGCGGCCAGGGCCTTGCCGACGCCGCGCTCGTTGCCGTAGATCGCGGCGGTGTCGATGCTGCGGTAGCCGGCCTCCAGGGCGGAGGCGACGGCGGCGGTGGTCTCCTCGTCCGGGACCTGGAAGACGCCGAAGCCGAGCTGCGGCATCTCGACGCCGTTGTTGAGGGTGACGTGGGGAACGGTGGTCATGGTGCTCAGGCCTTTCGGTCGGTGAGGGTGTAGCGGACGGTCTGGGCGCTGATGAGTCCGTCGCGGAAGACGAAGGTGTCGGTGCCGTCGGTGACCCGGCGGGTGGCGGTGGCGGCGGTCCACTGGAGGAACAGCACCCCGCCGGCGAACTGCGGGTCCAACTGCCAGTCGGCGTCCGGGAGGTCGGCCAGGAGGCGGCCGATGACCCGCCGGACCCCGTCGTGGCCGAGGAAGGCCCCGTCGGGGGTGAGGAGGACGGCGTCCTCGGTGTAGTTCCCGGCGATGTGGTCGAGGTCCGCGGTGCCCAGGCGCTGCCCGTGGTCGGCGAAGACCTCCTGCGGGGTGCGGGTCATCGGGCGAGTTCCGTCAGCGCGGCGGTGGCGAACGAGTGGTCCTGCTCGGGGGCGCCGCCGCCGAGGCCGAGGGCGCCGACGAGCTTGCCGTCGCGGTGGATCGGGACGCCGCCGGCGATGAACAGCAGCGGCCGGTCGAGCGCGGTGGTCAGGCTGTGGAACGGGCCGTCCGGCTTGACCAGGTCGACCAGGTCGGCGGTCGGGGCGTTCAGCTGGAGGGCGGTGTACGCCTTGCGGGTGCTGGTCTCGCCGGAGATCAGCACGGCGCTGTCGTCGCGGAGGAAGGCGAGCTGGTGGCCGCCCGCGTCCAGGACGGTGACGCTGACCGGGACCCCGGCGGCGTGGGCGGCGCGGCGGGCGGCGGTGACCAGGGTCTCGGCGTCGGCGGTGGTCAGCGGGGTGAGGGTGGTGCTCATGGTGGCGCTTCTCCTGGGAGGGACGGGGCGGGGGACGGTCAGTGGTGGACGGGGACGGGGGCGGCGGCGACGGCGCTCTCCCGTGCGGGGGTGCGGCGCTCCAGGACGGCGGACCAGACGGCCAGCAGCAGGGCGGCGGCGGCGAGCAGCGCCCCGACCCAGTTCGGGGCGGTGTAGCCGAGGCCGGCGGCGATGACGGCGCCGCCGAGCCACGCGGCGAGGGCGTTGCCGAGGTTGAAGGCGCCGATGTTGACGGCGGAGGCCAGGGTGGGCGCGCCGTGCGCCTGGTCGAGGACCCGCTTCTGCAGCGGCGGGACGGTGGCGAAGCCGAGCGCCCCGACGAGCAGGACGGAGACCGCGGCGAGGGCCTTGTTGTGCGCGGTGAGGGTGAACAGGGCCAGGACGACGGCGAGTCCGCCGAGCGAGGCGTAGAGCATCGGCATCAGCTTGCGGTCGGCGAACGTGCCGCCGAGCAGGTTGCCGAGGAACATCCCGACGCCGAACAGGACCAGCAGCCAGGTGACGGCGCCGTCGGAGTACCCGGCGACGTGGGTCATCATCGGGGCGATGTAGGTGATCGCCGCGAACACGCCGCCGAAGCCGAGGACGGTCATCGCCATGGCGAGCAGGACCTGCGGGTTGCGGAACGCCTTGAGCTCGCGGCGCAGGTGGGCCCCCTCGGGGCGGGGCAGCGCGGGGACGAGCTTGGCGATGCCGAGCAGTCCGACCACGCCGAGTGCGGCGACGCCGGCGAAGGTGACGCGCCAGCCGACGGCCTGGCCGATGAAGGTGCCCAGCGGCACGCCGACGATGTTGGCGACGGTGAGGCCGGTGAACATCGTGGCGATGGCGCCGGCCTTCTTGTCGGGGGCGACCAGGTCGGCGGCGACCAC
>NZ_JBHWDS010000112.1:0-1967 GCF_042734615.1 Kitasatospora sp. NPDC059646
ACCCCCGCTGGGGGCCGGCGTTTATGTGACGGGCCAGGGTGTACTCCACTGGAACTGGGGCACCCGCCGGACCCCACGGGCCGGCGGCCGGGCTGTCCGCCCGAGGGTGGGCTGCCGGGCCGTCCGTGCGACCGCGGGTCAGCCGCGGGTCAGCTTCTTGTAGGTCGCGCGGTGCGGGCGGGCCGCATCGGCGCCCAGGCGCTCGATCTTGTTCTTCTCGTAGGACTCGAAGTTGCCCTCGAACCAGAACCACTTGCTGTCGCCCTCGTAGGCGAGGATGTGGGTGGCCACTCGGTCCAGGAACCAGCGGTCGTGGGAGATGACCACGGCGCAGCCGGGGAACTCCAGCAGCGCGTTCTCCAGCGAGGACAGCGTCTCGACGTCGAGGTCGTTGGTCGGCTCGTCGAGGAGCAGCAGGTTGCCGCCCTGCTTGAGGGTGAGCGCCAGGTTGAGGCGGTTGCGCTCACCGCCGGACAGCACGCCGGCCGGCTTCTGCTGGTCCGGGCCCTTGAAGCCGAACGCGGACACGTAGGCGCGGGACGGCATCTCGACCTGGCCGACGTTGATCCAGTCCAGCCCGTCGGAGACGACCTCCCAGAGGGTCTTCTTCGGGTCGATGTTGGAGCGGGTCTGGTCGACGTAGCTGATCTTGACGGTCTCGCCGACCTTGACCGAGCCGCTGTCCGGGGTCTCCAGGTCCTGGAGCATCTTGAACAGGGTGGTCTTGCCGGCGCCGTTCGGGCCGATGATGCCGACGATGCCGTTGCGCGGCAGGGTGAAGCTCAGGTCGTCGATCAGGACCTTCTCGCCGAAGGCCTTGTTGAGGTGCTCGACCTCGATGACGACGTTGCCCAGGCGCGGGCCCGGCGGGATCTGGATCTCCTCGAAGTCCAGCTTCCGCATCTTGTCGGCCTCGGCCGCCATCTCCTCGTAGCGGGCGAGGCGGGCCTTGGACTTGGCCTGGCGGCCCTTGGCGTTGGAGCGGACCCACTCCAGCTCTTCCTTGAGCCGCTTGGCGCGCTTGGCGTCCTTCTGGCCCTCGACCTTGAGACGGGTCTGCTTGGTCTCCAGGTAGGTGGAGTAGTTGCCCTCGTACGGGTAGGCGCGGCCGCGGTCGAGTTCGAGGATCCACTCGGCGACGTTGTCCAGGAAGTACCGGTCGTGGGTGACGGCGACGACGGTGCCGGGGTACTTCTCCAGGTGCTGCTCCAGCCAGTTCACCGACTCGGCGTCCAGGTGGTTGGTGGGCTCGTCGAGCAGCAGCAGGTCGGGCTGCTCCAGCAGCAGCTTGCAGAGCGCCACGCGGCGCTTCTCGCCACCGGACAGCTTGGTGACCGGCCAGTCGCCGGGCGGGCAGCCCAGGGCGTCCATGGCCTGCTCCAGCTGGGCGTCGAGGTCCCAGGCGTTGGCGTGGTCCAGGTCCTCCTGGAGCTTGCCCATCTCCTCGAGCAGCGCGTCCGAGTAGTCGGTCGCCATCAGCTCGGCGATCTCGTTGAACCGGTCGAGCTTGCCCTTGGTCTCCTTGACGCCGTCCTGGACGTTCTCCAGCACGGTCTTCGTCTCGTCCAGCGGCGGCTCCTGCTGGAGCATGCCGACGGTGAAGCCCGGCGAGAGGAAGGCGTCGCCGTTGGAGGGCTGGTCGAGGCCGGCCATCATGCGCAGGACGGTGGACTTGCCGGCGCCGTTGGGGCCGACGACGCCGATCTTCGCCCCGGGGAGGAAGGAGAGCGTCACGTCGTCAAGGATGACCTTGTCGCCGTGTGCCTTGCGCACCTTGCGCATGGTGTAGATGTATTCCGCCACGTGAGATCGCTCCGGCGTCGTCGTCGAGTAATCGGCTTGCAGCGTTCCATTGTGCCGTAAGGCCGGTGCCGCCCCGAACGCCCTTCGGGGCGCACGGCGGCCGGGCGGGCCGCGGCCGCCGGCGGCCCCGACGCGAACGGCCCCGCCCCCGTCGGTACGGGGGC
>NZ_JBHWDS010000113.1:0-1767 GCF_042734615.1 Kitasatospora sp. NPDC059646
GGCCGTGAGCTTGAGGATCGTTGTCTGTGTGAAGTACGTGCCCGACGCGACCGGTGACCGTCGCTTCGCGGACGATGCCACCACCGACCGGGAGGGCGTGGACGGCCTCCTGTCGGAGCTGGACGAGTACGGCGTCGAGCAGGCGCTGCGGATCGCGGAGGCGAACGAGGGCGCCGAGGTGACGGTGCTGACGGTCGGTCCGGACGACGCGAAGGACGCGCTGCGCAAGGCGCTGTCGATGGGCGCGGACAAGGCCGTGCACGTCAACGACGACGACATCCACGGCTCGGACGTGATCGGCACGTCGGCGGTCCTGGCGGCGGCGCTGGAGAAGACCGGCTTCGACCTGGTGGTGTGCGGCATGGCCTCCACCGACGGCACGATGGGCGTGCTGCCGGCGCTGCTGGCCGAGCGGCTGGGCGTGCCGCAGGCGACGCTGCTGTCGGAGGTGTCGGTGTCCGGCGGCGTGGTGTCGGGCCGCCGGGACGGCGACGCGGCCTCCGAGCAGGTCGAGGCGGCGCTGCCGGCGGTGGTGTCGGTGACCGACCAGTCGGGCGAGGCCCGCTACCCGTCGTTCAAGGGCATCATGGCGGCGAAGAAGAAGCCGGTGCAGTCGCTGGACCTGGACGACCTGGGCATCGACGCGGACGCGGTGGGCCTGGCGGGGTCGTGGACGAAGGTCGCGGACATCGCGGCGCGTCCGGCCCGCACCCAGGGCCAGATCGTCACCGACGAGGGCGAGGGCGGCAAGCAGCTCGCCGCGTACCTCGCCGAGCAGAAGTTCATCTGACGGGCCGCCAGGAACCATCGAAGGGTTTGGAGACAGTCATGAGTGAGATCCTGGTCCTGGTCGACCACGTCGACGGCGCGGTGCGCAAGCCCGCCCTGGAGCTGCTGACCCTGGCCCGCCGCCTGGGCACGCCCTCCGCGGTCGTCCTCGGCGCCGGCGACGGCGCCGCGGCGATCGCCGCGAAGGCCGCCGAGTACGGCGCCGCGAAGGTCTACGTCGCCGACGGCGAGGAGTTCGCCGCCCACCTCGTCGTCCCCAAGGTCGACGCGCTCGCCCAGATCGCCGGGGCGGCCGGCCCTGCCGCGGTCCTGGTCACCTCCGGCGGCGAGGGCAAGGAGATCGCCGCCCGCACCGCGCTGCGCCTGGGCTCGGGCATCATCACCGACGCCGTCGACGTCGAGGCCGGCGCGGACGGCCCGGTCGCCACCCAGTCGGTGTTCGCCGCGTCCTACCAGGTCAAGTCGACCGTCACCACCGGCGCGCCGGTCATCACCGTCAAGCCGAACAGCGTCGCGCCCGAGCCCGCCCCGGCCGCCGGCACGGTGGAGAACGTGAGCGTGGCGTTCACCGGCAACGCCGCCAAGGTCACCTCCCGCACCCCGCGGGTGTCCACCGGCCGCCCCGAGCTGACCGAGGCCGCGATCGTGGTCTCCGGCGGCCGCGGCGTCGGCGCCGCCGAGGGCTTCTCCGTCGTCGAGGACCTCGCCGACGCCCTCGGCGCCGCGGTCGGCGCCTCCCGCGCCGCCGTCGACGCCGGCTGGTACCCGCACACCAACCAGGTCGGCCAGACCGGCAAGCAGGTCTCCCCGCAGCTCTACATCGCCGCGGGCATCTCCGGCGCCATCCAGCACCGCGCCGGCATGCAGACCTCCAAGACCATCGTCGCCGTCAACAAGGACCCCGAAGCCCCCATCTTCGAACTCGTCGACTACGGCGTCGTCGGAGACCTCTTCACCGTCCTCCCCCAGCTCACCGAC
>NZ_JBHWDS010000114.1:0-1653 GCF_042734615.1 Kitasatospora sp. NPDC059646
GTCAACGTCCTGTGGGCGCTGATCCGTGACCGACGGTGCTACCACGTCACACCTCCAGTGACCGAGACAGCTTGACAACGACATTAGGAAGCGAGCAGGTCGCGGGAGACCAGGCGGCCTGCCTGGTAGCAGAGCCGGTAGGCGTCGCCGTACCGGTCGACGAACAGTTCGGCGGTGACGGCGTAGTAGTCGCAGCGCACGTCGTCGCCGGGCGGCGGCGCGGGGGCGTGCGGCACGTCCGGCCGGTAGGGCAGGCGGTGGGCGGGCAGGCGCGGTTCGACCTCGGCACGGTCCTGCCCGATCTGGAGGGCGGCGTACGCGGCGGGGTCGAGGACGGAACGGTGGACGACGTACAGCGTCCAGGCCCGCTGAGCGAGCGTCAGCGCCATCGCGGCGGCGAGCGGGACGACCAGTGCGACGCTCAGGCTGCGGCGCAGCCGGCGGCGGGCCTGGCGCAGCGCGGGCGCCGTTGGCGCCGGGGTGGTGGCGACGGTCGGCGGACCGGCGGGGGTTCGAGGGGTGCGGGGCAGGTGGGCGGTGACGTCGAATCCGCCGTCGCGGGTGGGCGCGGCGCTCAGCTGTCCGCCGACGGCCCGGACGCGTTCGTGCAGGCCCGCGAGGCCGTGCCCGCCGCCGCCCGTGGCGGGGGCCGGGGCCGCGGGGGCGGGGCCGTTGGCGATCCGCACGGTCGCGCCGTCGGCGGTGTAGTCGACGGTGGCGGTGACGGGTGCCGCGGGGGCGTGTTTGGTCGCGTTGGTGAGGGCCTCCTGCACCACCCGGTAGACGGCGTGTTCGACTGCCCGGGGCAGCCCGTCGGGGGTGCCGGTCACCTGGGCGCGCAGGTCGAGGCCGGCCGCGGCGGCGCGGGCCAGCAGGTCCCCGACGGCGGCGTCGGCCGGGCCGTCGGCGTCGCCGGCGGCGGTGTCGTCGTCCTCGCGGAGCACCCCGATGACCTCGCCCAGGCGCTCGACCGCGGCGGCGGCGCCGGCCCGCAGGTCGCGCGCGGCGGCCCGGTGGGGTTCGGCCAGGTCGGGGGCGAGGGTGAGGGCTCCGGCGCGCAGGGCGATCAGGCTGAGGTCGTGGCCGAGGGCGTCGTGCATGTCCCGGGCGATGCGCGCGCGTTCCCGCAGTCGGGCCTGTTCCGCCGTCAGCCGCTGCTCGCGCTCCAGGCGTTCGGCCCGCTCCCAGCCGGCCCGGGCCAGTTCCCGCGAGTGGTGCCAGTACCGCCCCACCAGCCAGGGCAGCAGGCCCGCGCCGACCGCGACGAGGGTGAACCGCGTTCCCAGGACCATCCACCCCGGCACCACGCCCGCTGCCAGGACGGCTGTCCCCGCCAGCACCGCGAACACCGCGGCCGCCGGCCGTACCCGCTCCTCGCGCACGCCCAGCCCGAACGCCAGTCCGGCCGCCACCGGTGCCCACCACAGGTGCACCACGCCCAACCCGATCGCCACCGCCACTGCCACCGGCAGCAGCACCGCCCCGCTCTTTCGCATGCCGACGACCCTACGGGACCTGCGCCGCTCCCCGGATCCGCCGAAAGTCATACCCTCGCACCGGAAACGGACGGTGGTCCGCCCCCGGTGCCCGAAGGCACCGGGGGGGGGCCACCCCCCGCCGGCCGGCGGGGGGTGGTACCTGTGTCTTATAAAC
>NZ_JBHWDS010000115.1:0-1237 GCF_042734615.1 Kitasatospora sp. NPDC059646
GAAAACGCACGTCAGGAGCACGATGAGCCGGATATGGGCGGGGATCGACAGCGGCAAGGGCCACCACCACGGCGTGGCCATCGACGCGGACGGCAGGAAGCTGCTGTCGCGGCGGGTCGCCAACGACGAGCCCGAGCTGCTGGACCTGATCGCCGACGTCCTGGACCTCGCCGCCGGCGGGCCGGTGACGTGGGCGATCGACATGACCGGCGGGGAGCCGGCCCTGCTGCTGAGCCTGCTGGTCGCCCACGGCCAGGAGGTCCTGTACATCCCCGGCCGCCTGGTGAACCGGGCGTCCGACGGCTACCGCGGCGAGGGCAAGACCGACGCCCGCGACGCCTTCGTGATCGCCGACCAGGCCCGGATGCGCCGCGACCTGCAGCCCGTCCGTCCCGGCGACGAGGCCGCGATCGAGCTCAAGCTGCTGACCGGCCGGCGGACCGACCTGGTCGAGGACCGGACCCGGTCCGTCAACCGGCTGCGCGGCACCCTGCTGAGCATGTTCCCGGCCCTGGAGAGGGCCCTGGACGTGACCAACACCGGCCCGCTCAAGCTCCTGACCGGCTACCAGACCCCGGCCGCGATCCGCCGGGCCGGCGTCGCGCGGCTGGCGAAGTGGCTCGCCAACCGCAAGGTCAGAAACGCAAGAGACCTCGCCGAGGCGGCAGTTGGGGCTGCCGAGCGCCAGCACACCACCGTCCCGGGGGAGAAGGCCATCGCCAGGCTGGTCCACACCCTGGCCGAGGGGGTGATGGCCCTCAACGAGCAGATCGCCGAGATCGACAAGCTCATCGAGGGCCGGTTTCGCGAGCACGAACTCGCCGCGATAGTCGAGAGCGTCCCGGGCATCGGGACCGTGCTCGGCGCCGAGTTCCTGGCCGGCGTCGGCGGCAGCCTGGACGCCTTCCCGTCCTCGGACGCCCTGGCGGCCTTCGCCGGCGTCGCACCGGCCCCGCGCGACTCGGGCAAGGTCAGCGGCAACCTGCACCGGCCGGTCGTCTACCACCGCAGGCTCCAACGCGTCTTCTACACCTCGGCGTTGGTGAGCATCCGCTGCGATCCGAACTCGCGGGCGTTCTACGACCGCAAACGCGCGGAGGGCAAGCGGCACGTCCAGGCCGTGATGGCCCTGGCCCGTCGACGGGTCAACGTCCTGTGGGCGCTGATCCGTGACCGACGGTGCTACCACGTCACACCTCCAGTGACCGAGACAGCTTGACAACGACATTAGGAAGCG